>JAZQES010000012.1:0-78807 GCA_045539115.1 Candidatus Cryptobacteroides sp. | reverse complement strand
TCTCACTTTTCTTACTCGTTGCCTTGAAATTGCAGTCCACAACATCACGATAGACTCTCTATCTTTTTACTCTGTTACAGACTAATTAATTTCATCTTCTTTTTACCTCGTTATCTTTTCTCAAACTTGTCAATGAACTTTCCATCTGATGCTCGGTGTCAACCACCGTTGTTTCTCAAATGGGCTGCAAAGATACGGACTTTTTTTTATCCTCCAAATTTTTCTGCAACTTTTTTCACACTTTTTTGCAACTTTTTTTGCCCAAAAATCACAAAACACTCTATTTCAATAATTTACGAAATAGTGATTTTTTGACAAAAAAAGGCTGCATGCAGCCGACCAAAAGAAAACGGCACTCTTTCAAGAAGAGCGCCGTCTGCTGATTCCTAATAATAATAAGGCATGAACTCCAGATTGCAGTAATTCTTTTCTCCGAATGGCGCCTCCTCATCATAAACAAGGTCGTCATTTCTGCTGAAATAGCAGCGCAATCTGAAATTGTCCGTATCGAAATGTTCCACTCCTATGACAAAGCACAATGTCGAAATCAGGGACTCGTTATATCCCTTCTCCCAGAAACCGGATGTGACATGGAAATGCCAGTCCACCGCACGATAGATCACCTGACTGGTGCCTTGCTTCAGAAAATCGAGGCTCTCTATAAGTCCGGTAAGACGTCTTACGTCATATTTCGGGTTGACACCATGATTCTCACCGAAACGGACCGCCTCTACAAGAGCGGGGAAATCTCCCCTGTTGTCATATGGGGTATTGACCTGGACGATCATCGGCTCGTCATCATTTGCAAGATACATGACAAGGATGAAATCCTCAGTTTCCAATGCCTTGGCATAACGGGCCTCAAGATATCCGATGACCTCTTCCGTAGAAGTATTGTCGTCAACGGCGACATAAGCCAGACACATAGTCTTCCTATAATCGTCAGTCTGTGCATGAGCAGTCACGCAGATGCCCATGACAGTGACAAGAGCCATCAATATTGATATTATTCTTTTCATCATATTCCTTAATCTATATTAAAATTTGAAGACAAAGCCCAGGTCGATCCAGACAGCACGTCTCTTGAGATAGAAACTGTCATTGAACATATATTGGGCAACCTCTTTACCGGTTCCATACGATGCCCTGATCGGATTCTCATAATCCTTGTAAGAAACAAGTGGTGACTGATAATAGTAATTCAAGCCATACTCATATTTGAATCCGAAAGTGAACAGCGAGGTCTTTGTCATGTTTATATTGAGTCCTATTCCGGCCACGGCACTGAGAGGACAAGGCCATACATCAGGCTGAAGGTCCATCTGGTTTGCTACCGTTTCCGGCTTGAAATGACCACGCACGTCGTATGTCTTCTCATCATAGGTAACCTTATAGTCACTATATATGATACCGTTCTGCGCGAGCAGATTGTAATAAGCCTTTCCGCCAAGGTCCATTGTCAGGACAGCACGCCTTGAAAGAGCGATTTCCATGGCGATTCCTCCGGAAAGTGCTCCATCGATCAGCGAATATCTCTGTCCAAGGACGTTTATATCATACTTTCTAGGCTTCTTGTTAAACTGATACGTATAACTTAAATCCTTGACACCGACATCGACATAGTTATAAACCACACCCAGACCGCCATAAATGCCGAGATCGAACTTCCTGCCGATATTGAACAGATATCTGAGGTCCACACCTATCTCGTCCGAAAGAGAGAAACTCTTGTCAAGGTCGCCCTCGATAAGGAAAGCGCCGGCCAATGTTGTGGAATTATAAACTCTTGCACGGAAATTCTTCTTTTTGCGTGTGAACTGAATCTGCCTGTCTTCTGATACCGACACATTCAGAAATTCGTCCGGATCGAAAGACGATGGGATGTCCTGCATATAATACCAGTCCTCATCAGCCGCTTCGGCAGGGAGAAAAGCGAAACCGCTTTCACCGAAATCGACGGTACTGCAATCTTCCGCAACATAATATCTCCCATCCTTTGCGGCACCTTCATTCCTGTAACGAAGATTGTCACCAAGGCTGCCGGAAGGCTTCTTCAGCACCAGATGATCCTTTTTCAGAAGGCTTGCCACAGCGATTTCCCCTTCCAGAGACTCTATATAGCAGACCTCATCGAAATCGTCATAAGAGATGACGGCCGTCATCCTGTATGGCACTCCATATATTTCCTGTGACGAATAATATATGTTCTTCTCATTGTAATAACTGATAGTCTTGTCAAAGGTGACGTCAACGCAGATGCTTCCGGCTGAAACATATGGCTCGGACTTGGCCACGTTACTCAAAGTAACCTCCACTCCATGCATGCCATGAAGGGCAGAAGCATACTCGCGCAAACCAAGATACGGCTCATCATACACTCCGATAAGGTCATTGTATATCGTCATCTTCGGAGAACGGAACATAGCCACAAACTCCTCTATCTGTCCTGCAGTGCTCACTTTCGACAGACGTTCGTATTTGTCCAGAGTCTCCATCACGGCCAGATTCATACGCCTCTTCTCAGTATTTGAAATATTCTGAGCGGAAAGGCCGATTCCGAAAACAAACAGGAAAACCGGTATAAACGTAAAAAATTTCTTCATCTTATATCATTATCTATGTTTCACAATAGGTGCAAAATACAAAGTTATGTTTTTTTTCATAAATTTGCATTGGACATATATGAAAATCTATTTATCTATTTTATCAAGACATGGAAAACAAAAAGACTCAATTGCCCGAAAACGCCCATAGGGAACTGAAACCGGGTGAGGAATACCAGCCGCTGCTGTCTCCTCAGAAGAACTATCCGGAAGTGACCCCATGGTCAGTCACACTCGGACTTATCATGACCGTTATATTCTCTGCCGCCGCAGCATACCTCGGTCTTAAGGTGGGACAGGTTTTCGAAGCGGCCATTCCGATCGCTATCATCGCTGTGGGACTCTCCGGCGCATTGGGACGCAAGAACGCATTAGGCGAAAACGTGATGATCCAGTCAATCGGATCATGTTCAGGAGCGATTGTGGCAGGAGCGATATTCACGCTTCCGGCACTTTTCATCCTCCAGGACAAATATCCGGAACTTACAGTCAATTTCACAAAGGTATTCTTCTCTTCTCTGCTCGGAGGTATCCTCGGAATCCTCTTCCTGATTCCGTTCAGAAAATATTTCGTCAAGGAGCAGCATGGAAAATATCCTTTCCCTGAAGCCACGGCGACAACTCAGGTGCTTGTAAGCGGAGAAAGCGGAGGAAAGGGAGCGAAGACCCTCCTTGTCAGCGGACTCATCGGAGGTCTCTATGATTTCATCGTATCCACATTCGGGCTCTGGGGCGAAACCCTCACAACCAAGATCCTTCCATGGGGAGCGGCAATCGCCGACAAGGCCAAAGTCCTGCTCAAAGTAAACACCGGAGCAGCAGTCCTTGGTCTCGGATATATCGTAGGACTCAAATATGCGTTCATCATATGCTGCGGAAGTTTCCTTGTATGGCTCGTGATCATTCCGCTGATGAACCTCATCTGGGGCGGCGATGTCATAGACCTGATGAACACAGGAGTGAACATGACCATAGGAGAGATGTCGCCTGACCAGATATTCAAGGATTACGCAAGACATATCGGCATCGGAGGCATCGCAACCGCCGGAATCGTCGGAATCGTCAAGTCATTCGGCGTGATCAGATCCGCTGTCGGACTCGCCGCCAACGAATTCAAGAGAAAGAAGACCGGAGAAGAGGCTGAGGTCATCAGAACCCAGAGAGACCTTTCGATGAAGATAATCGTCATCGGTATCGCAGTAACTCTCGTGGCCGTATTCGCATTCTTCATGTTCGGAGTCGTAGATAACATCTGGCATGCGGTCGTAGGCCTTCTCATCGTAGGAATCATCGCATTCCTCTTCACCACTGTGGCTGCAAACGCCATCGCCATTGTCGGATCCAACCCTGTCAGCGGCATGACCCTCATGACATTGATCCTTGCCTCCCTCATCATGGTGGCTGTAGGCCTCAACGGCACAGCAGGAATGACGGCGGCACTTATCATCGGAGGCGTCGTTTGTACCGCGCTTTCAGTAGCAGGAGCATTCATCACTGACCTCAAGATCGGTTACTGGATCGGATCGACACCGAAAAAGCAGGAGTCATGGAAATTCCTCGGAACCCTCGTTGCAGCCGCAACGGTAGGAGGCGTGATGCTCGTGCTCAACAAGACATATGGATTTACAGGAGAAGGAGCCCTTGTCGCTCCTCAGGCCAATGCAATGGCAGCCGTGATAGAGCCGATGATGAACGGCGGAAGCGCACCTTGGCTCCTCTACGGCATCGGTGCGGTCATCGCCCTTGTCCTTACATTCTTCAAGGTCCCTGCACTTCCTTTCGCCCTCGGTATGTTCATTCCTATCGACCTTAACATGCCTATGCTCATCGGTGGAGCCGTTTCATGGTTCGTAGGCAGCAGGAGCAAAGACCAGGAACTCAATGCGGCACGCACTGAAAAAGGCACGCTCATTGCTTCCGGATTCATCGCCGGAGGTGCCCTCATGGGAGTTGTAAGCGCAATCCTGAGATTTGCAGAAGTGGACATGTATATGGAACCGTCTCCATGGACTGAACCGATAGCGATCATCCCTTACACAGCGATCATCGTCTATATGATCTACGCTGCGTTGAAGGCAAAGAAGGAGAAGTAGGAGATTCCCGGTCAGGCCGGGAATGACGGAAACGAAGGCCGGAATGAAGGGAAGGAAGGCCGGAATGAAGTAAAGGAAGGACGGGAAAGGAAGGACGGGAATGACAGAAAATGTTTAAATTGTGAACGGAGTATTGGGTGCATTGATATTGACGCTGATTGCCGGTTCCGCGACCGGCATCGGCGGTGCGCTTGTACTCTTCAAGAAAAAGGTCAGCAGCAACTTCCTGGCAGCAGCCCTGGGCCTCAGTGCCGGAGTGATGATATTCATCTCCCTTGCTGAACTTTATCCTGAAGCACAGGAAATGATTGTGCAGACCGGCATTCCGCATGGAAAGGCATTCGCACTCGTGGCATTCTTTGTCGGAATGGGCATAATCACGTTCATCGACTTTGCTATCCCGGAATACGAAAATCCGCACGAAGCATCCGGACTGTCACTTGACGCAAGGACCGCAGCAGTCGGAATGGTTGAGAAGACCGGAAATGAAAAGGCATTGCACCGTCTCGGACTGATGTCGGCCCTGGCGATAGCGGTACACAACTTTCCGGAAGGAATCGCCACATTCATCGGAGCCCTCAATGACCCGGAAATGGGAGCAGGAATCACCTTTGCCATAGCCATCCATAACATCCCGGAAGGCATCGCAGTAGCGATACCTATATATTATGCCACGAAGAGCAAAGGCAAGGCACTTCTGTATGCCACACTCTCCGGTATGAGCGAACCGGTAGGAGCATTGCTATGCTGGGCCATCGCTAGCGTTTTCGGAGTGGAACTGACAGGCAGCAGTCCTGCCTTCCCTCTCATACTTGCAGCCGTCGCCGGTATCATGATATACATTTCCCTTGACGAACTCCTCCCGACAGCGGAGAAATACGGCAAGCACCACATAGCCATCGCCGGCGTCGTAGGCGGCATGGCCATAATGGGCATCAGCCTCCTGCTGATGTGACACCCGTCCGCAAAATCAGCCTTTTTACGGACAAATGCACCAAAAACACTGGTATCATCCGTAAAAACGGGCATTTTACGGATGAACACGAGGATAACAACAGAGATAAACAACAAACACAACGATATGGAAAAAATTTTAGACAGATTCCTCAGGTACGTCGCTGTTGACACTCAGTCTGACCCCGAATCAGACTCACAGCCAAGTGCCGCCAAGGAACTCAACCTCCTCAAGATGCTCCGTGACGAACTCGTCGCAATGGGCGTGGAAGCCGCCCTAGATGAATACGGCTATGTAATGGCGAAGATTCCGTCAAACTGCGGCAAGGATGTTCCTGCCATCGGATTCATCGCACATGCAGACACCGCTCCTGACGCTTCGGGCGCAGACGTGAAGCCACAGATCATAGAGAATTACGACGGTGGAGAAATCCCGCTCAAAGGCGTCCCAGGCCTCAGTCTGAAACCGGGAGAATTCCCTGAACTCGACCTCTACAAAGGCCAGACCCTCATCACGACTGACGGAACCACCCTTCTCGGAGCGGACGACAAGGCCGGAATAGCAGAAATCATGAATGCTGTCCAGTACATCGTGGAACACCCTGAATTCAAGCACGGAGACATATGCATAGGCTTCACCCCGGACGAAGAGATCGGACGCGGAGTAGTCAAGTTCGACGTACAGAAATTCGGAGCGAAATATGCATACACCCTCGACGGAGGACGCCTCGGCGAACTCGAATATGAGAACTTCAACGCCGCAGGCGCTACGATCCGCATCCAGGGACGCAACGTACACCCGGGCACAGCAAAAGGCAAGATGAAGAACGCCATCCTCATCGGAATGGAACTCAACAGCCTCCTTCCTGTGGACCAGCGTCCTGAATATACCGAAGGATATGAAGGTTTCTTCCACCTGATAAGTTTCAAGGGCGAGGTCGAGACTGCGACATTCTCATACATCATCCGCGACCACGACATGGCCCTCTACGAGCAGAAGAAGGCATATATGCAGAGATGCGTCGATTTCATAAATGCAAAATACGGCGAAGGAACCGCCCTTCTGGACATGAAGCACCAGTACTATAACATGAGAAAGGAAGTCGAGCCTCACTACCACATTGTCGAGAAAGCGATGAAGGCTATGGAGATGGAAGGTATAGTGCCGAGAATCCAGCCTATCCGCGGCGGTACAGACGGAGCGAACCTCTCGTTCATGGGTCTGCCATGTCCGAACATCTTCGCAGGCGGACACAATTTCCACGGAAAGATGGAATATGTTCCGCTTGAAAGCATGGAAAAGGCAAGCAAGGTCATCCTGAACATCATACAGTTATTCGCTGAATAATTTGAAGACGCCCGTGATTTCCAAATTGAGAATCACGGGCGTTTCATATGACTTATTTCCTGTCAGAGGCCTTCTTGGCCGCTTTTTTTGCAGCCTTGGCATCTTCAGCGGCCTTCTTTCGGGCATACTTCTTACGGTACTTTTCAAGAGTCTGCATGTCCTTTTCAGCCTGCTTGGCAGCGTCTTCAAGAGCCTTACGCTTGTGCTTGCGTTCCTTCTCCAGACGCTTCGCCTCCTTCTTTGCTGCTTTTTCGGCATCACGCTTGTCAAGTTCAGCCCACCGGGCCTCACGTTCCTCCTGCTTCTTTTTCTTCTTCTCTTCCAAAGCGGCCTTCTTTTCCGCCTTCAACCGCTCCTTCTCCTCTTTCTGACGCTGCTTTTCAGCCTCTGCCTCAGCCTTTTCCTTGGCTGCAATCTCCTCCGGAGTCAGATCCTCAGGAGCAATGGCAACAGAATCTGCCACTGCAACCGAATCAGCAACAGCAAGGCTGTCTGAAAGATTTGCTGTCAGACTATCCGATACTGTAACAAGCGAATCCGCTATTGCCAATGAATCAGCCAACGAGATGCTGTCGGCAATAGCCAGACTGTCTGCAATAGCCAAAGAATCCAGTCTTGCCCTTTCCTCTGCCTCACGCTCTGCAATCGCCCTTTCACGCTCACGCACCTTGCGGAGAGAATCCCTAACCTCAATCTGACGATAGACATCATTCATATAGCCAGGGAAATATATCTCGGTCTGTCTGAATTCTGTCCTCGGACGGGCAGAATATCTCAATCTTTCACTCGGACGCAAAGACAAGGGTGTCACTGCATTACGGTCGGCAGGGCGCCTTTCAGGCTGCCAGTTGAAGCCCTTGAGTTTACGTTCATCTTCCTCCAACTGCACCACAGGATATCCGTCATTCTTCGGAGCCTCAAAATAATATATCCTCTGGATCTCACCATCCTTGAATGTTGCGGAAAGCATCTTTGACTCCGTCTTGTTGACCGTAGCAAGCGATCCGTTTTCCTCAAGGAAGAACAAGGCTGAAGCACCTCCAAGCACATCAAACCTTTTCAATCCGCCCTTCTCATCAAAATATGCCATCATTTCAGCACCTTTGATCTGGTCATAGTGGGAAGTGTCTTCCTGTATCACTATGAATGCATTGGACATGAGACTGGCTTTCTCCATCGCTCCGTCATTCACAACGACAGTCACACTGTCTGCTGAATACTGCCTTGTGATTTCCTGCCATATGAGAGGTTCCTTGAAAAGACGTGCAAGAGAATCCAGGTCACAATACAGGAGCGAATCACATGAGACCTGCATGGTCTTCTTGTAGATCTTGACCTTGCCGATAGCCTCGAGGAATCCGATCTTTGTCGTATCGCCCGGCGTCGCAAGGCTGTCTGATACCGCAAGACTGTCAGAAGCCACAGCGAGATCAGATCCGGCAAGACTGTCTGCAACAGAGACGCTGTCCGTAACGGAAGTCTTCTGAAGCATTGCCAGTTCATCTGCCGACGGTGCCATCGGAGCGACAGAAAGAGAATCGACTTTCAATGAATCTGACGGAGGAGCCGCAGAACCTCTTGCCATGGAAGGCTGAGCCATACGTTTGCCTGCCCCGCCGGACGGTCCCTGACCAGGAGCCGGAAGATTTCCTCCCGGAGGGCCTGGCTGGGCACCTTTGCCTCCCGTGCCCTGAGGACGGTAATTCGGGTCTTTCTTAGCCTCTTCCTCTGCCGCCTTGGCTGCTTCCTCAGCAGCCTTCTTTCTGAAAGTTCCTACCGGATCGACATCAAGAGAACTCAATCTGGCCTCGGCATCAGCAATCACAGACTCGCTTATATCGCATTTCTTGAGAGTGTAATATACAAGTTTTTCAGCACCGAGATAGACCGTATCGATGCTGCCGTCCTCCTCTTCGGTCTGGGAAATCACAGCCGGTTTCCTGGTAAGGGTGATCTTGGAAAGAGAATCCATATAATGGATCCTGCCGGCCAGCGCAAAGACATTCCTGGTGGTATCACTGACCTGGGCATTGCCCAACATTTCCACGTCGGAAGTATTCCTGTAAAAGAAGAGACTGTCGCTCCATCCTTCCTGATCTTCCGTCATCACATGGACATTGTCAGTGAAGAAGAATGTCTCAACTCCCCTGTCGTACCATCCCCGGTTCGATGAAAGCATGTTGTCGTCCTTCCATGCATCGGTCGAATGGCCGAAAGTGGCAAGGTCAAGATCTGACTCATACACAAGTTCGCGTGTCTTGACGAAAATGGAATCCGTGAACATGTTCACATCATTCTCGAAGACGAAAGTCTTTATCTTGGAGTCATATGTACCGGAGCGGCTCTCTATGATCTGACCGTCCTTGTCCCTCATGGCTCCGCCGTTCATGAACACGGCGACAGAGTCTTTCGTATTATAATCCAGATGCCTGGTCCTCAATGTGTTGTGGTCCTTGTCGGTCAACTGCACCACCGCACCTCTGAACTGGGCAAGATCTTCTTCGATCAGATATTTGAGTTTCTCACTTGTCAGGACGGTCTCATCCTGAAGAATGCTCACATTTCCCCATGCATCGATGATCTGCGTCTCCACATTCCAATATGCAGTGTCACATATCAGGTATGTATTGTTGTGAAGGAAACGGGCAGGTCCGACCACCTTACGGTACCGTGCTCCTTCCACATCCACCATCTGAGCGGACTTGGAACTCAGCAGCACCACAAGGCTGTCCTTGTCCTCCTGTTTATTTTCCTGAGCGGAAAGATGAAGAGGGGCCAAGAAGATTATCGATAAGAGTATCAGTATCTTATGAATACGCATGTCTTATTTGCGGATTTTATCTGCCCATCCGTCACGCTCGAAAGCGCAATCCTTGAAGAGTGGGTCTATGATGATGTAGGTGGTATGGATCTTCGAATCAATGAACTCGTCAATTGCCTCCATCTGCTTCTTCTGGGTAGCCTGCTCATGCAGAAGAGTGTAATCGTTGGTGAATGATGCAGGGTGAGCAGGAAGAATCTTGTCCACCTTTATGATCTTGTACACAAGATTTCCGTCGCGTCCTTCATTGTCGAGGGAAGCAAACGGCTCGGAAATCTCACCTTCCTTCAAATCCTTGATAGCCGCATAGTCCTGTGGCTTCAACTGGTCGATCTCGAAATAAGACGAACCGGTATATGGATCGGCCATCTGGCCTCCATTGGTCCTTGTGGCAGGATCTTCAGAATAGAATCTTGCAGCCAGTTCGAATGTAACTGCCTCATTTTCAAGTTCAGTCTTGAGACTGTCGAGCATATGGAAACCTTTCTCCATGTCATCAGAGGTATATTCAGGTTTCAGAAGGATATGACGTGCGTTGAACATGTCACCCTTCTTTTCAATCACTTCGATTATATGGAAACCGTCCGGAGTCTCGACAATCTGGGATACGACACCCGGCTTCAGAGACATGGCAGCATCAGAGAATGCAGGCCAGAAGATTGACTTTGAAGCCATTCCGAGTTCACCTCCCTTTCTTGCACTTCCCGGGTCCTGGGAATAGATACGTGCAAGCGTAGAGAACTTCTCTCCGTTGATGATACGCTCACGGATGGCGAGAAGACGCTCCTTCACCGCAAGATTTGCAGCCTCTCTGTCCGGATATATGCATATCTGCCTCAACTGATACTTGATAGGCACCATCGGAAGATCCTCCTTGTCGACAGACGCTATATACTGCTCCACATCATAAGGGGTAAGTTCAGGGACCTTCTTTGCGACCTCCTGCTGCATCTGCTGCGTAAGTGTCTGTTCCTCAAGCATCTGTTTCCATTCCTGACGAAGTTTATATACAGATTTGCCGAATTCCTTCTCCACACCTTCTGTACCACCGTAATAACTCATGACACGGTCCATTCTGTCGCTGAGGTTACTCTCCACCATGTCATTGTTGACTTCAAGAGAGTCCACCCTTGCCTGCATCAGGAAAAGTTTTGCGACCATCATCTGCTCCAGCATCTCGCATCTTCCGGTCTTGTCTGACATATATCCGCCCATAGCCTGCATCTTGACTTCCTCCTCAATGTCGGATATCATGATGACCTCATTACCCACTACAGCAACAGTCTTGTCCACAAGACCGCCATTATACTTCTGGGCAGAAGCGGCCGCCGAAAAAGCGATGCAAGCCACAACTACAGCGGCAAACCTCATCTTAAAGAGATTCTTCATATCATTCTAAAATTATAAATTGTCCGTTATCGCGCGCGTCATCAAGCAAATCCCGTTCCAGATCGGAAATCAAGGTCTGCTTTCTCGCACTCACAATCATATCCTTTATCGTCGCCGCACTATATTCAAGCGGAGCCACACGTCCGGACATGATCATATCTGAAAAGTAAGCCACGCTTATCACGCCTGTCGAATCGGTACTCTCCGCCCAATCCCCTTTCTTCATGGACATGAGCGACATATAATCAGTACCGAACTCACGTGCCAGCACAGCAAGATCTATCCATGAGTCATTCCATGTCTTGAATGCCAAAGCCGAAGAATATGCTATGCTGTCAGCCTCCACAAGGTCCTGCACCTCGTCAGACGACATCCTGCCTTTTATCTTCGGAAATGCAGGAGAGTCCTGCGTCATCTTCAGGAATCTCGCCTTTACTACCGGCCTCTTCAGGACAAACATTTCCTGATGGGTGGCATAATATTCCTCTATCTGGTCTTCCGAAACCGCAGTATCAAGCCTCTCATTCACATACAACTGCTCATATCTGTACTTGAGAAGCGACTTGCGATACTCTTCCAGTTCCTTCGTCACATCTTTCTCCGACTTGGACAACTGTTCCTCCGCCACATTCTGGAACACCTGGTCCAAAGCCCATGTGTTTATATACTGCCTTGCAAGACGGATGCTATCCTCAGAAGACAACCCTTTGGGAATCAACTCATTAAGTTCACCACGATATAATTTTGCAGTTCCGACTTCAGCAACCGCCTCATCTGAACTCAAAAAGGATGAAATCGCCCTGCACGACGTAAGAGCCGGCAGGACGATCCCTAAGATTGCTGTAATATGGACAATCCGCCTCATCAGCAGACTATCTTGAATAGTTCGGAGCCTCGCGTGTGATTGTCACATCATGCGGATGACCTTCAAGATATCCGGCATTGGTGATGCGGACGAACTTGGCGTCACGAAGTTTCTCGATGTTCGGAGCGCCCACATATCCCATACCTGCACGGAGACCGCCGACAAGTTGGTAAACCACCTCGTTGAGAGTTCCCTTGTAAGGCACCTGAGCCACGATTC
This sequence comes from Candidatus Cryptobacteroides sp., assembly GCA_045539115.1. Lineage (GTDB taxonomy): Bacteria > Bacteroidota > Bacteroidia > Bacteroidales > UBA932 > Cryptobacteroides. The sequence continues at coordinate 66,515 of JAZQES010000012.1, read as the reverse complement.
CTTCCGGAACGAGTTTCTTGATATCCTCTTCCATATCCTGGAAATAGCGGTCCTTCGAACCCTGCTGCATAGCCTCGAGAGAGCCCATGCCGCGATATGACTTATATTTACGTCCGTTAAGGATGATTGTCTCACCTGGCGACTCCTCGACACCTGCGAAGAGTGAACCTGCCATGATTGTGCTTGCACCTGCAGCAAGAGCCTTCACGACGTCACCCGAATAACGGATACCGCCGTCTGCAATCACAGGAACACCTGTTCCCTTCAATGCCTCAGAAGCCATCATGACTGCTGAAAGTTGAGGCATACCCACACCTGCAATCACACGTGTAGTACAGATCGATCCCGGTCCGATACCCACCTTCACTGCACTTACACCTGCATCAGCAAGAGCCTTGGCTCCTTCTGCCGTAGCAACGTTTCCGGCAACAATCTGAACATCAGGAAGAGCATCACATGCACTCTTGATGACATTGAGAACGCCCTGAGAATGTCCATGGGCTGTATCGACAACAACTGCATCCGCACCGGCGCTCACGAGCATTTCGATACGCTCGATGGTGTCTGATTTCACACCTACTGCGGCAGCGACGAGAAGACGTCCCTTGCTGTCCTTTGAAGCGATAGGGTTGTCCTTGATCTTCATGAGGTCCTTGTATGTGATCAGACCTACAAGTTTTCCGTCTGCATCCACAACAGGAAGTTTCTCGATCTTGTACTGACGGAGAATGTCAGTCGCATCAGGAAGGCTGATGCCCTTCTGTGCTGTCACGAGATTTTCCCTTGTCATGATTTCAGACACAGGCATCTTCGGATCTCTCTGGAATCGGGGGTCCCGGTTGGTCACGATTCCCACAAGGAAGCCCTTGTCATCCACAACCGGAATGCCGCCGATATGATGCTGGGCCATCATTCCGAGAACCTGTCCTACAGTAGCGTCAGGATGGATGGTCACAGGATCATAGATCATTCCGTTCTCGGCCCTCTTCACGCGACGAACCTGATTCATCTGTTCCTCGATGGTCATGTTCTTGTGAATCACACCAATACCGCCGGCACGAGCCATCGCAATCGCAAGGTCAGCCTCGGTCACAGTGTCCATTGCAGCAGAAACGATAGGAGTCTGGAGAGTGATGTCTCTCGTGAACTTGGTAGATACGTCTACAGTTCTGGGGAGAACCTCAGAATGTGCAGGAATCAGCAATACGTCGTCGAAGGTAAGTCCTTCAATAATCGGTGAATTAGTAAATGTCTGCATCTCGTGTATAAAATTTGGCAAATGTAATCATTTTTTCGGAAAGATTAAAGGCCTTGAGGGTTTTTCGTCCATTTAAGCCTGCTATCCGGGGCTTATCTGGTCACATTTGCCTGCTGTCACCGAGGCCACCCCATCCCAAGTTTTTCACCGGAACACCTAAAACACCCTATATCAATCACTTACGCAATATGCCTGCTGCACTTATACAGCAGGCATATTACATAACTCATTGTGATACAACGCTTTACGCGTCACCGTTTCTCGGGCACCAGATGAAGAAACTTGCAGATCTGGTACAACTGGGCCGATGGTACCGCCTTCTGAAGTTTCGCCGCAAGTTCCATCTTACGTTCTTCCGGGAGCACAACCACCTTGCGCACAATATCAAGTCCGGTTTCAGCCCGTACCACCTCTATCATCCTGTTATAGACCTGATCGGAATGGGGCGTCACCTTTTCCCTAATATCATAGTCGTTTCCGGCACTTGCCTTCATCGCTGCCACCATCTGCGGCACATCTGAATAATAATCAAGAAGCGCTTCTTTATCAATCGGCATATACAATGAGATAATGGTATCGGCGAAGAAATCCTTCTCTGCCTGATTGAGACGGCTCATATACCACCGCAACCTAGAATAACTCATGTAACGATTGGCCGAAACATCGGTTGCCGCCTCCTTCATCGCCAACTTTAGAATTCTCCTGCGGTTACGAAGCGGCATATCCTGCGAAAACGGGTTTTTATTATCCATATACGCGATGAAATTCCAGCGATATTCCTCTGCACTGGCACATATCTTCTTCTCCACCGGATTGTTCCCGATATAAACGATTGCCGACCTTGTCTTCTTGTCGCCTTTTTTCGGGGCGCTGCCGAAACTCTTGTACATCAATTGGCCTTCACGTCCGATGGAATCATTGAACTCACGTACAAACACAGAGGAATAATACCTCACAAAGTCAGCCATCTCTTTGCATGACTCCGCCTCAAGCAAAATATGTATATGATCCACCATCAGACATATCTTCAAGATCCTAACATTGAATTTTCTTGCAGAGGTTGATAAAATCATATAAAAGACCAGATAATCCTCCAAATCATAGAAAATATTGAACCCATTCACCGTTCTCTGATAGATGTGATTGCACTCTCCATCAACAAATCTTCTTCTCCTCTTCATAAGCGAACATTTAAAACATTAATAATTAAACACTTAAGCGAAACGCCTGCTGTATATATGCAGCAGGCATAATCAGCAATTGACTGATAATCACAAACTTAGATGCTTACGCCTCGATCACCAGCCATAGACAAAACTATGTGGAAGCGAGGAGAAAGAGTTAAAAAAAAAGAAAAATGTGGTAAAATTATTTTATAGTGAGTATGGGAAGATGTAACGCGGAAGATGCTGAAAAACAGAAAGTTACATAATATGCCTGCCGCATAAGTACAGCAGGCATATTACGTAAGAGATTAAAAGACAAGGGGTTACATGTACACGAACTCGGAAGGTGTCATAGATCTAGACTATATAAGCCTGCCCTGCCACGTTCCGCGTTCTTCCAGACGCTTGTCCAGAAGACGGAGAAGTTCAACATTCCGGACGAGTCCCCAAGGGGTATCGTTGACAAAACGTGGAGGCACCTCGCCGGCAAAACGCTCTATGCAGAGGGTCGGGCGAAGTCTCTCAAGCATGTCTGTAAAGAAATCCAGATATTCATCAAGGGTGAAATTCACGAAATCTTCCGGACACTCGGAATATTCCTTCTCCATACGCGTTCCCTTCACGATCTGGAGTTGATGGAACTTTACGGACCTCAACGGCATGCTGTTGATCACGGCACAGGAATCCAGCATCATCCGGCGTGTCTCCCCCGGAAGGCCCAGGATGAAATGTGCCCCGACATCTATCCCCCTGTCAGCGGTCATCTGGACAGCACGACGGGCCGTCTCGACATCGTGGCCACGGTTGATCCGTTCCATGGTCTTGTCATAGCACGACTCTATGCCGTACTCAACAATGACTATCGGAGCCTTCCTGTAAGGCTCACCGGCAAGCGAACGGCACCAATCCTTCAGCACACGTCCCCCTGCAAGATCAGCAAGATAGTCCAGTTTCTCCTCATCCACGCAATCCGGCCTTGTACCTATGACAATGCCCACCACCTGAGGATGAGAAAGGGCCTCCTCATAAAGAGACTTAAGCCTCTCCAATGGGGCATATGTATTCGAAAACGACTGGAAATAAGCAAGATAATGTTCGGTAGTACGGTAACGCACCTTATGAAACTCTATGCCTTCATCCATCTGCTGATGCAGACTTTTTCCAGCCGTGCTGTATGAAGGATGGAAGGCGGCATTATCACAATAGGTACAGCCGCCACGTCCCACCTTTCCGTCCCTGTTCGGGCATGTGAAACCGGCATCCAGGACAATCTTCTGCAACCTCTCCCCGTATTTGCGCTTGAAGAATCCTGCAAAAGAGTTATATCTCTTTCCATCCGGAAAAATATCCGGCATTATCTGTGAATCGTTTGACATAGTCTGCAAAATTAACCATAAATTTTATATTTTTGCGACGCAGTGCAACATAACACTTGGAGTCCTTATGAAAAAGATTATTACAGCAATACTCATAACCGCAGCAACAGCGGCATACGCCCAGGAACCGGTACAGAAAGACCAGACAAGAAGGATGGCGGTGACTACCCTGTCAGAGAATATGATGAGGGCGGACGCCGACTACGAATCAGCACTTGAAACACAATCCCTTATGGGCACTGTCGTGGAGATAGTGGACGAAAAGAGTTATTGGAGGCAGGTGAACACACCGGAGCCCTACACCGCATGGTGCACCAGTCTTGGCTTGCAGGAAATGACCGAGGAAGAAATCGTCCTCTACAAGGCAGCGCCTAAATACATATGCACCGCCATGCACAGCGGAGTATATTCCGAGCCTTCGGCATCTTCACAACGTCTTTCAGACATGTCCCTGGGCAATCTCGTCCGCATTGTATATACCGGCACCGGCAACAGATTGAAAGCCTCATATAAAGGCAGATGGGTTGAAGTGCTGCTCCCCGACGGAAGAAAGGGATGGACTCCTGCGGCTGATGTCGTAACCTTCGACAAATGGGCTGAAAGTCATGAACTTACAGCAGAAAACATCGTAAATACAGCCAGACAGTTTACCGGCATTCCATATCTTTGGGGAGGTGCTTCAAGCAAGGGCCTGGACTGCAGCGGACTTGTAAGACTCACGTTCTTCATGAACGGTTATCTGCTGCCAAGAAACGCATCTCAGCAGGTGAATTACGGACACGTCATTGACATGGAATGCGACCACTCCATTGCTCCGGGATCGGATCAGTTGAAAGAAGAAATGCTCAGAAGAACATGCAATCTTCAGGCTGGCGACCTTGTCTTCTTCGGATCACCGGCCACTGCAGAATCAAAGGAAAGAGTAACCCATGTGGGCATATATATCGGAAACGGCGAGATAATCCATGCTTCGCACAAGGTCCGCATCAACTCGCTGATTCCAGGAGAGAAGAATTATTACGAAAATTCACACCGCCTGCTCAAGGCTCGCCGATTCATCGGATGGGAAGGCCCAGGCATGACGCCGATCATCCGAAGTTCAGCATATATGGCCCGATGACATCGGATCACTTAAGATTTATTGTGAATGTGTAATTGCTGTTGTGATAGAGGTTGTAGTCGCGAGGAGAATCTGATGGTGCACCATTGGCCAATATGACAGGACTCTTGCCTCCGATATTAAGCCTTACGGCATCCGCACCTGTGGCATCATTGAAATTCGGTGCCATATAGAAATACATCTCCTTGACAGCACCTGCCGCAACAGACTGGTTTACAGCAATTTCAGCATACGCATCCGCAGGAAGAGGATCATGGATCACGCTTGGGAACGCATAGACCTTCCTGGACACATTGGAGATGGAATTGACTGTATATGAAGATGATGATCCGTTATTGATTACAAGGTTGATTCGCGACATCATACGTCCGAGAGATACCTGTATATCCTTGGATGTCGATGTGATGTTTCCTTCCCAATATCCTGACATAGGCATATCTGTCAATGTACCTGCATTCGCCGCATCTATGTCCGCACTGATATCCACAACATCCGGACTGTTCTTGAATTCCGTCAGTGTCTGAGGCCACACCCTCGGCGAATCCGCCACACCTCTGTCAAGGTTTGCCAGAACGCATAAAGTACATCCGTCTCCGACAGCAAGAGTTGCATTTACCTCTGCGGTAAGCGAACCGCTGGCCATTGCCCTCGAATGAGATGTACCGGCATCAATCAGCAGTCCCATCTTATCATATTGAAGGACCCATACGTCATATATAAGGTTCTCCACGTCAGGGATAAGCGGAGAATCTGCCTTCACGGCTGCTCCACACTCAAAAGACAGTACAACATCAACAAACTCGTTATTATGACCGGAATCGGCTGTCTCACATGCAGATATGGCAAGAACAGCCAGAAGAAACGCATATATCTTTCTCATAACTAATTTCATCAAATATCTTCAGTCCATGAAACATTCTGCCAGTTGACCACGACAATATCATTCTTCAGACTTACTGAAAAAGTCATGTTATATGATTTGGCATGTTCGAACACCATTCTGTTCAACGTAGTGAAATACTGCGTAGGCACTCCATTGACTGCCATATTGAGAAGAATGGCTACTGTATTGCTGCGGGCATCTGTCGGAAGAATGCATATTTCTCCGACAAGATTGCCTTCTCCGTCTGTCGAGAATCTGTCTCCCGGAAGAGTCAGCCAGGCACGCTTATCTCCCAGCCTCATTACCAGAGTATCTGCCAGATTCATGGAACTCCAGTTATAGATTTCTCCCACCGAACTATGCAGATAAGGATTCTGTATGCCGCTTATTTCCACTCCGTCACCCATCATCCTTATGGACGACACATTGCTTCCCTTTTTCAGGGTAAACTTCAGCCTGGCTGTCTGCTGGATCATCGGATTCAGTTTCACATAATTGACTCCGCTCGTAGTGGCCTGAATCTGGGTATCAATGCTTGAAGTCTCTAAATAGCGCTGGTCGGAAGAACAGAAACTGTCACCGTTATCCACCATCATGGAAAGGTCATCCTCATATATAGGCATCGCAGGAGAAATCATGCGGAAACGGTAAACTGCATCATGTTTCAGATACAATGGAGAAGTCGTTTCGGCAGCATCTTCTTCCGTAACCATGACCTTATCACCGTCAACGGTATATCCACATGCATATAACGCAGTGTAACCGCCGCCTGACCTCCTTACGACGTAAGGCTTCAGCACAGGAGGATCATAGGTCGCGTCACCGGTCTTCAATTCATATGTAAGCCAAAGGGTTGCACCTTCTTCCAGGTCAGTGATCGGAAGATTATCCAGCACTTCATCAATGTCTCCCACAGCCTTCGTCTGCGTTCTCGTCGGCACATGACCATAAACCTTAGGTGCAACAAAATTCACCTGCACAAGACCGTCACGACCGATCTCCTGCGGCTCGGGAGAAGCGCAGGAAAACAGAAGAGAACACAGCAACAAACCTACAAATATATTCCTCATAATCAACTATTTAGCATTAATATCACGAACACAACGGATGTTTTCACCAAGGTTACGGCGGGAATTTCCGCCCACCGCTACACCATTATGGTCGCCACGCAGATACAAAGTCCAGTTCGTGCCGTAACCATCACCTTCCTTAGCCCTGAGAATGGTTCCCTTACCGAAATCCGACATACCGTCCTCATAAATGAAACCGGCAAGAGGTATATCCATATACTCTACCGGAGTGCTCCAGTCAAACTTATGGATATTCCACTGAGTACCATCAGAAGATATCAGGAACCTGTCAGAAGGTTCGGAAGCAAATCTACTGATCCTCACAAAATTACGTCCGCTGAACCTCGAAGACTTCTGTTCGAACATCACACGATACACCTTGTCTTCACCTTCATATTTGATACCATATACCCTCGGGAAAGTATCTGTTTTCGGATATGAATATGAAGCGGACCTATCGGCAGCAGGATCGACCTTGAACAATCCTGCAAAATATTTCCATTGATATACTTCACCTGCCGCATTCTTGTTGCCCGCAACATAATTTGCATGATTCTTATCATCCTTGGTTATCTTTCCATCACCGTTGGTGTCATAACTCTTGCTCATGTCATCAGTAGAGGCATGAGAATCTGTCCAGTACAAATTTGTAGACTCCGGCATAAATGAGTACATATCAGCCTTTCCCGGGAGACGCCATCCGACAGGACAAGGCTGATTTTCAATGGTTTCCCAAAATATATGATGATCGAATCCTTCCACCACCTTGCTGTCATTCACTCGTACGAAATCAAGGTCCTTCTTCGCCCATGACCTGTTATCCAGATATTTCTCGCCTCCGCTTTCATAGACATATCCTCGTACAAAACTGTAATCGCCAGGATCTCCCGGAGTAATGGCGACATTACCGTAGAGACAGGTACCAGATGAATGATTTGCATGCTTTACCGTAGTAATCTTGTTTCCCTTGTCATCATAGGTAAACAGGTACTTCAGATTGAATACTGCATCCTGCTCGGTATCCTTGGAACCATTCGTGAAAGTAAACAGGCCCTGAGTTTGTGAAGTCTTGACGAAAGCCTCCACATCAAGCATATAAGGGATATTCCTGCCGAACTGGTAGTAATAACCTATCGAATTATACCAATCATTCTCGCAATCGGCACTCTTTGCACCCAGATTGCGGTCCATCCACATAAGACCTCCGAAATATACCGGCTGACCGAAATATGCATCGCTGGAACCGAGATCCACATCTATCCATTCGTAAACTCTAGGAGTCACGGTAACTATACGCACATCATTCTTCAGGACCGCTATCGAGAGACGATACTCATGGTTGGAGGCCAGGGCCAGACGTTCCGTCTCCGAAGATGTTAAATCATAATCGACCACCTTGTCGTCTGCTGTCGAAGGATTGCCGTCAAGGTCTACTGTCACTTCAAGGGTGAGTTGACCGCTGTTCGGAATGACAAGCATGCTGATCTCTTCTTCACCAGACGTCAGTACCTGAGCAGATGTCGTGATCTTGAGACCTGCACTGTTAGCATATACAGGACGGTCAGACACATCAGAAGCGGCATAATTCCATGAACCCGTGTTCAGATTGAAGACGCCGGAAAGCGCTGAACCTTTGAGGACAACCTTCTTGAGGACTACATTCTCCAGTTTCTTGTCATTATCCCCTGTCTCATCCTGCTTGAGTACCTCGAAACTGAGACGGGACAGAGCATGACGGAATTCCATCCTGAGAAGGCCGGAAGATGAATTTCTGCTTTTAAGATTATCCGAATACATAAGGTCTGCAAACGTGCCGTCAGAACCTGTGCTGAGAGAGACTTCCGGCACCGAACCGGCAGAACCGTCAACGGCGACGGCAGAAGATGTTCCGTAGGTCAGTCCATAGAAATCCAGGGTCTTTCCCACATCGTAACTGGCTTTCTTTCCGTCTATCGAATAATCCACAGCACCGGTACTCAATCCCGTTCCGGTCTGATTGTAGAACTTGACACCGTCCGCACTCCATGAGGTGCCGCTCTGAACGGCGAAAAGACGGAAGTCCGTTCCCTCGGCAAAAGGCTCTGCCTGGTCGCCTGCCTTGGTTATGATACGCATCTTCGATGCGGAGAATTCGATAGCAGAGCCGGCGGCATCCGACAATGCCGGCTCATCCAGTCCGCAGCCGCAGGCCAGAAGAACCACAGAAAAATATGCCAGCAATCTCTTCATAATCATCACTTTGCATTCACATCACGGACACAGCGAATCTGGTCCCCGAGAGTCCTGCAACTTGTCGCTCCCACAGATACGCCCCTATATGCATTCCTCAAATATATCGTCCAGTTTCGTCCCTCTCCGTCCGAATCGGAAATCCTCATGATACATCCATCTCCGAAATCATCTATAAATCCATATGAATCAAAGAATCCGCATAACGGGAAGTCCATGTATTCGACCGGAGTGCTCCAATCAAACTTGTGAAGATTCCATTGACTTCCGTTCACTGCAAACACATCATCTTCCGATGCATTGAATCTGGACACGCGAACGTAAAGTCTTTCTGAATCATCGGCATCCTTCTTTGCTCGGATCTGTTCAAAAAGAACACGGTATGCCTTATCTGTACCTTCGTATTTAATACCATACACCCTGCCTAAATCAGTAGGTTCCGGATCCGAATATTCCACGGCAGAACTGACGCTTTCATCAACATCAAACTTACCTGCAAAATACTTCCATGTATAGGACTTGTCAAAAGGATTTCCGTTTGTGGCACTATAATAAAAGTTTGTGGAGGTAGATGTGGCTGCTTCAAGAGGGGTGCCCTTCTTATACGACGACTGCCATGTCATGCTTCCTGTATATTCAGGCATGAAACCATATAAGTCTTCACGCGTAGGAAGCCTCCATCCTTTGGGACACGGCTGATTTTCAACATCGGAAGACCAATATGTATCATTACGAGAGTCCTCTTTATAATAGTATCTGGTGGTGTTCGCATCATTATTTACGTAATAATAACGATCGGATGCGGCATCTGCCTTCTGAACAGCCCAGGAATGGCTTGCTATCGCAAGACGCGGAGAAAGTCCCAATATAAAACGATAATCTTTGCCTACATCGCCAGGATTTATCGCAATGTCCTCGTAAACCTTGAATTCATACTGTAGATCAAGAACATCAGACACCTTCTGTCCTTTATCATCCAAGGCATATACCAATCCATAAGGAAACTGGAATTTTACCGGCTCCGCCTGCTCATCAATATACAGACGATGCTCTCCCGTATAAGATTTGAAATGTGCCTTCCATACATCCACATCCAGCACATACGGTATATTCCTGCCATGCTGATAATAATAGCCTATCGTATTATACCAGTCATTCTCGCAGTCGGCACTCTTTGCACCCAGATTGCGGTCCATCCACATCAGGCCGCCGAAATATACCGGCTGACCGAAATATGCCTCATCATCACCGAGATCAACATCTATCCACTCATAAACCCTCGGTGTCACGGTAACGATACGGACATCATTCTTCAGCACCGCTATCGAGAACATATATTCGTGGTTCTGCTCCAGGTGCAGCAACTCGTCATCAGCCACCTTAAGAATGTGGTCAACATATTCCTGACCGCCTTCGACGCCGTCAAGATAGACACGCAATGAAACCTGTCCGACGGAAGGCATGGCAAGAAGAGTCGAGAAAGTCTGAGCCTCGACCCCGATCGGAAGGGAACCTTCATAAACCGTCCTGTCCTGAACAGAAGTATCCTCCCAAAGGCCGGTATCTATATTGAACGTTCCGGAAACCGAGGTGCCGATGAGGACAACCTTCTTCAATCTGGCATCCGTAAGTTTCTGATCGTCGTCACCGGACTCGTCCTGCTTCAATATCTCGAAGTTGATCTTGGACATGGCATGGCGGTACTCCATCCGGAGAAGTCCCGAGGCCGAGGTCTTTGCCTTCAAGTTGTCGGAATACATAAGGTCCGGAAGTGTTCCGTCCTGTCCCGCAGCAACCTGAACCACAGGCTCGTCACCGATGTTTCCTGATACATCTACCGAAGAGCCGTCCCCGTAGGTTACACCGAAGAAATCGATCACATTCAACGGAGCGACTCCATACGAAACCTTGTCGCCATATGCCACGGTTCCCGAAGTCTCCACACCTTCACGGTCATATAGAAGCGTGTTCGTCCAGTCATGGCTGCCTTCCGAGGCCTCCACTGCAAAAAGACGGAATGATGTTCCCTCTTCAAAAGGCTCCGCCTGGTCGCCGGCCTTGGTTATGATACGCATTCTGGATGCTGAAAACTCTATTTCATTGACATAGGCAGGCGGCATGACCGATTCCTTCATAGAACAGGAACCGGCCACTACCAATGCTGTCAACAGCAATATGTTTCCAAGCGCTTTCATCAAGGTTCAGTCGGTATAGGATGAATAGGTACAAGAACATTTCCACCTTCCTCCCACGGCACCTTGACCGCGGTTATTTCAATCTGGTCTTCATCGAAGAGCAGAAGTATTTCATAGGAGTCATTCAGTTCCAACGGAATATCATTCCCGTTCATATCAGTGAATGCCGCAGGAACAGTCATTGAGAATGGGGCATAAACTCCATCTATCGTATTGGCGATGGATCCGGCAATGACAAGGTCGACAGACATCATCTTCATATCCACATCAGATGGTGCAGGGACTACATAGACCATTCCTATGGTCTTCTCGTCCGAAGAGTTGATCTGCTCATTCAATATCTTGCTGGTCCATGATGTCGTACCACGCTGATCAGCAGGAAGATAGCACTTCTGATCGGTACTCCATGCAAGAGATGACAAGAGATTGTCCTTACCGACAGAAAATGATACATCCTTGATATATTTGGCCATTTCCGGTGCAAGTTTAGCCTTGACCGTCAACTGGATCTGCGGATGGAAAAATTCCAGATTTCCGCTGAACGGGTAAAGTGAAGAGCCCTCAAGTGTATTCTGAGAGACAAGGACATCAGTATATCCTGACCCCGTCACGTTCAGGATTCTGTAATCTGAGTTGCCATTCACGGAAGCAGGTCTCACACTTCCATACGGAGCATAACCCGTACAGACTGCAATGCCGTAATTCTCGGGATAAGCACGACCGGTATTGTAATCAGTGGAATTGTCTCCCGGAACAATTTCCTCATAACTTCCGATCTCTCCCATCGGGTCGGAAACATGATAAGGAGAAGCCACGGCACCGCCGGAAGTCTGAAGTCCACGGTCAAAATCCTCCTTGTGCCAGAACAGGAAAGTGAACTTCGGATCGTCAGTTTCAGCCTTCACCTTTATCTCCATTTCATCTTCATGTTCAGAAGGACCGGAAAGATTCAGAGCATAAGGATCCCGACAGCCAGAAAAGGCCATCAGAAGAGCAAGCAATATGTATAGTTTCCTTTCCATCCGTTCTAAATATTAGGCTTGACTGTGATTTCCTGCTTTCCCTTGGCATTCCACTCCACTACCTTGGAATTGACCATCATGAGTTGGTTGAAACTGCCCGGAGTTGCAGGAACCTTCATGAGTGAGCAAGTAAGAAGATGATAATGGTTACGGAATACACCTGAGTCTGTTCCGGCAAAAGTCACCTGACCGGTAGTAGCGTCTGTTCCACCATAAATATATGAATGATAGAATCCATATCCGCCCGGATACACGGCGAAATTATGTCTTCCAAGTCCGGGGACAGTCTCGATAAGTTTCAACATGCCGGCGTAGTCATAGAATTCCTTCATGTCACGGGTAAAGAAGGTTCCGGCAGGATAAGTATGAGGATTGCCGTCTTCATCAACGCCGGTAACTTCAGTCAGGGAAGCAAGAGCGGCATCATAACCGTCTGCACCATGATCCACTACACCAAGCGTGCCTCCCACGACTGTATTTATTTTTCTTGGGACGAAGCGGGCCTTCACTATGAGATGGGTTGCAACCTTGAACGGAACATACTTCTTCTCATCGTCTGTCATCTGATCAAGAAGATCATCGTTCGTGGTGTTTTCAAAACAATATAGTCCACGATAATATGGATCTCCAGAGCCGAACGGCTCTCTGTTGCCATCATATTTCTCCGGTAGTGCGGCCCGGTTGTTCCAATCGATATTGTAAAGATCTCCGTCGTAACCGATGAACTGGTCAGCAGTTCCAGCCTTGTAATCCCACTCGATTCCTTTCTCAAGCAGATCCGACATTGAGTGATTGATATCCGTAAACGATTCATACGGACCACCATAGGCCGGCTGCAATATCCTGATGCCAGTATTCACAGTATTGAGGATGTATGAGATGTCACTCATACGGCTCCATCCGAATTCGCCGAAAGCGGCAGGAGTCAGAGAACCGGGCTCTGTAATCTTGACGAACCCGTCATTCGGAAAGTCATAACATTTGAAAAGCATATGCACCTTGGCCAGCATCCTCACAAGATCGACGTCTTCAGGTTCGCCATCTCCATCCTCATCTATTTCAGCAGGAGTAGTCTCCTCTGAATTGGTCTCATCAAATTCAATGGAGGATTTCTTTATGCAGAACATTGCTATTCCTCTTTCCTTCGAGGCAAATTCACCGATTACCTCCTGATAATCATCAGAAACAGCACGATATACAGCCTCAGGTCCGCCATAAAGAAAGGCCGATGCCACATTCGTGGTGATGTTTGCCGCCACATACAGATTCATCGGAACATTAAGGCGTGCCTTTACCGGAGCAATGTAGTCACTTTGGGAGGACAAATTGACATTTTGGACATATGTCATGATAGTCTCATCCCAATCTTCCACACCATTATCATCGACAGGCACAAGCCATACTACAATGTGCTTTATGATATTTTCATCGATATCCCCATTTATTGCTCCCTCAACGTCATCATTGACCTTGGTCTGCGCCCCGGACGAGACCACATTAAGATTCAGTGACAGCCATGCGTTGACAATTTCCGGCTCCGGTTTGACCAAAGGCGGCCACTTGTCTTCCTTTCGGCAAGACACGGACAGCAGGCCGACAGCCAGCATGACCGCGACAAAAAAAACATATATTCTGATCTTATCTTTCATCTTCTCTTATTCTACTATCTGGATACAACGGACTTCCATGCCATATGACCTTACGGCGCCATTAACAGGCATCCAATATTGTGGGTAATACAGATCCAGGAACTGAGGTCCTTGGGCGCTCCATGCTGCCACGCGGGTACCTGGCCATATTATGCCACCTGACGCCTGGTTGAGTCCTCCTGTAGCCGGGTAATATACAGGTTTGTCAGGTACTTCATATCCGGCTGGCCAGAAACGGCATCCAGGCATATTGTCATAGTCCCACCTGAGGCGCTCATCTCTTTCAGGTTCAAGGATAGTACTCTCCTGAACTGAAGCCGACGTATTCTGAACACGATATGGTCTTGTGTTCGTAAATCCTTCCCAGATTCCTTGATGAGGGACAGCCCAACCTCTCGGACATGGGTCATAGACAGACTTGTCAGCCTTGTTTGTGACTGTCGTCGCGTCGTTCCACACTCCTTTTGAAGGTGATTCGGCGCACCAGTCGTTGCTCGAGTCTCCCGTCCTTCCGTAGAAGGTGTCCGGATTGGCGATAGAAGTGACAAAGGCGACACCTGAAGCGGCAGAAGGAACTATCTTCTGCTTGACTTCCTCACCTGCCACATTGTACAAGGTAACATAACTTGATGCAGTGAAAGGATCCTTTCTTCCCCACTGATAATACAACTGTCCCCGAAGTGAGCCTGCACCTGAAGCAAGACCGGTCGAAGGACTGAACGGATAACCGTCTGTCACAGCACCAAGATTCCTGTCCATTATATAACTGTTCTTGTACCAGTTCGGGCTTGTCCAATAGGTAGAGCCGTTCTTCCTGTCGGTATAGCGATGAAGTACCCCTCCTTCGACAGGATAGATGAACTTTCCTGCCTGCGGAGTCTCACGATATTCCGGATCATAGTCAGTCACCCAGAGATGCCAACTCCAGAGCACGGTACCTTGACTGTTTCTCACAAGCACCAAAGCGTTTCCGAATGAGTTGTTGGCCACTGCCACCTTCAAAGGAACCTGTCCCACAGCGGAGAAAGCATTCTGTTCGTTACCGGAAGCATCAACAAATTTCACAAGTCCGGCAGCATCCTGCCATACGAGTTCTGCTGTCCATGCAGTAGTTGTCCCGATAAGCATGGCAGGAACATCGTTGTAATCAGTCCAATATTGATTGATTCTGGCATGAGGATAAAAGGCGAATACCTTCTTCGCTCCTTCTGCATATGGAGATGGCTTGATCATGAAGCAGTTGGTAAGACTTGAAGTGACGTCCACAGCCTCTTCTCCGTAAATCCTGACTCTCGAGTCTGTTGCAGGATCGCCAGGAGTCTTCAGATCCAGACTCAATTCATAAGCATGGTTCGGCTTGAGATTGAAATCACTGACGAGGTCTGAACCAGGATACAATGTATATTCATGAAGGACACCTTCGCGGTCTGTTCCCAGCACTCTGATGAAGGTCGCCTCAGCAGGAGCGGACGAATTCTTTCCGGCAGCATCTGCGGCCTGACCTGTACCCTGTTCGTTTCTAGGCACATACCAGAAATATGTCTGGCTGCTTCCCGTGAACGGTTCTGACGGATAATTGATTCTGGACGACTGGGAAGAAGTCGGATACAACTCTGAAGATGAAAGCAGATGAGGAAGATATTCCACCTTTTCCGGAACGTTGCAAAGTTGTACAGAACGTATGTCAATATCTTCACAACTGTCTGTCAAGGTGAAACTGATGCGGGCAAAAATACGGCTCAGGGCAGGCTGTACATTCACATTTGGATCAGTGAAGTCCATACCGTTCAGGACAGCGCTCGAAACAAGATCATACATATCAGGGTCATAACAGTCCGCTCCGTCTGAAATACGGATCATCTTCTTCCTGATATCACCGAAGGTCTTCACATCCGAAAGTTCCAGATATGCATCATGCGTATTGGCGAGGAATACCACCGTACAGTCATCGACCTTCGAGAACCCGATTCTTGACGCGCCATCTTCGATTGCATAATATCGCGGTTTTCCTACAATCCGGGAAGCATCAGCACTTCCGCCGAACTGGAACACCCAGACATCTTTCAGGGAAATATCTTCCTCAACAGCGGTCATCGCCTTGGTAACCATGTCATCTACTCTGAATAACACATCGACTTCCACCGTCTCCATATTATCAGGAACATATGCCTCATCAAGTTCCGGGGCACAGGAAACCGCAACGCATGCAAAAAGCATTGACAACAGAACCAATATGTAACTATATCTTCTCATTATTCCTGTACACATCTTATCGGATAAGCGTTTGACCTTGCAGACGAGCCTTTCTTTGCCAAAGACGAACCTGCTGTCCGGCTCATGGCATAAGCGTTATTTACATTTTGTGAGGTAGAAGACCACACTCCTACCCTCGAAGCGTTATATGCACCATTGAGTATGGTACCTATAGGGTAAAAGACCGGTGACTCCATCACAACTCCCACCGGCCAGTAACGCAAGCCTGTAAGCCCGTCTGTTTGCCATCCCAACCCTCTCTCTTCCTGAAGTACAGTGTCATTCGCCGGATTAGAGTCATCAGTATACACATAATCTTCCCACAGATCGATATGAGGAATCTTCCATCCCGGAGGACATGGATCGAAAATGCTTTTCTCTTCTCTTGCCGCAGAAGGTGAATTCCATGTATTGAAAGAAGACATGTCGCTGCACCAGTCGGATGAAGACACATTGGCATATGTCATCGGAGCCATCACTGCCTGGTCCATCGTCATCTTTGTTGTCTGCTTGTTTGTAAGGGTCTTTGTGAACGGATCCTTTCTTCCGAACTGATACATCAGACCGGGACTCTCTGGCGAAGACGCGCCAAGGTTCCTGTCCATTATATACTTGTCGCGGTAAGTGGCTACATAGGCATCAGTTCCATTTGCCGACGGTTCCCAGAAATCGCCTCCATATCTATGGACATGCCCTCCCTGAACAGGATATGCATATTTCTTTCCCACTGGAATCTCATGGTATTCCGGGTCATATTCTGTCGACCACACATGCCATGTCCAAAGGATCTCCCCGTCTTTCTTCATAGCAATGACAGCATTGCCGTATGCCCCGTTCTTCACGGAAAAGACTATACGCTGGCTCGGGCCTTTTCCGGAAGTCGTAAGGACCTCCACAAGCCCGTCCACATCCTGCCAAAGTACTTCGGCAGTCCACGCTGATGAAGCCGTAAGACGTCTTGAATCATCGTGTCTGATATCTCTCCAATAAGCATTTACCTGAGTCGTCGGAATCGCAAAACGTCTCTGCACTGACACGCCGTCAACCACTCCTTCAGAAGGATAAGGATGTACGATGAAACTGTTGGCATTCTGCAGTTCTATCTCGCCATACTTCTCCACATGGTCATCTAGAGAAGGATCTCCCGGCTCTGAAATCGTCAATGACAGAGGATATCTGTGTCCGGCCTCGACACCTGAGACATCTACCGGGATATTATAACGGTAAGCGATGCCGTCACTAGTTGTCGCAAGGACACGTACATGGGCAAGTCCCTCATCATCACGAGGAACATACCAGAAATACGATGTTCCGGAAACCGCATTTTCCTCGGGATAATCTACACGCTCTTCAGACAGGAGCGTTCCGGCAGATGAAAGTGCCTGAGCATAATGACTGCGACCCGGCACGTCCGCCATTGTCACGGAATGGAGTGTCATGCCCGACTGAGACATATTCACTATATCGAATTCCACCTTGGCGACATTGAAGGAAAGGGATATCTCCAAAGCGTCACCTGCTGTAATTGGACTTACAGTATAGCCGCTCATGACCAGATCATTGCCGGAAGAAGACCAGTTATCTTCAGACTCTGCAACAGCGGCTGAAGCCCGCTTCATCATAGCAAGGGTAGGAACGGACCACACTTGATCCGGATTATGAGTATTGGCAACCACTACGACCGTGTTGCCGGTATTCGATGTGACGAGCGAGACAAGTCTCGTGTCATCTCCTGCTTCGACAGGGTCGGAAGAATAATCCAGATATATAGGTGATCCGACAAGTTCAGAATCATCCGAAGTGCCTCCGAACTGGAACAGCCAGATGTCCTTGACGGTCAATCTGTCTGAAAGGTCAGCATCGGAAACAGCCTTGGTGGAAATTGTAAGTTCCACGCTTTCAGCAGAGCCGGACACGGATGGGCATACCGCTTCCTCGGCAACGCAACCGCATAAAAGAGCAACGTACATCACCATGACAAGAAAGCATATATATGTTGACCTGTTCATCATATTTCAGCCGACCCTCCTCCACCGTTTATCCAACTTCCGTCAAATGTCCATTCACCGATAACCTGAGTCTTCGCATCACCGTCCACGACTACATCATTTCCAGCCTCGTCCACCCAATCCTTTGTGGTAAGTTTGAGCACAACAGACTCCGATGTCCAGATGACATCATATACATAATATCCGGCACGCACAAGTATCTGGGAAACAGACATATTCACAGGCATCTCCGCTGTAACTGCATTTCCGTCTGCATCCTCTGCATGAACCAGCAGAGTGAAGGAGATTCCGAGCGAGCCAAGGCCTCTCGGAGTATAGTCTCCTGCGAATATGAACATATCTCCTGTAGACCAGACGTCAGTTGATGAATCATAAGTCATGGAAGCCTCATATGTGCTCTCATCAAAATCTACTGTCTGAAGATTCGGATAATAATCTCCTTTCCGAGATGTATTCTTGAGGATGACTCTCTTATTCTTCAATTCATACTCCTGCTGTTCCTGCTTTTCATCGCTCTGCCATATGTTCACCTTCACTTTGGAAAAGACCGGTGAAAGTGATGTTCGGGCCAGATATATACGATAATCGGACACAGTGACAGGGACTGTCGAACTCACATAGAAAGCATGGTCATCAGGATCCGCCGCATCCAAAGGGAAAATCACACGTCCCGTTCCGTCCGCCTTCTGGCTGTACATTCTTCCCGGAGACACAAGCACCGCGTGATTGGTGACATTCTCCTGCGACAGTCTCAAAGAGTATTTCTTGTCTTCATTCCATTTTCCATCTACAAGGACAGGATTGCCGTCATCATCAAGATGGCATGGTCTGAAAGTTCTGGTGTCATCACCAGAAAGGACATATGTTCCTGTTCCGTCGGCTTTGTCTGACATCGAAGTGCTCTCTCCGGTGACAAGATTGACATTGTTGACATCAAAAACCATCATACGGATGGTCGTGCCTTCTGAAACAATGTTTTCAGTGCCGCCACTTGACTTGAGGACAAGTCCTTCAGCACCGACTTCTACAGGCAAGGCCCTTCCAGACATATCAGCATTCTTCTCCTGACATCCGACAGACATCAGGAAACAAAGCAAAGATATGATAGAGAACTGCCTCATAAATCAAAATTCAAGTTCCGACACGGTAGGGACCGTATCATAATCCCTTATGGTCACATTCGGACTTACCATGACGAAGTCGTCATGAGTGACCTCATAAATATATCTCTTTCCAGCCTTGAAAGGATGAGTGCCGTCAGCCTCGGCCGGAGGCAACGGGAGATAAAAATGTTCAGTATTGACATCCTTTCGCGACCTGAGATAGACCTCGATACCGGCAGGATCGTCATAATCCTCAACAGGAGGAATCAATATATCAAAGTCGGTAGTCCTTGCAGGACTCAACTGGAGATGAGGATTATAAGTTACATTCATCCAGTTCCTGTCATAAGCAAGGTTCTTTATTTCACCGGTCTTGGCATTGACGCTTCCCGATTTTGCCAAAAAGTCATCCGTCACATTGCGAATGTATACATTAGAGATGTAAATTGAATTCGAGAATACCGTCTTTACCCTCAATGTGATACAAGCCTGTACATGACTGAATCTCAGAAGTTGACTCTCCATGCCTGCTTCAACCACAATGTTCTCCTCCTTGGCAAGCATAATATCTTTCTGTTCTGATGTCACGAACGGTATTGTGGATATCTCCGACATGCCGGATGTATATGGTACATAAGCATATACATCTACCGGAGTTCCTTTCATGATACCGATCACATCAAGGCCGTCCGTCTCCACTCCATTCGGGAAGAACAGCCACGAGAACCCGAAACTTGACCTGTTCGGATCCCATTTTGCATCAACCTGAGCCTTAAGATTCTCATAGCCGAGCACATGAGGAGTTGTGGTTCCGTGATTATACACGAACACACTACCGTCAAAAGCAAAATTCACTCCGTCTATAGTACCGAACGGAGCCTTGGTCTGAACCTCGGCAGAGTGTCCGAAAACCGGCGTGAATGTAAGATAGGCCCAGTCGTCAGAATCAGGAGCATACGGAGCCTTGCTGCATGAAAGGCATGCAACAGTCAGACAAAGCAATATGATTCTGAAGATCTTCATATCATTCTATCACAATAGGTCCGTCAACATTCTCCGGATCAAACATTTCTACATAAGGGGCCATGAGCATCAGCACACCGCCCTTTACCGTTATGGTCAGCACAGTCGTCTTGCCCGGCACGAGAGGCAGGTCATTGACGACATATTCCTTATCGACTTCTCCAAGTCCCTCAAAAACGAATCTGAAAGAATAGTCGTCCTCAATAGGAGGAATCAGAATATCCAATGACTGGTCTGATACTGTCGGATACTCCACCGGCAGTTTCTGACCCTCCTTGCAGAAATCAATCGTCTTCCACTGCGCCCTGTCCTGAGGTCCGTACTCGAACGAGGCGTTTCCATCCTTGTCCAACAGCATCTTGACCTGAACGGGTACCTTTATCTTTGCGCTGACAACACTTTTAAAGGTAATCTGGCTGTCATAGTCGTATGCTGCTATCTTAAGACTCAGTCTGGACAATGCATGAACAAACTTGAAATCAATATCACTGCCGTCACCGCTGTCTTCATAATAGTTGCCCTCAGCGGGAACCGTATAGATTATATCCGTCAGTCCGTCAGTCAGGTTCCACTTGACCTCCGCTGGAGTATCGTCGCTGCCGGCAGTATAAGAATCACCAGCAGGATAATAGGCGAAGAAATTTATATCTTCATCCAAAGGGACCCCATTGGCATCAAGCGGGAAATGCTGACTGGGAGAAGGTATAAGCACATCACTGCCGGCCTTGATAAATCCGGTAATGTCAACCTGTGCGACTTCATTGAATGCCGGATAGTCTCCGTCTGCACCGCGTATTATCTGTATGTCCTCCAGATCGGCCAAAGGTCTTGAAGAAGCATCAGATTCGATGATTCCAGCCTTGGTCGGAGTTCCGAAGGCAGCCTTGAAAACCACAGGACACTCATTATCCCGCACCCCTTCATACTTCTGACATCCCCAGACAAATGAAGACATCAGAAGCATCAAGCATACGTCAAATATGTTCCTGTAACTTTTCATCATTCTACTACCATACCGGCATCAGGTCCTTTCTGCCATGCTTCAATGATTCCACCGATATCCGCCCTGTTGCCAAGGGCCGATTCAGGTGTCGCTGAACCTTCAGACCTTACCTCCGTAATTGTGATGTCGTATCTGCCATTCCTGACTACATCGGAGTAATCTGTGCTTGTTATGGTACTGGATGCATTGCCTCCACTTACCGGAACGGTGATATCAATCCTATAATAGGTAATTCTGTCCGAACCGTCATATTTTCCTCCCACGACAAGACAAGTGGCATCAGGATGACACGGATACATGTTGCCGTCCTTGTCTGTTCTTGAAGGAGCAGCAGCCTCCGGCAGATAAATCGCATCCGCTATCTTCTGGCCGCCGGAAACAATCTGAACAGAAGCATCCAGGCGTACCAATCCGTGTTTTTCAACGGATGACGGAAGACTCGGCTTGTCAGCGACCGGTCCGTTCTTTCCATCCAGATCATATGTATATACATTTTTAAGAAACGGGACAGTCTTACCCTGCTTCAGACAATTGTACACATATGCCTCCACGAGAACAAACTCTTCAGCGACATTGAGCAGATTGACCTTGGATACGGCTCGAAGCAGCCAGATGGAACCATAGAAAAGGTCCATTCCCGGTTCGAGACGGACGCTTTCTTCCATCATCCACCACATCGGAAAGGCATTGTCTTTCCAACCATTCTTCAAAGCCTGCTCCGTACAGTCGAAAAGGATATCATCAAATGCAGTTTCAATGTCTTCTCCTGAACCTACGACCTTTACACCATCCTGGAAAACTTCACCGCCCGTCTGCTCCAGATCCAGATTTGCAAGAATGGCGACGCGTATGTCCGCCACCTCCGCACGCATCTTGAGCCTGAGCATCCCGTCCGACCAACCTACGGTTTCAGGTATATACCTGAAGACAAAATCTCCTTGTGCATCCTTTTCAAAAACAAGCACAAGGACATCTCTGATGGAAGTTTCCTGAGCCTCGGTCAGTCTGGTAAGCGGCCCCATGCGGTCAACACACAGGGCTAGTTCCATGAAGACATCCTTCTTTCCGTCCATGTCCTGAGACGACAATTTGTCTTTCCCACATCCACACAATGAAAGAAAGACAAAAACCGCCGTTACATATATGGAAAGACGTCCGGTCATAAAGGAATCCTTTAAAGGTCAGCATCCTGTGGTCTTACGACCCATCCGTTGATCCTCAGTTCGACCATTGCATACGGATTGACGATGGAGCCGGTTGGCATCAGGACGAACATGAGTGAAAAACTGTCCTCGTAATCAAGATACTGCTGGTCAGTAAGTTTCAGACCTGCCTTCTGCTCATAACGCTCTCTGGTCAGAAGAATATACTGGACAAGGTCGATATCAAGGACAAGCCTTTCGGTGAGCCTCTCACGTATGACAAGTCTGGTGCCTGTATCCTTCATGAGCCTGAGAGTGTTGAGTTCAGCCCTTGCCGCAGTGATATTCATTGCGGCATTCTCTTCCGGCTCTGCGGAATCGTAGTCGCTCAGATTGGCTGACTCGACAAAATATGCTCCATAAGAGATCTTGTCATCAGCCATCAGGCTGAAGTCATGAGCCATATGGCCGTTCGCAGAAACGATCTCATATGTGAAGGTATCGCCCTTGATGGAACCTCCCTTCATATCCTGAAGGACAAGCACAAAGCCGTTGTTAGCCTTGGACATGTTCACAGTATATCTGCGGTAAGCGTCCTGCTTGACTTCAACATCTTCAAGCATTCCATGCCATACCGGATGGAGATAGTCATTCTGACGGTTTTCATTGTCTCTTTCGAGAAGGACGTCAAGATCCTCGATCTTTGAAACGCCCTCCTGAAGGTCAGGAACAATATAGTGGCTGTCTTCCAGTCCTGTCCAGGCCACAATCTTGTAGTGGCCTGGAGCAACTGGAACATCCAATGTGAAATCACTCTGCTTCAGAGCATCGCCTTGCTCGCTGAATCGGCCGACATATGTGCCGTCGCTGCTGAAGACAAAGAGCGTGAGGTCATCAACCTCTGCCGCGAATACCGAGGCATTGTATCCCCCGGCCGCCGCCACATCCGGATCCACCGTAAACTGGACGCTGCAGCCTTGAGGGCAACCTGTGAGATCGTCCTTTACCCACGAGCAGCCGACCGCCCCCGCGAGCATGAGGGCACTGGCAATAAGTCTTGTGATTTTCTGAAACATATATGATTACTTATAAAATCGTTTTATTTTTAAATCGTCTGTTAGCCGAGAACAGCGTCCTGAGCGCGAACTGTCCAAGGTCTTACGAAGAGAGTAGCCTGGAAGTATGACTCTTCCATCTCGATTGGATCAGGCTCTACAGTAGGAACGTCCTCTCCAAGATCCTTGATTCCAGTGATGGTTACCTGATAGTCGTTGTTTCTTACGATAGCATACTCCATGAAACCGAGTTCAAGTGGCTTGAAGTTGTCATAATGCTTGATGTAGTAAGTATAGTAGCATACGCCGCCAACAAACTTCTTCGCGCCGAAGTCGGAGTAATTTTTCTCAGTAAGGCTGAAGTCATTTGCGTCGTTCAATGTTTCAAGGCTGTCATAGAACTTACCGCCGAAATACCAAAGGTCATCTCCTGTGCTGTATGTAGCGGCTCCGTTTGCATCGAAGTAATTGTTGCTTGCAGGAGTGATTGATGCCTTGAAAGCAATTGCAGTAGCATATGTCTTAAGTTGATTTGCTGGTGCCATGACATTCTCGTTGCAGTAAATGAGAGTGTTCATCTTGTCTTTTTCAAGCATTGCATTGTAGGCATCATTGGTATTGACCTTAATCGAGAAGTTAATGTTGCCAGGCATGTTGTCTTCGTATGCCACCTTAAAACCTGTCTCTGGGTCTATTACCTGAATAGTCTCTGTGACAGAACCGTAAGACTGGTTACTCATAGTCATATCTTCAGCAACTGCAGCAACATGGCGGAAAAGGAAGGTTTTCTCGGTGAGGTTCACTACCTTATAGCCTGTAAGAGTAACATCTGCGAGACTTCCAACAGTGTAAGTCTCTTTATGCTGCATCGAAATCTTGGCATTCATCCTCTCCATATAAAGAGAAACCTTTGCAGGATTATCGAATGTATTCTCGGTTGTGATAGTCACCTGGCATGACATGACACCATCTTTGTCGCGGCTTGACATCGGAAGACCGGTACCTGGTACGGCAGTCACAGGGGCTAATGTGTTCTGAATCTCCTTGAACTGTGCCTCTGTTGTAATGCCTGTGACTTCATGATTGATGGTAGCATATACATCATATGTTCCGGTCTCAAGTTCCGTAGGCACAGTAGTCTTCTTTACATGGTTTCCATCAGAAAGGGCAGAAGTGATTTTTTCTTTTATAACTTCGACGCTCTTTACGAAATTTCCGTTTTGGAAGAAATAGAAGACAGCGGTCTCCACATTGTGTTCAGCATCAGAACCAACTTCTGTGTCAGGAGCCTGAACTCCATCTTTGTCAGGATCAGTATCCGGCTCATAATCCGCCTTGGTCATTTCCTCACCTGTGAAGTTAAGGTTGAATTCGATAAAGGCCTTTGTCAGTTCGCCTTTCTCTGCTGCAGGCTCCTTCTGGCAACCCGCTGCGAGCAGCGCTGCCGCTGCAAGCAATAAATAAAAACGTTTCATAATTTTGGATTGTTTTGTGGTAATTATTGTTATCTGATAATTTCGTTCAAGAGTTCGAGATTTTTGCCGGCATCTTCGTCGCCTGCCTTGGCTGCAGCCTCAAACCAGACCCGGGCAGCCTCGAAGTTATCCATAAGAAGGCTGGCACTTCCCAGAGTGTTCCATGTCCTGCTGTCATCCTTATATGGAAGGAGTTTCTCTATTGCCTCATTGTATCTCTGAGCATTGATGTCCTCGATCGCCTCATTGATGGTCGCGGCCACCACATCTTCCTTCTCGGAATACCATACATTGATGTAGCAGGCATCCCTGAGTTGAGGGTAGAATGTGTTGAGAAGGGTTCTGTAAGTCTTTCCTCCCGAAAGTTTCTTCAACGCAGCCTGTCTCTCAGTATCCGGCATGCTGTCAATCACCTCAATGACCTTCTCCTTGTCAGAGAGAGCGCTTTCTTCAACCAGAACCTTCAGGCCCGCCCAGTCTTCGCCACCGGCAGTGATGTTGAACTGCTCGTCCTTCAGACCGAGTTCTTTCATTATATATGTCTTGAGTGCATCTGCTCGACCTTGTGAAAGAGCCACATTCTTTTCATGATCTCCCTCCGGAGAAGCGTAACCTGCAATGTCGATGGCCTCAAGATCGGTCCATTCGTCATTGTTCACAAGGGCAATGGCATCAATGATTTCGCCGAGGCTCTTCTCATTTCCGGAAAAATCAGGACGGATCTCTATAACGGACACAGGGAATCTCACTGAAATTCCTCTTTCCGCCTCCACATCAGTTCCGGCCTTGCGAAGGAAAGGATAACGGGTCTTGACCTCTTCCGACACCTGGCTCACCATAGGCTCCACAGCAACAGCAACAACAGGTTCGAATGCAGGAGCAAGTTCATATGATTCCATTACGGCATATCCTCTGTCATGAGTCTTGCAGCAAGACATTTCAACAGTGCGCACATACATGGTGAGTTCCCTTCCCATCCATTCGTCATAAGGGAAAGAAACAGAGTAAGAGACTGTCTCAGAGTTTTCAATATGGGTTCTTCCTGCTGCGTATTCACGTTTTGAAAGCCTTGCCTTCTGTCTTTCGATATTCTCCATGCGGCGACCAGTCACAACAAAAGGTTCCAGTTCCAGCGTATCAGCACTATTGCCTACTACAGGTGTGACCAAAAGTTTGCTTCCTGCCTTTACGGCATCCTCCGCAGCCTTGGCCTTGAAGGAAACCATCACTTCCTTTCCGTCACGACGCACATCCGTATCGGTAAACGTCAGTTCCTGAGCATGAACCGAAGCCATGAATGCAAAGACGGAAACTGCAGATATAAAAATATTCCTGAACATCTTCTATCCTCCTATCTTATCATGTAAACGAATGTGATTCCAGCCTTGGTCGGAGCGAAATGCAGTCCGGCACCTGACGACAATCTGTCACCGCACACCGTGCATGCAAACTTGTCGTAATCGGCATATACGACGCCCAGTCCCAATGTGGCTTCCAGATTCCAGCGACCGCCCAGAACAAATGAATAGCCATACGAAAGACCGGCCTTCACCGCCCATCCTTCATAACGGTAATCTTCCGAAAACTTCGGAAGCAGTCCCGGCATTCTGCTCACATTGAATTCACCGCCACCTACATGCAGACCCATGAAATGTCTGTAAAAACGCTCACAGAACCAGTAGCGGGCCTCACCCTGCCACTGATAGTGCTTCCATTTGCGGTTTTCGTTGAATGTGAAAGGATTCACTCCTCCCCCGAGATCAAGGGTCCATCTTGGAGCAAGCCCTATCTCGGCCGAAAGATTCGGCGACGCCGTAGCCCAGTAAAGGGCATTTGTCTTCACTGCAACCTTCTGTGCCGAGGCCTCATGAAGGGACAGCACAGCAATGATCACAGACAGAATCACCGTTCTGACAATAAATGTAGTTTTCATCTGTTATGTATTTTCTCCTTATGGAAGTAGTACGATCGGGCAGAATTCGCTTACTATGAATAGATAACATACCTGTGCATAGCATAGCCTGCACAGCATCACACACATTCAGTTAATATTAGCACTCAATCTGCCACATCCGGCCATTTCCAAGTCACAAATATAACCTTTTTATATCACTATAAGATACTTTTTATCAATTTATTCGGAAGTTGCAGTTCCCATCACATTAAGTTTCACATCCTCGTGGTTCATAGGAAGGACAGAATCCTCCTTTCTTTCATTCGTATATTCGAACACACGGCTGTCTGCACTTGTGACATCCTTTGTCAGGGATGTGTTATCCGAAGTATAGGCCCAACTCCATACGTTTTCTACAATAGTCCACACTCCGGCAGTGACTGCCACGCGTTTGGTTATGGTATCCTTTCCTTCTTCTCCTGTCATGATGACACGTGATTGCAGGACGCCTCCTTTGGACAGTTCGAATATGGCGCTTTCTCCCTTTTTCAGTCCGTGCTTGATGATGGTGATGTATACGACCTCGTATCCCAGAGCGAGGCTGACATAATTTACCAAGGTTGTACCTCCGTCCACCTCATAAGTAGCCTCATTCGCATCATTCGCCACACGATATCTCTTGTTGGACTTGTCTGAATCCCAGTCAGTTCCCTTCATCTTGGTTCCCTTGTCATAATTGATGTCGTCTGTGACATAGTCTTCCATCCAACGTAGGTTGCTCGCTCCAGGATAGCCGGCCAGGTTCATGTCGGTCACCACCGGCAGAGTCACCTTCGTATCCTTGCCGTTGGCAAAAATCTCGTCACCGCCACGGTCTGCAATGTTACCGAACAGTCCGAGTTCATCTATATCCGTAAAAGTCAGCACTGTACCCGAACTAAGATAAAGTCCGCCACCAAGACCTGCGACATCGTCGATCTCTTTCTGCCATGCAGTCTGGAAGGCCGGAGTTACCGCCTTCACCTTCGCATTATTATTCTTTATCTGTCCTTTTCCGAATTCGATGTCAGCCTTGTTGAGAAGACATACTCCGCCACCGTTGACAGCAGTGTTTTCCGCAATTTCCACGCTTCCGATTGACAATGTGATCAGACCGTCCACACAGACACCGCCACCATATTCGGCCTCATTTTCCGTTACGGAACCACCGTTGAATGTCACGGTCTTGCCGACAGAATCCGATGAATTATAGACATAGACACCACCGCCGTACTGCCCGCATACATTGGATGTGATCAGTCCGCTACCCATGTCGACCGCACCGTTCAGGATACAGATACCGCCACCGTTGAGGTCGGCTTCATTATCATTTATGCTTCCGTCCGTCACCTTCAATTCTCCACTGTCGAGAAAGGCTCCGCCGCCGTTGCTTTCAGTGTAATTGCCGGACATGGAACCACCTGACATAGTAAAGTTTCCACCACCGGCAATATAGGCTCCGCCGCCTCCGGCCTTGGATGTGTTTGCCGATATTATTCCGTCCGAAACCTCGAAATCACCACCGTCGAGAAAAACGCCGCCGCCGTTTCCGGATGCATTATTCCGGTTCATTTCACCGCCTGACATGGTGAAGTTTCCGCCGCCGGCCACATAGGCTCCACCACCATGAGATGCAGATGTGTTTTCCGAAATCGATCCTTCATTGAGTTCAAGGCTACCGCCGTCGATATATACGCCGGCTCCAACACCGTCATCCGCGGTCACCGCATTCGAACATATCATTCCTCCGGTCATGTCGAATCCGCCGCCCTCGATGTGCATTCCTCCGCCGCTGTAAAGACTCGTATTGCCTTTTATTTCAAGGACTTCGCCGCCAGTCTGCTGCGAAGTTACATTCTCGTTGAGTATATATATGCCGCCGCCATTTCCCGTCGAGACATTGTCATTCACCTTTCCGTAATTGAGGTTGACGTTTATGGTGTAGTTCTTTGCTGCCGGAGCATTGTTCTCGACATAAATGCCACCGCCAAGTCCTCCGTTGCCAGCAGTCTTGTTGCCGGAAATCTCGGCTCCTTTCATGTTGACGTTGATGGTGGAATTCTGTTCAAGCGTCATTTCCTTTCCGAAATAGAAATGCACGCCCGCACCCTTGCCTGGATTTTCCACACCACCGTACATGTATGACGGAGCCACATTATCCGTTATGACAAGATTGCTCAAATCGTAATCGATACCTCTGGAACCCGACAGATTTACGCCACCTGTATAACCTTCTATATAAAGACCAGCCCCGACCGGTGCCTGATTTCCCCTGATGACCGTCTTCTCAGGCCTTCCCGAACCGGACTGACCTTTGACGAACAATATCGATCCCTGAGCCTTGATCGCACCTCCGTTGTCGTCTGACCTGTTATTCTCGAACACGCAGGACTCGATGTAGCATGCAGTATCCTCATGTCCTCGTCCGTTCCAGAAAAGAGCGCCACCATTGCCATCATGCACAAGGGTGTTGTTGTACTCATTGCTCTCCCTCATGGCGTAATTATACGACATCGTGACACCGGTAAGATACAGATTGGAAGTCACACTTCCATATGTTCGGATCGCACCTCCGACATTATTTGCACTTGCAGTGGAATTACCTCCTGATACACATTGAGTTATGAAAGAGTCCACAACTCTCACCGCACTGTCGTCCGGCTTGTTTGCGCCACTGCTGATCATGATGGCCGCACCGAGACGCGCACGGCAATTTCTTATCGTGCAGCGAGTCAGAGTCGTAGTCTTCTTGGTATTGACATCGATGGCCGCAGCATTGTCATTCGAACTGTCCGCATTCTGTATGGTGACATGCTCAAGATCCAGGGTTCCGTTATTAACTATGACAGTGTTCACTTTCTTCGAATCCGCACCCGGAGTCAGGGACATTGTGACGGCGTCCCATGTATAATCGGCTCCGCCATCGATAATGATCCCGCTGCCTTCCTTTCCCTTGATGATCAGGGTTCCGGTCGCAGTGAACATCGAGATGGTCCTCGTTGCCTGATTACTGATGGTTATGTCCTTGCCGGTTTCGTTCAGAATCGTCAGGGTGTATCCGCTTGCCACGTTAATATTTCCTTTGAGATTGACATCTCCGGTAAGGCTGATGGTGGTGTTGGCGTTGATTGTAGTTGCCGGCCAGTTGCCGGAAGACGGAAGTTGGGCAAAAACATCATTTGTCCCGGCCACAAGAAGGAGCAGGACAACCAGAATATATGTCAGAGGAAATCGTTTCATATGTCAGTTCTATAAAATGGGAGCGCCAGGCCATACTTCCGCGGCTTTCGATTTCTCAACAGCCTGAGCCACAATGCTTATGTATAACTTGGAGCCGCTTACAGGACCGGCTGTCTTAAGCAGATCATAACGCTCGAACAGTGGTACAGGAGTATATTCACCCGGTTCAACAGGAGCCTTGCAGTAATATATGCCGTCCTTTTCCACCCAGCAGGTATCCCAATCCGAAGCCTTCACCAGTTTACCTACGGTTGCGTCATCGATATCCCAGGAAGCCACTATCGTCTCCGTACCATCCTCAATGACAGCCCAATAGCCAACGACGGCAGCACGTATATACGATGTGGTGAGCCCGGTGTTCTGAATCTTCACATCACTCTTGACCGTCTGCGTACAGTTGTCTTCCACATCCACCTCCACATATCCGCTCTTGGACAGGGTATATATATACCTGCGGCCCGGCTTCCATTCGTCTGTGAGCAGCCCGAGTTTCTTGACAGGAAATTCGAATGTCTTCTCCCCTATCAGGAGCGATATCTCGAAATATGCGTCTGTACCTTCTAGCGTCTGAGGATGGACATTGAAGGTCTCAAGATCCGAATTGATGACGGTATTTTTCCCGAACTCACCTTCCGAAGTTTCAGTGAAGTCTGCCAATCCATCATCAAGGTGCCAATCGAAACCGTCCATTACAACAGGATACGACAATCCGCAACTTCCCGAATGTCTTATGTCACCCAAGGTCATCACAGCCTTGGATACCGTCGCGTCAGCCATATCGCCGATCTTGAACACGACCGCAGAAAGGGCATGGTAGAAATCCAGTTCCACTGTTCCGCCGTCCTGCTCCGGTGTGATGGCAAATATCAGGTCCGACTGCACCTGAGCATCATTTCCCTTTCCATCAGAGGCAGGCAGCGCATAATCGAATGTCATGGAATATCCGCCTCCTGACATGGAAAGTACCGGCGAGACTACATCGTTTCCGACATTATAGGAATATGCAAAGAAATGGAGGTTTTCGAAGACCTTCGGCCAGTAAAGTACCGGGCCATATGTATTCCATCCGTCACTTGTGGACAGGAGCACGTCATCGGCATAGACAGTGTTCTCATCCATGAAGGCAGTGACACGGAACGAGTTCAGGGATGTGGAAGCATAGGCAGCCTTTGTCTGTCCGGAAACTGATGAATATGAAGGCATTATCTCTTCCGTGACAGAAACGAAGATAGAGTCCTCATCCATCATTCCGAGGAAATGACGTTCCCCCGTGACCGAATTGCTCTCACCCGCAGCCTTGGTGCCCGCCATCATTTCATGACGCACATCAAACGAGACGATGTCATCGGACTGGGCAACATGTCCGGCATTCATGTCGTCGCGGCACGACATGAACACGAAAACGAATGATATCAGTACTATTATCTTCTTCATAGTATCTCCATAAGGAATTTAACATCGTCAATGCCCACCGAAAGGGTGAACATATAACTGCGTCCGGACTCAAGCATGGTCCTCAACGGAACGGTACTGCACTTCTGCACGATGGAAGTACCGGCAACTGTCGTATATTCAAACTCCACCGTGACCGGGGTATCCAACGCCTGCGGAATCATCATCCACGTCCGGCCTATCGGCTCCGGAAGTCCCTGAGTAACAAACTCTCCGTCATATATATCCAGAGACGAGACAGATTCTTCAAGCACCCATTGAGGGTCACGCAACGAGGCGAAATCACCTTTATGTCTGACAGCATCAACCGTAATGCTCCTGACGGTCAGACGCTCCTCCGGGGAAACCCTGTTCTTAACGCGGAAGCCGATCTCACACATGGCATGCTGGAAATGAAGCGGAACCACCCATCCGTCACGTACCTTATGCCTGTCGGTCATGAGAAGGGTATAAAGAAAATCCGTCTGATCTTCAAGGACATCCGTTTCATATGTGACTCCATCTTCCTTGCCGCATCCACAACCTGCCCCATACGGAGAAAAAGCCATGAATGTCAGATTCTCATCCATATCCGGCCATAGCGGATTGCCGTCAAGGGTCCAGAGAAGGTCATTGACCGGAGCCTCATATCCTTCATCGGTTATGACTACCTGCTCGCTGCACGCTTTGCCGAGCGACACATATTCGACAGACTCACCGGAAGCCTCATACCATGTAAGGTCATCCGGAAGTTTCCACGCACTGACTCCTACCGCAAGGTCTTCCGGGAAGGATTCCACTCCGTCGGCAGCAACATGCATGAGCATATCCGGCTGAAACATCAGTCGGAGTTCCGGGTCGTACTGCCGTGGAGAATCCATGGTACAACCTGCCAATGCGAGCATTGCCAATATGACGGGTGCGTATTTCATACCTGGCACTTCCACAGGCGGTCAGGCCCGTGGAAGCGATAAATCGTCAGATTACAGAGTTATATCGTAACCGCCTGAAGCGTCAGTCCATGGAGTGACATATGGCTCGAAATAGATCTTGTCAAGAGCGATGATGATGTTGTAGATGTAACGGTGTCCCCATTTCCATTCTCCTCCTGTAAGGTGCTTAAGAGGCACCTCCTGAACCTGATCGATAGGGGCACTGTCAGGACTCTTGATCGTATATTTCACCTGAATCGACGGAATAAAATTATAATTCTGCTCGTCAAATTCCTGCGGAAGAAGGATGAAGTCTGATTTTCTGAGACCATCTGCTACAGCCGGGCTGCCGGTTCCTTTTGTGCTTGGATAATATGCATTTGCATCAAGATCCTGATCCAACCCTGAAATCACATAATTCTTATATTCACTTTGACCTGCCCACAATTCAGCATCTGCGGCTGTCGTTTCGCCATTGGCATCTTTAAGGTTCTGGTTAAAAGTACCCTTAGATTTTATGTTCAGCAGACTGATTTCCTTGAGAGTGATTGTTGTGCCGTCGTAAGTCTCCTTAGTCCTTGCTGAAAAGAGGATAGAAGAGAGAGCATGCTTGAATGAAAGGTGTACACCAGCATACCTGTCATCAGTTACAGACGGATCTTCATCAGTTTCACCACTACCAGCAATATCATCATCTACACTCTTCTTGTCGTACGCTCTTTCGCTGAAAAGCAGGTCAACCTGATTAGCGGCATCGGTATCGACATTATAGCCGTTAATCTGGATTCCGTCTTTTGTGACAGTTACCTCCTCAGTTGCCTGCACACTTGCAGGAGAATACGCGATGAATGTGAGCGATCCATTCTTTGGCCAATAATAAGATGTTGCTGGTGCCCAGCCGCTGAGGTTACCATCATATGAGACAGTCACATTGTTCATATAAAGTTGGCCACCGCCGAATGTAGTATAAGTGCCACCGGCATAATAGTATCCCCATACCGCAAAATCATAGGCGGCATCTGTAGGGTAGTTGTTCCACACCTCGTTGACAGCCTTCGTGTTAAGGCCTACAACAGGTGCTGCAAAAGTGATCTGCTGCTCACTTTCAAAAGGAGCAGGCTCATTCTTGACACAGCCCGCAAGCGCTACGCCCGCAACCACTGTTAAAAAGAAGAACTTTTTCATAATAATAGGATTTTGATTGTTTATTGATATTTTTTCTCTTATAAAATCACATCTGTTTCCTCATCCTTCCAGTCTTCCAGATCCGGTTTGAATCCGCCATCGTCAGAAAGATCGGGAGGTTCAGGAATCACTATCGTATGATCCAGCAGAAGCCACTGATTCTCAACCGCTTCCTTTGTAGCAAAGACAGGGGTTATATCGATCGTTTCACTGTATGGCTCACCATATATGGTAAGGAAGTCAAAGGTTATTTCCAGTTCGTTGTCTTCATGAGGCAGTTTGCCGAAAGTGCTGAAAGTCGTATATATCGTAGAGACTCCGTCTGCCTGATTACGCATCACGCCGGCAGCAGGAGTTGCTCCCGGAAGCATCTCGAAATAAACCGTCACAGGGTTGGCATGGTCCATACCGGCACCGTTCAGCCATGCGGAACCTGCCATTCCGGTCATCAGACCGACAGACGATGAGGCGAATTCGAGACCCTTGACCCTGACCTGAAGATAATATGACTTCACGATACTTTCCGCACGGAACCATCCGCCATCGGCCGTCTTCAGCGTATCAACATAATCCACATATGGAACTATGACCTCACCGCAACTTGCCGAGAAGATATGGTCAGGATCATATACGATGGATTCCGAGTTGTCAGGTGTCCTGCTAGGTATCCTTGTCTTCAGATGAGGAGCGATCTCGTTGGTATAAGCCTTTGCCTTGAAATGGTTGTTCATATCCTGAACCATTGTCATTTCCGTGTCGAAATTGTAGGCAAGCAGGCAATATTGGCCGGGAGATGCCACGATGTAGCCGTCATAATACGATCCGTTTTCGTCCACACCTTTGTTCCTGAGGAATCTTTCCGCCATGGCATCACCTGTCTGAGGGTCTGCAAGGATGATACGGAGGATATCGGGAGACTTGTAGAACGGACGCTGGTTCTGTTCGTCATAGAAACCTGTGGTCACATTTAGAAGTTCCTCATCCACATACACACGCACATAGTGAGTGGTCGAGAGATCCATCAGAGGCCTTCTCTCGCACGAAGCGGCAACCATAGCAACCATGAGCATCAATATGAAAACCGTCCTTCTCATCTGTCAGCCCCTCCTTTGATTTTTGCACGTATCGGTATGACGAGGCTTATTTCAGCCTTTGTCGGGCCGAAATAATGAAGAGTACCGGCCTTGGAGTCATCTCTGATGAGGATCTGCCAGTCCTCGGTAGGAATATAATGCTGATATGGTATGCGGGCATATCCTGCCGAAAGCGAGAATTCAAGGTTCAGGTATTTTCCCACAGGCATCGCATAACCGTATGTAAGACCCGCACTCATGAAATCGAACTGATAACAGCCGAAATCACGGCCCCACTGGATATCGGACTTTCCACCCCATCCATATATGCCAAGGAAATGTCCCATCAGAGCGTCACGCTGTTTGCGGTTCTCCGAAGCAGGCCTTGGCCTAGGAGCGAACCACCATCTGAATTCACCGCCGAAACTCAGGAATTCAAGACAATATTTATTGTTGTTTGAAAGCCACCATGGGCAATGATGTTCATAGAGAATCGAGAAATGCTCATTGAAAGGCACCTCGACAGCGAAATTAAGAGCCGTCACCGCATCATACAGAAGATTTGTCTTCAACGCAGCCACGGTGCGCCATCTTTCCGGCATGGCCGGTCTGCGGTCTATATAAGGGAGAGGCGCCAGACCAGCGTCAGCAGGAACAAGTCTGTCAGACATTTCAGGAACGACCGGCAATGCCTCTATGGTCTCTGCCCAGATGCAGATCCATGTGGCAGAACGCAGTTCAGGCATATAATTGTCAATCAGATAGCGCCATGTACGGCCTCTGTCAAGTTTCTGCAGTTCATGCTTCCTTCTGTCATCGCTGATGTCCGGATTCCTCATGATCTCCAAGACTTTTTCCTTGTCGTCCCCGTCATACCTTTCCTCAACAAGACTTATGAGGCCAGGCCAGTTCTCCGCCACAGGGACCAGTTTGATTTTTCCGGAATTGAACTTGGCACTGTCAGGAGACATGCCCAGAAGGAAACGTCTGGCACTCTTTCCTCGTTCACGGGAAAGCCATGCGTTCTTGCGATATGGACCTTCGGGAGATGCCCACGAATAAATGGTTATGCTGTCGATTCGCGGCGAATTGACCATATAATGCTTTATTCGCTGAATCTGACTGCTGTTGTCGAGATAAGACTGGTCTATTTCTGTGGAATTGACGCGATAGCGTATTGCGAAGCCTTCAAGAACAGATGTATCATTTACATGATGAACCTCACCAGGTGATATATGATTAAGCCTGCCCCCCCCTGCAAAAAGCATCTGAAGAGACAGCAACACCATCAATACACTTGCACAAAACCTGTTCATCACTACACTGACGTTATACACACATTTCAATTTCACACATTTGCAAAATTATAAGTTTTTTTGAATCTGCAATCACTTCAATCATAAAAATATGAAATTAAAGCAGATAATCACATCTGACAAAAGTTCGTGGACAATTTTCTTTTTTATACGATTTTTTACTAACTTTGTCACGTTATAACAAAAACTTTTTAATACGTATTTATCATGAACCTTAGAGTTTTCAAAAAAGACATCGAGTATTTCGTTGGTGAATTCATTGATGACTGCGCACTTTTCGTAGCGCTCAACCCACACAAGGATGCTGACGAGATCGCACAGATAATCGACGAGGCTGTAGATCTCTACAACGACCTCAAGCAGCGCGCCAGCCATCCGGAAGGAAAGAAGAAGGCATACTACAACGGTCTCACAAAGGAGATGTTCGAGAAACTCGACACTCTCTGCGAGAAACTCAGCGCTGTAGTTTCAAAGGCATAACATCTGACTGTTCAAAGTCAATCCGAAGGAGTCTTTCTCAAAGGCTCCTTTTTTTGTATCCCGGACAATTCCCTTGTACGAAAGCCTTTGATTTCCTGCAAAAGTATTTTCTTTTAAATGATTCTACCGGGACATCAGTTGATGAGACTGTTCTTACCCTGCTGATTTCAAGACAGAGTAAGAACATCGCTCTTGGGTAACATATTGAATATTAACCTCATACAAAACAATAGTGTTCTTACTCTGTTGAAAAGACGACAGGGTAAGAACGCTAATAAGTAACTAGCCGACTTTAATGCTCCAAGGTCGATTTAATCTTCAGACTCATGGCACAAAGCAGGCGGAGCAGCCCCTGGGCTATGCTGCAAAGCCTGATTTGAGCAGTTGGCCGGCATATTTGCCAACTGCGCTGCCATTCACACCGGCAACAGAATATAAAACTGGCGAATTAGTTCTAGTGAAGAAAGGAGTCGAAATGTTCACTAGAACTCTTGATTTAGAGTGATTTTGGACGATTTTGGCTTGTTCCAGTGAAGTTTTCATGCTAAAAGTTCACTAGAAGTCGACATTGAAGAATTGCAATACACCTCGGTCACTTTTTGGCATAGAAATGTCAAAGGTGTACAGTTTTACCGATGAAAATGCGGGATTTCAATACACCTCGGTCACATTTGCGACAATTTTCGTCCAAGGTGTCTCTCATCAGATCAACACACAACATTCAGCAGGTACACCATATTAAAGTGGTAAACAGGATTCCGTATAAAGGTGTAACAGCACCGTGCCACTCGCATCAGCAAAACTTTAGCAGAAAGTCGAAGCAGCGATGGCACCCGACCTGAGAGTCAGCGAGACGGTCCACATGTCCCTAAGTGTGTCACGCAGTGACTGTGGTAAACATCACTCTGCATGTGGATACAAAAAAAAGACAAGCCGAACCTGTCTTTTTTGTACCCCCATGCGGAATCGAACCGCAACCGTCAGAACCGGAATCTGAAATTCTATCCATTAAACTATAGGGGCAGAACCTTAATTATCCTTGCAAATATATGGAATTTTGACGATTTCGCCACATATTTGCCGATTATTCCGTCATGTGGCGAAAGTTTTGGTCCACATCGGACTTTATTTGTACTTTTGCAAAAAACAGAGAAAGATGAAAGCATACGTATTTCCCGGCCAGGGATCACAGTTCCCCGGCATGGCCAAAGACCTTTATGATAAAAACCCTGTTGCAAGAGAGATGCTGGAGAAGGCTAACGAAGTCCTGGGATTCCGCATCACAGACATAATGTTCGAAGGTACTGCAGAAGACCTCAGGCAGACCAAGGTTACACAGCCTGCCGTCTTCCTCCATTCGACAGTACTAGCCAGATGTCTTCCGGACTTCAAGCCTGACATGGTGGCAGGGCACTCTCTCGGCGAATTTTCCGCGCTTGTCGCTGCGGGTGCGATGGATTTCGAGGAAGGGCTCAGACTTGTATCCATCCGTGCACAGGCCATGCAGAAGGCATGCGAAATGTGCCCGGGAACAATGGCGGCAGTGATTTCGCTCCCTGCCGAGAAGGTTGAACAGATCTGTAAGGAGTGTGAAGGAATCGTTGTTGCAGCAAACTACAACTCTGATGTACAGATCGTAATATCCGGAGAAAAGGAAGCGGTCGAGGCTGCATGTGTGAAGATGAAGGAAGCAGGGGCAAGACGCGCTCTCGTCCTGCCGGTAGGTGGTGCGTTCCATTCTCCGCTGATGGAGCCGGCTCGTGCAGAACTTGCGGAAGGAATCGAAAAGGCGATATTCAGAACTCCGATATGTCCTGTATATCAGAATGTGACTGCAAAACCTTCAACCGACCCGGCAGAAATCAAGGCAAACCTTCTTGCACAATTGACTTCTCCGGTAAGATGGACCCAGAGCGTGAAAAACATGATGGAAGATGGAGCGGACCATTTCACCGAACTCGGGCCAGGAGCCGTACTCCAAGGACTTGTAGCAAAGATAGCGTCATCCCCTCTTACCATCGACGGATTCCAGTCATTATAAGGCAAGTAGCCCTCAGGCGGTTTTTATTACAATATTTTCGTACAAATTTACATGGATTTTCGCCAAAATTCAGTAAATTTGTACGATATTGTTTTTATCCCTGCGGGCACAGAGTATGCAACAGTCCCATATGTCCGCAACAGGAACTGAAATATTTTATTACAACAATAAAATCTGATTTTATTATGGCAAATGAGAAAAAATTCGTCACTTGTGACGGTAACTGGGCAGCGGCGCATATCGCATACCTTTTCAGCGAGCATGCAGCCATCTACCCTATCACGCCTTCTTCTACAATGGCTGAATATGTGGACGAGTGGGCGGCTCAGGGCAAGAAGAACCTCTTCGGCGAGGTTGTGAAGGTAACAGAGATGCAGAGTGAAGGCGGTGCTGCCGGTGCAGTGCACGGTTCACTTCAGGCAGGTGCCCTCACAACCACTTTCACAGCATCGCAGGGTCTCCTTCTCATGATTCCTAACATGTACAAGATCGCCGGTGAGATGCTCCCTACCGTATTCCATGTTTCGGCACGTGCTCTCGCATCACATGCACTTTCCATCTTCGGTGACCATCAGGACGTGATGGCATGCCGTCAGACAGGATTTGCGATGCTTGCATCCGCTTCCGTTCAGGAGGCTCTCGACATGGCAGCAGTGGCACACCTTTCAACCATCAAGTCAAGCATTCCTTTCCTCCACTTCTTCGACGGTTTCCGTACATCTCACGAGATCCAGAAGATCGAACTTATCGACGAGGCTGCCCTCAAGGACATGGTCAGCACAAAGTCACTCGCGAAGTTCCGTGGCAAGGCCCTTTCACCAGACTCTCCTGTAACACGCGGTACAGCCCAGAACGGCGACGTATATTTCCAGGCACGTGAAGCCTGCAACCAGTATTACGACGCAGTTCCTGACGTAGTGGCACGTTACATGGGCGAAATCAGCGAACTCACTGGTCGCGACTACCGTCCTTTCGACTACTACGGAGATTCTGAGGCTGAGAACATCATCATCGCGATGGGTTCAGTAACAGAGACAATCAAGGAAACCATCGACTATCTCGCTGCACAGGGCAAGAAGGTCGGTCTGATGATCGTACGTCTCTACAGACCATTCTCTGCAAAATATTTCATGAAGGCTCTTCCAAAGGGCGTAAAGAGAATCGCGGTTCTTGACAGGACAAAGGAGCCTGGTTCAGTAGGCGAACCTCTCTTCCTCGACATCAAGGCTATCTTCCAGGGAGTTGAGAACGCACCTCTGGTAATCGGCGGACGTTATGGTCTTTCTTCAAAGGATACAACTCCTGCACAGATCGTTTCAGTTTACGAGAACCTCGCAATGGCTGAGCCTAAGGACGGATTCACCATCGGTATCGTAGATGACGTCACATTCAAGTCACTTCCACAGAAGGAGGAATTCTCTATCGTGAAGCCGGGCACTACAGAGTGCAAGTTCTTCGGTCTCGGTTCTGACGGTACTGTCGGTGCAAATAAGAACACAATCAAGATCATCGGTGACAACACACCTAAATATTGCCAGGCATATTTCGATTATGACTCGAAGAAGTCAGGCGGATACACATGCTCGCACCTCCGTTTCGGAGACCTCCCTATCAAGGCTCCTTACCTTGTAGGAACTCCTGATTTCGTTGCATGCCACGTTCCTTCATATCTCACCAAGTATGACGTGCTCAAGGGCATCAAGGAGAACGGAACACTCCTTCTCAACAGCCTCTGGGACGAGGAAGAGACTCTCAAGAGAATCCCTGACCACGTAAAGGCTGTAATCGGAAAGAAGAACATCACCCTTTATATAATCAACGCGACCAAGATCGCTTCAGAGATCGGACTCGGCGGACGTACAAACACAATCCTCCAGTCTGCATTCTTCAAGATCACAGGCATCATCCCTTACGAGGAGGCTGTAGGCTACATGAAGAAGGCTATCGTGAAGAGTTACGGAAAGAAGGGTGAGCACATCGTGAACATGAACTACGCTGCCGTTGACAGAGGTGGCGAGTATACAAAGGTCGAGATTCCTGCTGACTGGAAGAACATCACCGCCAAGTTCGAAAACCCTAACAAGGACCGTCTCGCTCCTGCATTCGTCAAGGAGATCGCTGACGTTGTGAACGCTCAGGCAGGTGACACTCTCCCTGTAAGCGTATTCAACGAGTATGTTGACGGTACAATCCCTGCAGGCACTACCGCTTACGAGAAGCGTGGAGTTGCCGTGAAGGTTCCTGAGTGGCAGGCTGACAACTGTATCCAGTGTAACAACTGTGCATTCGTATGTCCTCATGCTGCCATCCGTCCGTTCCTCCTTACTGACGAGGAGGCTGCGGCTGCTCCTGCAAGCGTCAAACTCCAGCAGGGCAAGGCTGTATTCAAGGAGTACAAGTTCGGTATCAGCGTATCTGTCCTTGACTGTACAGGTTGCGGCAACTGTGCCGACGTATGTCCGTCTAAGGAAAAG
Organism: Candidatus Cryptobacteroides sp.; assembly: GCA_045539115.1. Classification (GTDB taxonomy): domain Bacteria; phylum Bacteroidota; class Bacteroidia; order Bacteroidales; family UBA932; genus Cryptobacteroides. Next base: position 25,379 of record JAZQES010000012.1, on the reverse strand, counting down.
GCTCTCGTGATGAAGCCGCTTGGAACCCAGGAGGCAGAGCAGGCAAACTTCGACTACCTGCACTCACATGTAGGATACAAGGACAATGTACAGCCTAAGACTGGAAATGTGAAGAACGCTCAGTTCGCACAGCCGCTCTTCGAGTTCTCAGGAGCATGTGCAGGCTGCGGTGAGACTCCATACATCAAGACAATCACCCAACTCTTCGGTGACCATATGATGGTTGCAAACGCAACAGGATGTTCTTCTATCTACGGAGCATCATTCCCTGCTGCACCTTACTGCAAGAATCCTGAAGGACACGGTCCGGCATGGGCAAATTCACTCTTCGAGGACTTCTGCGAGTTCGGTCTCGGAATGAAGGTAGGTTCTGACAGAGCACGCGCTACAGTAGCACGCCTCATGGAAGAAGGTCTCGCATGCACTTGCTGCACAGACGAGATGAAGGCCCTCTTCACAAAGTGGCTCGAGAACCGCAACGACGCAAAGGTTACACGCGAGGTTGCTGACGCTCTCATTCCTCTCTGCGAAGGCTGCGGATGCGACGTCTGCAAGGGTCTCGTTGAATACAAGACATTCATCCCTGCACGCAGCCAGTGGATCATCGGCGGTGACGGTGCATCTTATGACATCGGATACGGCGGACTCGACCACGTGCTTGCATCAGGTGAGAATGTGAACATCCTCGTTCTTGACACAGAGGTTTACTCTAACACCGGCGGACAGTCTTCAAAGGCAACTCCTGCAGGAGCAATCGCGAAGTTCGCCGCTTCAGGTAAGAGAGTACGCAAGAAGGACCTCGGCATGATGGCGATGAGTTACGGTTATGTATATGTCGCCCAGGTTGCGATGGGTGCATCACCTGCACAGTACTTCAATGCAATCAAGGAGGCTGAGGCATATGACGGTCCATCACTCGTGATCGCATACGCACCATGTATCAACCACGGTCTCAAGGCCGGCATGGGTCTGAGCCAGAAGGAGGAGAAACTCGCTGTCGAGTGCGGTTACTGGCACCTTTACAGATACAATCCTGCTCTCGAGGGAACAGACAAGAATCCGTTCACACTCGACAGCAAGGAGCCTGACTGGAGCAAATTCCAGGACTTCCTGAAGGGTGAGGTACGTTTTGCATCACTCTACAAGATGTATCCTGATTCAGCAGAGGAACTCCTTCAGAAGACTGAGGAATTCGCAAAGGTTCGTCTCGAGACCTACAAGAGACTTGCTAAATAATAACTCTTAGAATGAAATGATATATTCTCGGAGGACACGGCAAAGACGTGTACATTCAAACGCCGGAGTCGGCTGATACAATATATCGAAATAAGAGACTTTTTCATGGGCGGCCGAAAGGCAGCCCATTTTTGGTGGCTGCGATCTTGATATGCGGATTCTGGCCACTGCATCCGATGGCACTTCAAATGGAGATTCAGACGCAGGCTTCATGACTATCGCCAGGTCTGCATCCTCGAAGATAGCCCTTTCAAAAGAGATATCAGGATGCACGGCCATAAAACGGTCCAATGCAGGAGAAACATAATTGGAGAATATCTCCTCTGTGGCCGATATGCGGACTGTTGCAGCCGGGAGACGGGAAAACATGTTTTCCACTGAGGAATATGCACTTATGATCCTTTCGGCATGGTCTTTGAAAATCTTGCCTTGATCTGTAAGGACGACCTCGGAGCGGAGTCTTTCGAAGAGTCTGACTCCGGTAACCTTTTCCAGTTCAGCGACATGCTGACTGACGGCAGGCTGAGTGATACCCAGTCTGGCAGCCGCTTTGGTAAAACTTCCCTCAGATGCAACAGCAATGAAAACTTTCAGTCTGAAATCCTCCAACATAAGCCCATATTTTTTACAAAGGTAAACTTTTTTAAGTTATATTTGTAGTTTATAAAGGACTGATGAGTCTAATTGTATGATTTAGTAATTAACCGAAACGAACATAAATCATTACTTAACATGAAACGTATCTTATTATTCATTGCGGCATTGTTTGCTGCATCAATGGCGTTCGGTCAGACCCCACTGCCAAATGATCCTGCCGTAAGGACAGGCAAACTTGACAACGGCATGACCTACTACATCCGTCACAACGACCAGCCTGCTCAGAGGGCGGAATTCTATCTCGCTACTGACGTAGGAGCATTCCAGGAAACTGACGACCAGGACGGACTCGCCCATTTCCTTGAGCACATGTGCTTCAACGGTACGAAAAACTTCCCTGGCAAGTCACTCCTCGAATGGCTTCAGAGCATCGGTGCCGAATTCGGCAGAAACATCAATGCTTCCACTGGCTTCGAGCAGACACAGTACATGCTCAACAATATTCCTGTTGTAAGGGAGTCGATCATCGACTCATGTCTTCTCATTCTTCATGATTATTCTCATTTCGTGACATGCGACCCTGCAGAGATCGATGCAGAGAGAGGCGTCATCCTTGAAGAGAGACGTACTAGAAGAGATGCCAATTGGAGAATGTTCGAGAAATCGCTTCCATATTATTATGGTGACACCCCATATGCAAAGAGGACACTCATCGGAGGCGAAGAGCAACTCAAGACATTTGCATATGAGAGCCTTACAAACTTCTACACCACATGGTGCCGACCTGACCTTCAGGCAGTCATCGTTGTAGGAGACGTAGACGTAGATCAGATCGAGGCTAAATTGAAGACTATCTTCGCCGACATCCCTGCTCCTGTGAATCCACAGCCAAAGGTTCTTCACAAGATTCCGGACAATGTCGAGCCTATCATCGGCATCATCACAGACCCGGAGGCGACATCTTCAAGCATCGAGGTGATGTGGAAGAGCGAGCCTATGCCGAAGGAATATATGAACACAGATGTTGCGTTCATGATGGACCTCATCAAGCAGTATGTCCGCCTCATCATGAGGGAGCGTTTCACAGACATCACTTCAAGACCTGATGCACCGTTCCTCGGCGGAAGTTTCTATATCAGCAACCTCTGCAACTCATGCGACGCCACTTTCGGTAACGTGACTTTCAAGGAAGGTGATGCGATCAACGCATTCGCGGCATTCATGACCGAGATCGAGAAGATGAAGAGATTCGGCTTCACAGACGGCGAGGTACAGCGTGCAAAGGACAACATCATCAGCAACTATGAAAAGGCTGTCGAGGCTGCTCCTACACGCAAGAACGCGGATTTCGTTTACCCGCTTCTTTACAATTTCTATGACAACAAGTCATATCTTGAGCCTGCTACCGCTCTCCAACTTGCTCAGATGGTGTGCGCAAACATCAACTCGACCGTCCTCAACCAAGTAGCACCGCAACTCATTACTGATGAGAACATGGTGATCCTCTACAACGGTCCGGAGAAGGAAGGCCTTGCAAACCCTACAGAGCAGGAGATCGCAGCAGTACTCACAGCAGTGAAGACTGCGGAGATCGCAGCGAATGTAGAGGAGAATGTCAACGAGCCGTTCATCAGCGGAGAACTCAAGGGTTCGAAGGTGAAGAAGGCACAGGAGACAATCTACGGTGCTACCGAGTGGACTCTCAAGAACGGCGTGAAGGTGGTTGTACTTCCTACACAGCACAAGCAGGATCAGGTTCTCTTCAATCTCCAGATGGACGGTGGAAAGACCCTCATCGCAACTGAGGACATGCCTTCATTCGAGGATAACATCTGGACACTCTTCCAGAATAACTCAGGTATCTCGAAATTCTCAGGAACACAGGTTCCTAAGATGCTCGCCGGAAAGAACCTCAGCGTATTACCATACATCGGAGGAACAAAGCACGGAATCAGCGGTACAAGCACCCCTAAGGACCTTGAGACCGCTCTCCAGATAGCATATCTCTATTTTGCAGATCCACGTTTCGACGAGAACGAATACCAGACAGGTATCCAGCAGATCAATGCTCTCCTTCCTAACATCGCGAAGAACCCAGACTTCGTGTTCCAGAACGAGATGAACAGAATCCTCTACGGCAACAACCCACGTATCGTGGAACTCAACGAGGAGACTATGGCAAAGGCTGACCTCGCGACTATCGAGCGCGTATATCGCGAACTCTTCAAGGATGCTGCCGGTGCTACACTCAGAATCGTAGGTAACGTTGATCCTGAGGCTATCAAGCCTATGGTTGAAAAGTACATCGGTTCTATCGCCAAGGGCAAGAAGGCTGACGTTGTGAATTCTGACAATGTGATCAGATTTGCAAAGGGCAAGATCGATGAGGCAGTCGCTATCGAAATGCAGACCCCTAAGTCAACAGTCCTCCAACTCTATTCTGCATATATGCCGGTAGACACCAAGACTGAAGTTGCCCTCGAGGTTGCAAAATATGTCCTTGACATGATCTACACCAAGTCTATCCGCGAAGATGAGGGTGGTACATATGGAGTAGGAGTCGCAATGGTAGGCCAGAGAGAGCCGGAAGAAAGAGCACTCATCCAGGTTTACTTCGACACCAACCCAGAGTCAGCGGCAAAACTCCGCGAGATTGCTACCAAGGGTCTGAAGGAACTTGCCGAGAACGGTCCTGACCAGGACAAGTTCAACATGGCTATCGAGAACTTCAAGAAGAATCTCCCAGAGTCAAGAATCAACAACTCGTACTGGATGAGCAACCTCAGCCACTACTACGACTATGGAACAGACTATGATGCAGAATATGAGGCTGCAGTCAACTCTGTGACTCCAGAGGATGTGAAGGCAGTTCTTCAGGCAATCCTTGCACAGAACAACCTTATCGAGATCACATCTTCTCCAAAGAACTGATCAAGATCTTAATACAGTTTTGAGGCTGGCTGACAGGTCAATAGACTTGGAGGCCAGCCTCTTCTTTTTGAAGACAAGGGTGCCGAAAATACTGTCATTCCGACTGAACGAAGTAAGTGGAGGAATCTCTGACACCAATCAGCAGAGAGATGTCCCATCTGCGCTCGACATGACATCAGGCTGCGCTCGACATGAAAGTTACTGCACTGGCATGACAGGCAAGTCACTTTTCTCATAGGGGTAAAATTTCTGCACCCCTATGAGAGCGGTATCAGGATATATGCTTTGTATGGGCCCTTTAATCACATAGGGGTTACGACATTTGACCCCCGTGGGACAAAACAGAGGAAACGCAGAGCGAAGAACATAAAAAAGGCTGACATTTTCAGTCAGCCTCATAACCTTCAAATCTTCACCGGTGAATTACTCACCAGCAACGATTGCGCCCATAGGGCAAGCATCAGCGCATGTACCGCAGTCGATGCAAACGTTTGGATCGATCTTGTAGATGTCACCCTCAGAGATAGCGCCTACCGGGCACTCTGGCAGACATGTTCCGCATGCTGCGCAGTCTTCTGTAATTCTGTAAGCCATTTCAATTATCCTTTAAATTGTTAGTGTATTCAATCCGGATGCCGTATCGACATTCATGGTGCAAATTTAGTCAATAATTTCGATATTCAAAACTGCACTTACGATGAATTGACTATCTTTGCATAGATATAGACATGAAATGAACATGAAAAATTACAGATATATCCTTACGACACTGCTTTTCATGGCAGGGTTCTGCATTACATCAGCAGCACAGGAGAAGATCGCGGAAGGACTTGAGATCGACAAGACCGTGCATAATTTCGGTGACATCATGCTTGACAGCGGCCCAGTATCATGCACATTCACACTGAAGAATACCGGCAGCAAACCTGCTGTAATATACAATGTGACCACGACATGCGGCTGCACAGATGTGGAATGGACCAGAGAACCTATAAGGCCGGGCGGAAGCGGAAAGATTGCCGTGACATACTCGAATGATGAAGGTCCATATCCTTTTGACAAGAGTCTGACTGTATATCTGTCCGATGTGAAGAAACCGGTGATTCTGAAACTTCGCGGAGTCTCTATGGAGAAGCCGAAGCCCCTGACGGAACTTTATCCTGTCGGTTATGGCCCGTTCGCACTCAAACATTCCACCATGAAATGCGGGAACCTCGAACAGGGAGGCCAGAAGAGCGAGGCTGTCATGGTGGCAAACACATCCGCCTCTCCCATCAGCATAGACTTCAAGGACATATCGGAGAATCTGAAGATCTCGGTCTCCCCTAACCCGATTCCAGCAGGCAGCACCGCAGAAATGTCTTTTACAGTAACCGCAGACAAGGACCTCTGGGGAAAGAATTTCTATTGGGCTACGCCTGTTGTGAACGGAAAGACCTATAAGAACGGCGAGGGCAAGGAAAAAATTGGAATCTGGGCATTCACAAAGGACAATTTCAGTGATGTCACTGACGACCAGAAGAGCAACGGCCCGCGTCCGATGTTCGAGACAAGCACCTTCTCATTCGGAAGAATAAGCAAAGGCGAGACCGTACATGCCGAATTCACCTTCAAGAATCAGGGCAAGGAAACTTTCAAGGTCCATAAGGTTGATGTGGATGCATGCTGCTATTCGCACAGTTTCATACCGGACGCAAAACCGGGAGAGAACGTGACGTTCAGAGTCCATCTGGACACCAAGGACATGCCTACGGGAGAGACTCTTGCCATAGTCACTCTCACCACAAACTCCCCTCTCCGTCCTATCGTGAATCTCTTTATAGCCGGTTGGCTTGAATAACATGATACATCTGCTCACAGACATATTACGAAACTCCATCCTGATCACCGGACTTGTAGTGGTCATGATGATGATGATAGAATCCCTCAACATAGAATCAAAGGGAATGTTCTTCAACGGTCTTAAAAAGACCAGGACAGGACAGGTGGTGATAGCCGCCCTGTTAGGCTCGATACCGGGCTGTATGGGAGGTTTTGCCACCGTATCCTTATATACCCACAGGATGTTCAGTTTCGGTGCCCTGATCGCCATGATGATAGCATCATCAGGCGACGAGGCATTCGTCATGCTGGCCATGATTCCTGACAAGGCACTGTTTCTGTTTGCATTGCTGTTCGTAATTGCCGTTGCCGTAGGAATCTTTACAGACATCATCCACGACAGGATCCATAAAAAGAACTGCGACAGACATGACCACTCCGATTGCGGAGTGAAGACGGGCTGCGGAGACGGATACGTCCTCCACAAAGACCACCATGAACACGACACAGAAATCAGCAGCGGGAAGCCTTCCGGCAGACATTTCGGATGGAAAAGGATCACGCTTGCCGTAGGACTGGCCATATTCATTGCGGCGCTTGCGACAGGAAAACTGGGACATGACCATGGCAGCCACGCAGCGGACGCGCATGAAGGACATGTCCACAGCGAGGCATGCACACATGACCCTGATCATCATCACCATGCAGAAGAGTCCACATTAAAGATCGATCTTCTGAGCGAAGACTGGATGAATGTGCTTTTCGCAGGATTGAGTCTCATCTTCCTATTTGTCCTCATCTTCGCATCGGACCATTTCGTGGAAGAACACATCTGGAACCATATCGTAAAGAAGCATCTGCCGACGATCTTCGCATGGACCTTCGGTGTCCTGCTCGTCATGGGACTGATGCTCCAACATATCGACATCAGCAGATGGATAAGCGACAATACCGTCCTGATGATCCTTCTGGCCACTCTTATCGGCATAATACCGGAATCCGGTCCGCATATGATATTCGTGACTCTCTATGCGGCGGGAGTGATTCCATTCCCTGTCCTGCTTGCAAGTTGCATATCGCAGGACGGCCATGCCTCCATTCCTCTTCTGGCAGAAAACAGAATGAGTTTCGCCTGGGCGAAACTCATCAACTGCATCGTTGCATTGGCCGCCGGTCTGACGGCAATGCTGTTTATGTAAAATTACCTATATACAAATTCCCAGTCATCAACATACATCACTGATCCGAGGCCTCCTGTGAAATAGTCTCCGTAAAGACTTGAGCATGCAACCGCTACTATGTATTTAGGTTTTCTTGTCGTATCCCTATAATTCAGGACGCACTCGAACTCCTTATACTTGCCGCCTGTATCCTCATCCGACTCAATGACTCCCAAAGCGATTATAGAAGGGTCATTTTCCAGATCTACAAATGTCTCGGATGCTGTAATCACACGGAAAGGCTCATCCCAATCGGTAAGGAAAACAAGTATCTGACACTTGTCCTTCATGCCAAGTTTGTCCTGATAAGCACCTGAAGCATTATCTATGACCTTTGGAGAATACGAATAATAGCCCTTAAGAGAGTAAGGTCTTGATGTGAAAGGAGTGCCCCAATCAAGTTCAGCACCAACTCCTCCAGATATTGTAGCTTTGACAAACTGTCCTGTGAAGATGTTTCCGGCTGCAAACATGCCGAATACCTTGACACTTTCAAGTCTTACTGCAGCACCACCTTTGTTCACTACGAACTGATACTCCGGACGAGTGGAATTGACTGCGGACATCATATTGACACCACTGTTCGAACATCCCCATATTGGAGCCTCACCTTCAGGCATCGGATACCACGTATAACCACCCGGTTGTCCCTGATGCCATCCGTCAAAATCCATATTAGGCAACTGTTCTGGTGATTCTGTTGTAAATGAGAATTCCTCACTTATATCATCACCATTGACCACACGCGTCACATAGGAAGTACCTTCAGTAAGTTGGTCCACACTGGCAGTGATTTCTGTACCGTTCACCTTTGTGGAAAGTTGAATCCATTCAGAATTGCCAGTTTCCTTATATTCAATAACAGGCGTTCCGACACCCTTATACACAGCACTTATATCAGCAGCATAGCACCATGCATTTACTGATGTCACTTCAAGTTCAATGACCTTATGTACGGCAGTGAATGTCCACTCAGTGACATTATCTTTGTAAATTACTTTGAACCTGCGGGAAATGACACAGTCGAGATTGATAGGGAAACGCATCTTATCCTTTGTAGGTACATCTATACCATCAATGGAAATATAGCCGAAGGTCGAGTCGATCTGCGACCCCCTTGCTTCAAGTTTCATCTTTGTGAAACGTATATCTGAAAGTTCTTGCTCCTCAGGAAAATACGCGACTATTTCCCTTTTCTCAAGATCAAATTCAGGTTCACCTACCATATTGTCGCATTTGACATACCTTTCGATAGGCTGAACCGCCTGAATCGTCCATTCATATGTCTGATCAGGGTATGTCTGATAAGAAATCTTCACTGGAGTGGTGAGATCCAGCACCTGAGGGAGTTCGTCCGAAGTTGTCGCACCCGAAGTGAATTCATATTTCACCAACTTAAGATTCTTCATTTCTGCAGTCTCCTGAAGGACCACATTCACTACACGATTGGCAGCATCAATAGTGACAGATTTTTGTCCCTCTACCTCAAAAGCGGTGATTTCTGCTTCAAGTAGAGGATAGTCGAGCGGATTCTCCATGCATGACACAAATGTAGCGACAGCAATTAAAAGAAGTATTGAAAATCTCTTCATCATACGTTACCTCCTTTTTTTGCTTTTCTCTCCGCCTTCTTCTCTGGATTTACAGTAGGTAAATAGAAAGAAAGTCCGAGACTTATTGACAGAGGATTGATCTTGAAACTGGCATTGCTTTGCTGCATGATGCTTTCATCCACAAGATTTGTCTCCTGCCTCACATACTGATAATTTATTCCCAGCACACCGACAGCGACCTCAACAGCGACTTCATTTGTTGCAAACACACAAAGTCCAGGAACAATATTGATTCCCGCTCCATAGATATCCTGATATGTACCGAGATTTCTTCCATCAACCACCTTATATGTGACCGACTGGCCATAAGACCCATTGAGACGGAGTTCACCGAACATTGCGATACGCTTGCTGTTGGCAATAGGCATGTAATAACGGCCTGTCAATGCACCCGTATACGCATTTCTCATCATGTGATAGTCCTGAATAGATATCGAAGCAAGATCGCCAAGCGACAGTCCGAGATTGCCAACATTAAGGCTGGTCCTATCGTAATCGAATCTGGCACCGATAGAGAAGTTATCTGCCACAAAGAAAGAAATCGAAGGTGCTACACCAAGAGTGTACATATCTCCCTCAAGTCCTGACAAGAGAGAAAAAAGCATTGAATATCCGACATCATTGGCAGCCTTTCCCATATCATATGTCCTATATGAGAAGTTCAGGCCGGCCCCTATGTAGCCTTTGGGAATAAAGACTGTGTTCATTTTGCCCACTCCCCTGTCGAAAGCCTTGACTTCCTCTTTTTCAGAGGCTGTCAAGGTTCCGGCAGCGGAAATGGCAAAAACCATTATTGCTAATAATTTCTTCATCAATAAATGTTCTTCATTACTATTTCGAACTCTTCAGGAGTGAGTTCTTCAGGATCATAAATCAATTCCAGTTCATCAAGATACATCGTACTTCCGAGACCTCCCGTGAAATAGTCTCCATAACGGCTGGCCGCTCCTGAAATAACGATATAAGTAGGCTGATTCAAGTTGCGATACTCGAGAGGAATAGTAAACTTGACATAGCCGTTCACATTATCTTCGTTGTCAGTGGTGTTATCCTGAGATACTATGCTACCCCACGCAATGATTTCCGGATTATTCTCCGAAGTATCGACAAATCTGTTATCTCCGGTACTGATCTCGAACTGTTCTTTCCATGTTGTGAGGAAGATCTGAATCTGGCAGAAGTCGGTCTGTCCGTTAAGATGAGAGTAAGCAGAAGATGTCCTGTTGATTGCAACCGGCTCGTATCTGTACCAACCGCGGAGCGCAAGAGGGCGGGAAGCGAACGGTGTACCCCATTTCAGTTTCGCACCTATAGGGCTGATTGTAGCGGATCCGAAGTCACCTGTGTAGATGTTACCGGCGGCGAAATTACCAAGAAGTTCGCCGGATTCCATTCTGACAGCCTTTCCGCTTATCTTGATGGTCTCTTCTGGTGTCGTAGGAACAAGGCTCTGTCCGAGGATATCTGAAGTTCCCTCATTTGCCGAGTCCCAGATAAGACCGTTGGTGACATCTGCACTGTTGCTGGTAGCATACCATGCCTTGCCGACCTTCACCCAATCATCGAAACTGAGATTATATACGGTGCCTTCGCTTGCGAATGTCCTGAACGCGATTTCACCAGCAGTCTTGCCATCAGCCTTATCCTTATCGGAAGTTGCACGGAATACATATTCAGTATTCACATCAAGACCATTAAGGAGGTAAGTATAGGTCAAGGTCTTCAGGTCGACATTCATCTTATCGGAAGGTACTTCAGTCCAATCTGCATCACTCTTCTTCTTGTATTGGAAAGTGACACCTGCAGGAGCAGTCTTCGAGAAGAAGCGACCTTTAAGGATAGAGAATCCTGACCAAGGGAATGCAGATACTGTCTCAGCCTGAATGTCAGATACGATTGCAAACTCGAAGTCGCATCTTGCGTAGCGGTTATGAGAATCAATCACTGTAAATGCCATGGCATATGGCTCGTTATCAGGTGAAATCGTAAGATTCCTGATAAATTCTGTGATATCGATTTCAGCAGATTCTGATTCTTCTGTAACCTCGGTAAACTTAATGCCAAGATCTGTCGCAATCTGACGCCTTTCCTCTGATATATTGACAAACTCCAATACCTGTGGGAGTCCGGCCTCAAGAAGATTTGCATCAAGATGAGAGATGACAAGACTCTTGATCTTTCTCGGTGCATTGAAGATCATCTTCTTGGTAATGGCATTTCCAAGAGGATATACGATACCGTCAGCCTCAGGATCAAACTCATCATTATGGCTGTAAGAAGGCATCGCAAGTTTATCAAAGTTAAGAAGGATATCGTGTGAGATCTCCTTCTTGTACTCACCGTCAAGCATGACATTAAGTACAAGGGCACCATCTATTTCTTCTCTTTCACCAAGTTTGAACTCGAAATGATAATGCTGTGCCGCTGAAACATTCGGTATCTCCTTTGTCTCCGAGTATTGAGCGCCATCGGTATTGATCATCTTCAATGTGTATTTCAAAATTCCGTCGGAAGGGACTCTGAAATATGCAGTATCCGCAAAACTACCCTGTGCAGGATCATCCGCAGCAGGAGAAGAAGAGAAAGTAAGGATGTCTTCTCCAGAAGTCACCTTCAGTTCGTAAGACTTGAACTTTGAAGTGAATTCTTCCTCCTCAGGGAAACCCACACTAAACTTGACCTTCTTCATTGTACAGTTGATCTTTACTGTAGCATCCTTTTCAGCATAAATCCTGACAGAATTTTCACCTGCCCAATAAGGGGTGTTGAATACACTGGCTTCGCTTCCATTTGAAGCCTTTACAGTATATTTTCCCATAAGAAGTTTTACAGGCTCACCAGTAATGGTCCTATGATCATCAACAGTATAATCAACATTTCCGTTTTCGTCGATTACCTCGACCTTATATGCGATTTCCTCATCCTCGTCTCCGGACTTCACCTGAACATCGACATCAGGACTATCTGAAACTCCTACAAACAGATAGCCGTATTGTCCGTCTTCAGTCAGTTCGTTCCTATTGCAGGAGCAAAGCAGTACACCGAGAATGAGATTCGCCAATATGATGAATCTTTTCATATCTTCTCTAATTACCGGTTATTTTTTAGGAACAATCATTGTTACGACAGGATAGTCGTCGTTGACAAGAGCGTAATCACCATTAGGATCTCCGGCCTTAAGAATAAAGTCTACTGTCATTCCTGCAGCCGCGCCGCAAAGTGTCGAGATGAACGGAGTAAGTTCAAACGTAACGGATTTCTGTCCCTTGATCTGGTCTCCGACAGGAAGACCTACCGTAGACCAGATTGCAGCATCATTGATAAGGTCAATATAGTCTTTTGAATCATCCTGAGTGAAGACCTTGATAGCACCCTTGAAGTTATCACTCACTTCAACAACGAATGTCTCGAATCCGTTAGGAGCGTTGATGACCATGCTTACCTCTGAAGAAGGACTGATTTCAAGAGGGTCAAAGAACGGATTTGCTGCCCATACGATCGATGGCACTGTGCTGACTTCTTCCTCTTCATCGTCGCTTCCACCTGTAAAGTCAGGGCGGTCAACATAGGTTTCATCGAGGCCTCCAATAATAATATCCTCATTTTTCTCTGTGAAAGTAGTCTCAACCATGATATCAATACCTCCGATCTGACCGGTAACCTTGGCATCAAGTTTTATGATATGATGCTCGGCAGCCTGTGGATTTTCAATATAATGAATTGCTGTAGCCTCAGTATCGTCTATGCTTCTATGGCCTTTGACTTTTATTTCAAGACCGCGTGGGAGGAAATATCCTGCCTTTTCAGCAGCGAAATCATTCTTGGCATCATCCTTCGTCCATGTCAGACTACCTAAGCCATTATTTACAACAACCTCATAAGTAGCAAGTTCCTTCTTGAAATTCTCTGTAAGTTCAATAGTCACCTTACAGTTGTATGGAGTACATATCAGATCAAGAGGGGTAACCTCACCGGCCCTGATCACGAACTCTGCATATGCCTGATAGATAGGCTGTTCGAATGCAGCAGGCTCCGTAGCAGGAGAAGTGACGGTAATAGTGTAATTACCGGAACCGAGTTCTATAACATTACCTGCAAGTTCACTGAACTTCATCGTCTTTCTGGTAGGTCCGTCTATGACTACATCATAGTTGTCAGTGTTGGTGTAGTCAATCACATCACCGTCAGCCTTGGTTGTAATGATTGTGGTATATTCGGTATTGTTGCCTACTGTAAGGGCAAGGGATCCTGTCTCGACAGGAGTCTCGATAATCACCTGTCTGCAAGATACAAGTGCCATTGCGGACAAGAATGCGAGGGTAAAAATCTTTTTCATATATTGTTTCTTTATTATCAGATTAGTAAGTCAATTCGATGTCATCGATTCTGAGAACGGAACCGATATGTGCTGTCTGCTGTTTGCCTGCAATTTCCATGGAAACTGCTGTCTTCACTCCACCGCTCACACAAGGCTTAAAGCAGATATAAAGCATTGCAGCCTTTGTATCCTCATTCAGGTATACAACAGGTATCTCACACTGAGACCATACAGAAGATGCCTGCCCGTCGACTTTCTCAGTTCGGGCGATTTCGTTTCCAGAAGCATCTTTAAGCACTATATAAACTGCATATGATTCGCTGTTAATTGAATCATATTTATACCAGAACTTGACTGATGTCGGACGGCTGGCAAAAGCATGACCATCTGCTGAATGATTTCCATCATTATCTGCCTTTCCGATCCAAATTTCACCTGGGACGCTAGTTCCCACTGCTGTTCCATCCGTATTGGCATTACCGACATTTACAGTATAAACCATTGCTGACTTCGATCCTGAATATGCATTTGTCGAATATGCCGTACATGGGAAGTTCTTGCAGAAGTTAGAGGTCCATGCAGTATGTCCGTCAGGCATGGTCTTCTTGCTGTTTACAGCCCACCAAGTGTCAGTAGTTCCCTCATTATAAGGCAAATACCACTCACGGTCATAATCATAGAGCCATCCTGCAGGTGACACATGCATTGTAGTGACATGATATTCTTCAAAACCAGGATTTCCTACCTGAAGTTCCTTTTCTGTAGTCACTTCCACCACATTTGAAACAAGGTTCTCATTTCCGTTATACATGGTTCGGAAATAATACCTGGTATCAGAATCAACGGAAAGTGTTCCGAAATCAATTTGAGAACCGTCTGCCGAGACAAAGGAAGCGAAGTCACTCCATGACTGTCCATCCTTACTCATCTGAAGGCTGAAGAGCCTGCTCAATCCTTTTGGTGCTTCAAGCATAGGAGAGACTATCTTCTTTGCCCATACACGTCCTTCCGGTATCGAGAGTGTCTGCGTAATAGGATACGCTACAGAGGTCAGTTCAATTTCTGTCTCCTTATCGACCTCATCGACAGCACGGATCGTGAATGCCGCAATGTCTCTCTTCTGCGGAAGTGACGGATTCAGTTCATTCACCTTTTTGAAGAAACCTGTCATCTTGATATAAGTAAGTTTCCTCAATCCCTTAATATCATCTTGCCATTCGAAACCTGCCGCAACAAGTTTATTCTTGATGGTCTGATCCAGATTCGGGTCAGCAAGATCTATCTCTGTACCGAGAGGTATGTCGATACCGGCAGAAAGGAGATAATCAGAATCGACCTTGAAGAAAAGATTCTTCAAGCCTGCTCTAGCCACAACAGAAATCGTAGCACCATTTCCTGTTTCATCGCCTTCAACAATCGAATGTTCACCGTTAAAGAATCCCGATGGCACCACCTGAGGGGCATCCTGAGGTGCCCATGCTTCAAGTATCTCTACCTCAGTCTCCGTTTTCTCGATATTTCTGTCTGTGGTAATCTCAAAACTGAGTCTTCCGTAACGAGGGTCCTTGACTGATACATCGATGGTGATATGCTCATTTTCATGAGTTTCTATCGTCTCTATTACAGAATATTTCCATGAATCCTCATCACCATACTCGTGCTGCGCCATGAATTCTATCTGAAGTTTCTCAGATGGCATCATATAAGCATCCCTGTCTTCACCTTTCTTATAACGGAGGACCTGCTTGTATTTGTTAGGCGTTCCGTCAGACTTCAACTGGTCAAGGTTGGTAAAACGAAGGAAATAATCATAATACGAACCAGGAACTGTCTCGTCAAAATTAACTGTGATCCTGACATTTGAAACCTTTGCCGTTGCAGTCACATACGTGACATTTGGGGTTCCGTCAGCCTTGAGACCACCGTCAACCACGAATTCCTTCTCTGCCTTGAAATACGGTTTGTTGAATCCGCACGCAACGGAGTCGCCATGAAATGCCAGAAGTTTGAAGTCACCGGCATTGACACGCCAAGACATATCCTTGGCCTCAGCATAAGTGCCAAAATAGATACGACGCCAGGTAAAACCTGAACCTCTTGGAACTGACCTGTAAAGGTCGACATAGAGATCATCAGCCGCCGGAACCAGAGAAGCATCCAACTCCCCGGCCTTTGTCTGGACAACCTCAAGACTGTCATCAACCGAAAGGGCAACCTTCAGCATGGCTTCCCCGTCAGTAACGACAGAATCATCATCCAATGTGTTCTCAACACATGAAGACAAGATGATTGTCAACAGAATTGGTAAGAATCTGAATTTTTTCATTATAGTGTAATTGTTAAATTATTTCTAGTTTGAGTAATGAATTTTAACTTTATATAAAGCCTTATCATATAATTTTGATTTGGCAGAGTACATTATGGAAGGTGTTGAAGATGACAAAGTCAGATTAGATGACCAAGCCAGATAACCATTCTGAGAATAGGCCACATCGTAATGAGCACGCACGCAATTAGAACCAAATATCACAGATGACTCATTAGGTGCACATGCAACATAATAAATATCAAGATATGCCGCTTTATCTATAACTGCTCCAAAAAGACTAAAATCGACATTACGGCCACATGCATCAAAAGCCGTCTTCACAATAATGGATGTAGGAGTATAAAATTGCGGAGACCTTACACCAGCCTGCAACTCGCTCGTCGCACTATTTGTATAATTTACTTTTTTATCACTATATTTTAGGTTTCCACCGACAAAAGCCCACGCCGGGCTCCAGCCAGTAGGATTGCTGCTGGTAAAATCAGCCTCATAAGGCAATCCCGTAATATGAAAATCACGCTCTGAAGTGAAAGTAACCGGGCCCACAGTCATTTCGGCCTTACATAAATAGGTTTTATATTGAGTACGTGTAAGATTGCCATAGGAAGCCACGACCGATGTTCCGGATGTAACCGATGCATTACCGAGATCAGCGCCATCCAAGGATGCAGAATATGAGTCAATAATGCTCAGATCGACATTAGTGGAGACATTGACGCCTTCTATAAGTGTGTTCGCATGGGTGTTGGCCCCGGATACATTTCCCGCCTTATATTTATCATATGAAGTCTGTCCTCCGATGACAAGACTAACACCAGGATCAGAAACAGTAACCGTCTTCACATATGAATCCATTGATATCTTCTGACCATATATCATATAATATGGTGTAAAGGTATATGTCCCGGCCGGAAGAAGTTTCCAGTTGTTTGAGATTGACATTGTGACCGTACTGCCGTCAACAGGGGTGGCATTCGTATATTTTGCTTCTCTTACCACTGTTCCGTCCGCATTGACGAGGGTTGCTCCCCATTCTTCGATTATCTTGTCGGATGCTCCGGTCTTGTTCATCGAGAATGATACGGATGTGCCTGTAAGCAGTCCGGAAGCATTCTTTGTATGCGCCACAACAGGATCGGAAGAAGTCACCGAATAGGATTCGAGATTTCCGGACAATGTTATCGGGATTATCTGGCCGACCTTGGTAGAGAAATCGTATCCGCTTGAGAAGTTACCGTCACTGCTGAATGTCCTGATCATGCTCTTGCTGGCATCAGCATTGGAACAGATGATTGAGAATCCTTTTTCAAGATTAACTGGAGGGACCGCTATATATGTCTTGCCCTCTGACTGGACAGGCACAGTTATCTGCACGTTGGCCTCGTTCGTGAAGGATACTTCTCCTGTTGCGGCATCAACGATTACAGGCGAAAGTCCTTCAAGACGGTTACCGGCGAAAGTAAGTTGCGAAACACCGTCTATATTCACCTGAATCTCCAGCATCGCTCCCACATGATTGAGTTTCGTGCTGATGCCGTTTTCATCATAAGCCGTCTTTGAATACATGAAAGGCTCATGAAGTCCTGTCTGATTGTTATAATATAAAGTGATCTTGCCTGTCTTTCCGTCAACAGAAGTCACCGACTTGTACGGATATATGAAATAACAGTCTGCAGGCATTGAATTCATTGTCACAAACCCCGAAAAAGATGCAAAATGTCCATCCTTGCCATCAACTCCGCTGAACCATGTAAGAGCGGATGTTCCGGTATTTCCATCAACATCAGCGGCCGTTACCTGAAGTCTGTCATCTTCCTCCCACGCCACGGATGTGCCATTCACGGAAATTCTGGTTTCCTCATATGGCTGACGCACAGACAGCGACACTGGGTATTCATGAACAATGCCTTCATCTTTTCCCATATCCACCGTTTCCACGCATGAGATGAGAGTCATTGCAGGAAGCAGGGACTTCAGGAAGATGTCAATATGTCTTTTTATCATTTTAATCATTTGTCTTCTGTCGCTGCTCCTTGGGTATAATCACCGATCTCGATACCATTCGAGACAGGCTTTCTTTCCCCGTTTATAATAAACTTGATTCCTGCTGACGGCTGAACATCGCCAACATAATTGACATTGAAGGTTATATCGTCACCCGCATTGATCTCCGCAGGTTCAGAGGAGCCGGACTCCTTAAAGAATCCCCTCTGCTGTTCAATGAATTCATCGGCGCCGTCCACCATTACATAAAGCACATAACGGAGCATCAACGGGTCATTATGCAGATTGTAATATCCGGTCTTGTTTATGGTAGTAAAATCCAGGGAACGGAGTTGCTGCTCATCTCTCACAAGAATCTGATTCCCATCCTCATCCTCTTCATAAACAGGCATGAGCACCGACTCGACTACAAGTTTGAAGTCTTTATAGGACATGAACATCTTGTCATTGAAATTCGCTACAACCCTGAAATTGGCCACTGAACATACGACAGATGCTGTCGCTGTCTGGTCATTTATGACCGAAAACGGCTGTCCGATGCCTTCATATCGAAGTTTTCCATATCCCGATTCCGCCTCATCCGCCGTACAACTTTCCGCCTGAAGACGGAAAATTCCGAAATACCAATCCATCGGCCAGGACACATCACCATATCTGTAATACTGCGAAGTTCCATACTCACCGACGCCCACAAATCGGAAATTATAGTCATCCACCTCGAAAATGGCCTGAGGGGACTTGATTTCGATATCGGAATATAGAGACAACATCACTTTGCCCTTCCCTTCATCTGGAAGAGCATGCAGAGAATCACCATCCTCGCATGATGTTAAAAAAAGAATGACCGCTGAACATATCAGCGCCATTAAACGACCTGTGTGCAAAGTCATTATATTTCCGGTTAATTTAATCTTATTCTATTGTAAATGTAATTGCCCATCATCCCGACGAAACAATATAGATTGCAAATTTAGCAAAAAAAAATTAACATACCGGTAAATAATTCATTTTTTGCATATCTTTGCGAGCAATATGTTCACCTGAAATGAGAGTCTATATCATCATTACAATACTTGCATTACTGGCTGCCGGGTGCAGGAAAGATGCTTCCGAAGAGTCTCTGCTGCTTTCCACCGACATAATAGAGTGCGGAAGAGAAGGCGGGAAATACTCCATCAGCGTTTCAGGGCCGCAGGACTGGATCACAGACAACACGTCAGACTGGATCAGCATCGACAAAAGGAAAGGGTTGGCAGAAATCGAAATTGACGCCAACACAGGAGCGGAAAGAGAGGCCGTCATCAGCCTTTACACTTCCGGAAGCAAAGCATCTGTCACCATAATTCAGGAGTGCTCTGACATTTTCACAATAAATGTCACCTCACACCATTCACCATATAAAGGTAGTGATTTTAAGATAGAAGTCTTATGCTACGAACCTTGGGCTGTCGAAAACACTAATTCGTGGATAAGTACGGACATATCTGAAAGTTGTACGCCTGAAACGGTACATGTCACCGTAGATCAAAGTTATGAACAGGAAGGCAGGACAGGCCTTATACACTTCATTTGCGGCTCACGTGTACATTCGGTAATTCTGACTCAGGATCCCAGCCCATACATAGCACTGGAGAAGTCAGAAATAGCGATTGACGGTGACGGCGGCGTAATTCAGACATTGTACCTGAGCAATACGGATGTCATCATCACCCCCGAAGACAATTGGATAAGACATATCGATTCCGGGGAAGAAGTCAAGAAAGCCGTATTCGAAGTCATAAGAAATCTATCTGACGAAAGAACGGGACAAGTTAGGATAGCCTCTGCCGCTGACGAAGAATATTTCAAAATCCTCACTATCTGGCAGGGAGCGAAGATTGACCACCCTAATATCACATTCAGAGAAGGCAATTACATAAGAATACAGGAAAGGGCCATTTTTTATCTCAATCCGGTCCTTGAGGATATGACAGATACGAGACTTATCTGGTCTTCATCATCTCCGCAGACAGCATCTGTTGAAGATGACGGCAGAGTCACCGTACACACCGGAGGACGATGTACTATCACAGCCAGGAACGCTTTTCACGAAGTTTCCGCCTCCATCACTCTTGACATCATGCTTATTGCGGAAGAGATGACAATAATGCTGGGCAATCAGGACATGTCTCTCAATCCTAAAGCGGTAAGGTTTCCTGGTGAAGTAATGACAGTAACTGTAAAGATGATACCTGAAGACGCATATAGTGGTGACGCAGTATGCATATCCTCCGATCCGGAGACGGCATCGGTGACCGGTATGGAAATCAGATGTCTCAAGGCCGGTCAGGCAACCATCACTGTCGAATCTCTTTACCAGAACATCAAACGCTCTTTTACCCTTATTGTTCTCGAAGACTAGCCCTGGACGGACCTGTTTTCATTATTTTTTGCTATATTTGCACGATTATGTGCTTTAATGAATATGGCAAACGATAACATACAGAATTACAGTTACGGCGACGAGAACATCAGGACTCTCGAAGGTGTGGAACATATCCGTCTCAGACCGGGAATGTACATCGGTACTCTCGGAAACGGAGACGATCCGGCAGACGGTATCTACGTGCTCCTTAAAGAGGTGGTTGACAATTCCATAGACGAATTTTCAGCAGGATACGGAAAGCAGATACAGATAAGCGTAAGCGACAAGGAAGTAATTGTCAGAGACTTCGGACGAGGCATTCCGCTCAACTCAGTCGTGAAGGCGGTGAGCATCCTCAACACGGGAGGTAAATATGACTCGAAGGGTTACAAGAAATCCGTAGGTCTCAACGGTGTCGGCCTCAAGGCCGTAAACGCCCTATCTTCGCATTTCTATGTGGAGGCATATCGCGACGGAATGTGCTCATATGCCGAATTCAGCGCTGGAAAACTCCTGAATGACGGAATGAAGGAGACCAAGGAGAAGAACGGCACATATGTCAGGTTCACTCCGGACGACAACCTCTTTGTCGGCTACTCATACAACATCGAGTTTGTTGAGTCCATGATCAAGAACTATTCTTATCTGAAGAAAGGACTCACTCTGAATCTCAACGGCACTGCCTACAAGTCTGAAAACGGTCTTCTCGACCTCATCAACGAGAAGATGACGGAAGAGCCTTTCTATGCCCCTATCCATATCTCAGGAGAGGATATCGAGATCGTAATCACCCACGGAAGCAGTTACGGCGAGAACATCACTTCTTTCGTCAACGGACAGAACACACGCGACGGAGGTACCCACCTTGCTGCCGTAAGGGAAGCCATTTCAAAGACACTCAAGGAGTTCTTCAAGACATATTCAAAGAAGGATTTCGCCCCTGAGGACATCCGCCAGGGCATTATCGGAGCCATAAGCATCCAGATCCAGGAGCCTATCTTCGCCAATCAGGCAAAGACCAAACTCGGTTCCACCTACATGTGGAACACGGAGATAGAGAACGAGGACGGAACCCGCAGTTATGACATAGGACCGACCATCAGATCGCACGTCAATGACTTCGTGAAGACCAATCTCGACAATTATCTCCATATGCACAAGGAGATAATCCCTGCACTTCAGGACAAGATCGTGTCTTCGGAGAAGGAGCGTCAGGAGATTTCTTCTATCCAGAAGAAGACCAAGGAGCGCAACAAGCGTTCAAGTGTATATAACAAGAAACTCCGCGACTGCAAGTATCACTACAAGGACAAACTTCCTGCATCGAAGGAGGAACTCCGCGACCTCACAAGCATATTCATTACAGAGGGAGACTCTGCGAGCGGAACCATCACCAAGGCACGTAACGCAGAGACCCAGGCCGTGTTCTCACTCAGAGGAAAGCCTATAAACAGTTACAAGGAGAGCCGCAAGAAGATTGCAGAGAACGAGGAACTCAACCTCCTGATCAACGCGCTCGGACTCGAAGAGGATATAGATGACCTCAGATACAACAGGATCATCGTGGCTACCGATGCCGATGACGACGGAATGCATATCCGTATGCTTGTGCTGACGTTCTTCATGAAATATCACCCTGACCTTATAAGAAGGGGCCACGTGTACATACTTCAGACCCCGCTTTTCAGAGTCAAGAACAAGAATGCTGTGCGTTACTGCTACAATGCAGAGGAAAAGGAGGCCGCAATCAAGGAACTCAAGACCAAGGTGGAGATCACACGATTCAAAGGTCTCGGAGAGATTTCATGGGACGAGTTCACCGGCTTCATCGGAAAGGATATGCGTCTCGACAAGGTAAGGCTCAGCGACGAGGAGCCTCTGGCTGACGTTATGGAGTTCTATATGGGCAAGAACACTACGGAAAGGCAGGAATTCATCGTCCAGAACCTGCGAACAGCACAGGAATTGGAAGACGTAGACATTTAGTTGTCATCCCGAGCATGGCGAGGGATCTAAAACAATAAGATTATGTGGAGAAAATTCTGCGGATGGCTGCTCCGCACAATGGGTTGGACCGCGGTCGACCCTGTAGCCCCTGAAGACAAGTGCATCATTCTTGGTGTGCCCCACACCTCTTTCTGGGATTTCGTGATCTCATACCTTTATTATGTATCGGTAGGCGGCAAGCCTTACTGCATGGTAAAGGGAGAAGTGTTCTGGGGGCCTCTCGGATGGCTTCTCAGAAAGATGGGAGGAATCCCTGTGGACAGAAAGAAAGGAAGCAATGTCGCCCTCAGCGTCATCAAGGAGATGAAGGCGAAGAAAGTCGTGCACCTCGCACTTGCACCCGAAGGTACACGCCAGCCTGTAAAGAGATGGAAGACCGGCTTCCACACAATCGCACGTGAAGTAGGATGTCCTGTATATATGGGTTATTTCGACTGGGGAACAAAACGTGTAAGTCGTGGCCAAAAGATAGAACTTACCGACGATGCTAAAGCAGACATGGCACGCATCCAGGCTCTCTACGAAGAGATGCATCTTACCGGAAAGCATCCTGAAATGTACATCACCAAGTGATTTCACGCTAAACTTGATATGCTATGATACAATTGTACAAACGTATGCAGAGGATGAGGGAAAAGTATGTCGACACCCTCGCCAAGTTGTACGAATATGCAACCACAGTGTACTCGAAGAACCAGTACACCCAATGGTATGACAGCAAGAAAGGCGGTTACACCTACAATTCGTTCAAGGCAAAATGTGACAGTCTTTCAAAGAAACTGACACAATACGGAATAGGCGCCGGCGACAAGGTCGCCATATTTTCCCAGAGCATGCCGAACTGGTCCGTAGCCTTCTTCAGCATCGTTCCGTTCGGAAGAATCGCCATTCCTATCCTTCCGGACAGTTCGGTCAATGAGGTAAAGAACATTCTGGAGCACTCCGAGAGCAAGGTTATCTTTGTTTCTCAGAGACTTGCCGGCAAAGTTCCTCAGGAATGCCGCGAGAAGATGACGCTTGTCATCGACCTCGACACTTTCGAGGTTCTTCAGGCTGACGACGACAAGTTCACTTGCGACGGAAAGACATCCATCCCTACCCCGGATGACATAGCGACAATCATATATACGTCCGGAACCACCGGAAGTGCCAAGGGTGTGGTCCTCAGCCACAGAAACCTTACCTCAAACGTCATCACATGCTACCATGCATGCAAGAGGACAGAGAAGGACAGATGGCTTTCTGTGCTGCCGATGGCACATACTCTTGAGATGACTCTCTGCATGCTTTACCCTATGTACTGCGGTGCTACGGTATATTATCTTCCTAAGCCTCCTGTCGCATCACTGCTGATGAAGGCATTGAAGATGGTCAAGCCTACCACAATGCTTACAGTCCCTCTCATCATCGAGAAGGTCTACAAGGGCAGCGTGCTTCCGACCATCCAGAAGAGCCGTACCCTGACATGGATGAACGAACACATGAACGGTCTGATGTGCAAGATCATCGGCATGAAGATCAAGAAGACCTTCGGAGGAAAGATGTCATTCTACGGAATCGGTGGAGCCAAACTCGACCCGGAAGTGGAGAGATTCCTCCTCAAGGCCGGATTCCCATATGCAATCGGATATGGTCTTACCGAGACCTCCCCTCTCCTGGGATATGCGATGTATGGATGGAGGGCTATCGGTTCATTCGGATATCCAGTATATAATGTGAAACTCAAACTTCACAATGTTAATCCTGAAACCGGTGAGGGTGAGATCGTAGCAAAAGGTCCTAACGTGATGCTCGGCTACTACAAAGATCCTGTACGTACCAAGAGCGTATTCACTGAGGACGGATGGTTCCGGACAAGTGACATCGCCGTGATGGACGAGAAAGGCCGCTACTTCATAAAGGGACGAAACAACAATATGATTCTCGGACCGTCCGGAGAAAACATCTACCCTGAGGAGATCGAGAACGTCATCAATAATGTGGAGGGAGTAAGCGAATCCATAGTGGTGGAACGTGACGGAAAACTTGTCGCCCTCGTGCAGCCTGCGGAGAATTTCATCGAGTGGGACAAGGAAAGCGAAGACAAGATTTACGAGAAACTTGACGCATGGAAGGCAAAACTCCTCAAGATTACCAACAAGAATGTCAGCAAGGCATCACAGGTAAGTTCCGTTGAGGTCATGAAGGAACCGTTCGAGAAGACTGCCACCCAGAAGATCCGCCGCTTCAAATACAAGGAGTCCGCTCCGACAGTTGAAGAGGAAAAGAAAGCCGAGGAAGGCAAATAAAAAAATCCGGGCCATATGGTCCGGATTCTTCTTTTATCTGTAAACTGAATTACTCAGCGACAATCTCATACTTGAAAGTACCCTTCACGTCGCGGAAGCACTTTACAGTAGCCTCGTATGTACCGAGTTCCTTTGCTGCCTCAACTGTGATGTCCTTCTTGTCAACCTCGATTCCAACTGCTGCAAGAGCCTCTGCGAGTTGTGCAGTAGTAACTGAACCATAGATCTTGCCTGACTCGCTCACCTTTACAGCAACCTGTACTGTAGTCTCAGCAAGTTTAGCAGCAAGAGCCTCAGCGTCGCCTACGAACTTAGCGATCTTGTGAGCCCTCTGACGAAGGTTCTCAGCGTGTACCTTCTTTGCAGAAGGAGTTGCCATGATAGCGAAGCCCTGTGGGATAAGGTAGTTGACAGCGTATCCTGTCTTTACATTGACGATATCGTCTGCGTGGCCAAGGTTAGCCACATCTTTCTTAAGAATAATCTCCATATTGCTGTCCTCCTTATTATTTCAAAAGGTCTGTTACGTATGGGAGAAGTGCAAGATGTCTTGCTCTCTTCACTGCCTGAGCCACCTTTCTCTGGAACTTGAGTGAAGTACCGGTGAGACG
>JAZQES010000011.1:0-1826 GCA_045539115.1 Candidatus Cryptobacteroides sp. | reverse complement strand
AGATTCCTCACATTATTCCCCCTTTTCGTCCAATATCCTGTTGATCCTCACTAGATTCGATGTGAACAGAGCCACCGCCCCCTGCAATGTATAGGCATCCAGCCCGTAACTGATTGCCTTGTCAAGGTGGTATGAATGCTTGAGTTCTGAGTTCTTCGCTTCAATGATGTACCGTATTCCGTATTTAAGTCTGAACTCCTCCGTCCTCTGCCTTTCCAGTTGCCTATCCTGCTGCTTCGTTCTCATCGTGACGGTATAGGTCTTGGTGTTCTGTCCTTTATTGTATCCACACAAAGCAGCATGTTTACACTTGCGACACTTTATGATATTGAAGTGATATACGAACCTCTCATTCTTATTCTTCTCCGTAACCTTGCAGTGAACCTTTTTGACCGCCATGTGTCCAGCCGGGCATACCATAAGCCCTGCATCCTTGTTGAATGAGAATTTATCATCATCTCGTCTTCCATCCGCTACTCCAGAATTAAGTTTTGCGACAATCTCCACACCTTCTCTCTCTGCATTTTCAAGATTATCCTGACCGGAGTAGGCACCATCACCGATGACTTCCTCCAGATCCGGGAGGTTTTCTTTTGCCTTGCGTATAAGTTCTGGAAGTTCCTTGCCGTCATTGCGTTCTCCTGATGTCATTGTTGCGGCAACCACGAGCCGTTCCGGAGTAACGGCCAAATGACCTTTATATCCGAAGAATTCAGAATCTGCAGCCTTGTGACCAATTCTAGCATCCGGGTCGCGAGATATCGTATAATGGTCAGTTATGTCTTCCATCATTTCTGCAAGCATGCCCATCTTCTCTGAAACAGACGAGAAGAAACTTACCTTCTGCTCCTTTAGGTATGACAGGAGTTCATGCATGTAATCCATTGTCTTTTCCAAATCATTGCCTTCATATTTCTCCGGAAGTTTACCTACTTGATCCGCATCGGCATCATAGACACTCTTACGCAGGATTCGAGCATATTTCTGAAGAGCGGTGGCAGGAACAACCGGATTTGATCGCGACAGGGTGTGAGTGGAATCAACAATTATCCTTCGACTTATGTCTATGCCTTTAGAACGAGCCACTTCAACACTCTTGCATATCAGTTTGTCAAGCAGGGACACATCCTTAAGGCGCTGGCGGCGGAACTTGGTCAAGGTGGTCGAGTCTATTACATTGTCCTCAGGGGCAAGACCTAGAAAGAACTTCAAGGCCATATCACTCATGCAATGTTCGACAAGATCTATGTCTGACAAGCCAAGTACACTCTTTATCATAAGATACTTGAACATACGGACAGGATCTTCAGCCATGCGACCATTATCATGGCAATATCTATCCTTTAATTCTTCATAAACAAATGAATAGTCGGTAACATCATTCAAACGACGCCATTTGTTGTCCTTTTTGACAACTATATCATAGAGTCCCGAGTACTCTGAAAAACGTATCCTGCCTTGGGTTGGAAGCATATATCATACTATTAATCAATGAGATGAAGTTACTAAAAAACCTGCAACTATCCAAAAATAATTGCAGGCAATACATGTATGTCAGAGGGGTTTTTCAGCGGCCTCCCAAAAGGGAGCACGCAGTTTCTGTAATTGGTTGGTAATCAGAGTCTAGTGAATCACGCCTTATCTATAATGAGGGAGGCGTCGAGGCCGAGGAGGGCCATTCTCCTGCGGATGGCAGGCAGTTCGTTTTCCAGAAACTCCTTGCGCTGTGCTTCAAGGACGATATCTCTGGCGTCAGGACTGATGAAATAACCGATCCCACGCTTGTTGTAGATGATAAGTCGGAGGCCAAGCGGTCTTAGGAAGAC
>JAZQES010000010.1:0-53221 GCA_045539115.1 Candidatus Cryptobacteroides sp. | reverse complement strand
ATTCCAGATGAGTGGGGTACAGCTGTAAACGTACAGTCAATGGTATTCGGTAACATGGGTGACAACTCTGCAACAGGTGTTGCATTCTCACGTAACCCTGCAAACGGTGACAACAAGTTCTACGGCGAGTGGCTCATCAACGCTCAGGGTGAGGACGTTGTGGCTGGTATCCGTACTCCTAACCCTCTCAACGAGGCAACAAAGAACCCACACAACCAGAACCTCGCTTCACTCGAGACTTCTATGCCTGAGGTTTACAAGGAGCTCGACGGCATCCGCCTCCACCTTGAGAACCACTTCCACGACATGCAGGACATCGAGTTCACTATCCAGGACGGAAAACTCTGGATGCTCCAGTGCCGCGTAGGTAAGAGAACTGGTCTTGCTGCCCTCAACATGGCTATGGACATGCTCGAGGAAGGCATGATCGACGAGAAGACAGCGGTAACACGTATCGCTCCTGCTCAGTTGGATGAGATCCTCCACCCTATCCTCGACCCTGCATCAGAGAAGAAGGCTTCAGTAATCGCCAACGGTCTTCCTGCATCTCCAGGTGGAGCAGTAGGTGTGATCGCATTCACTTCTGAGGCTGCAATGGCTTACAACGAGCAGGGTGTCGCTTCTATCCTCGTTCGTGAGGAAACTTCACCAGAGGACGTTGAGGGTATGCGTGCATGTGCAGGTATCCTTACTCAGCGCGGTGGTATGACTTCACACGCTGCTCTCGTTGCACGTGGATGGGGCAAGTGCTGTATCGTAGGTTGCGAGGCTATGCACATCGACCTCGAGAACAAGGTGATCAGATTCAAGGGCTCTGACAAGGAGTACCACGAGGGTGACGTTCTTTCACTCAACGGTGCAAAGGGTAACGTTTACGATGTTGCCATCGATACAATGGACGCTTCTGACAACCCACGTTTCGTGAAGTTCATGGAGATTGTCGACAAGTTCCGCACAATGGGCGTACGCACAAATGCTGACACTCCGGAGGATGCAGCACGTGCAATCAGTTT
The DNA here is from genome assembly GCA_045539115.1 of Candidatus Cryptobacteroides sp. GTDB lineage: Bacteria > Bacteroidota > Bacteroidia > Bacteroidales > UBA932 > Cryptobacteroides. The sequence continues at coordinate 52,208 of JAZQES010000010.1, read as the reverse complement.
CGGTGCCGAGGGTATCGGTCTCTTCCGTATCGAGCATATGTTCTACGGACAGAACGCTGAGACTCCGCTTTCAAAACTCCGCAAGATGATCCTTGCAAAGAATGATGATGAGCGTAAGGCTGCTCTCGCAGAACTCGAGCCATTCATCAAGGCTGCTGTCAAGGGTACTATGAAGGTTATGGACGCCAAGCCTGTTACCTTCCGTCTCCTCGACCCACCTCTCCATGAGTTCGTACCTCAGACTGAGGTCAAGAAGAACGAACTTGCAGAGGAACTTCACATCACTGTAGGTGAAATCGAGAAGCGTGGTGAGTCACTCCACGAAGTAAACCCTATGATGGGTCACCGTGGTGTACGTCTCCATGTGACATATCCTATGATTTCAGAGACTCAGTTCCGTGCAATCTTCACTGCTGCCGCTGAACTTAAGAAGGAAGGATTCAACCCAATGCCTGAGATCATGGTTCCTGTAACCATCTCTGACCGTGAGTTGCGTTTCCAGAAGGCTATCTGCGAGAAGATCCGCGCAGAGGTTGAGGCTCAGTTCGGATTCGCTGTAGAGTACAAGTTCGGTACTATGATCGAGATCCCACGTGCAGCCCTCACTGCTGACCGTATGGCTCGTACTGCCGAGTTCTTCTCATTCGGTACTAACGACCTTACTCAGATGACATTCGGATTCTCACGTGACGACGTAGGAACATTCATGGGTGACTACCTCGGCAACAAGATCCTCGACGCTGACCCATTCAAGACTCTCGACCAGAAGTCAGTTGGTAAACTTGTCAACTACGCTGTGAAGGAAGGTCGCGAGACTCGCGAAGGCCTCAAGTGCGGTATCTGCGGTGAGCACGGTGGTGATCCTGCATCAGTTGAGTTCTGCTACAAGATCGGTCTCAACTATGTTTCATGCTCTCCATTCCGAGTTCCTATCGCACGTCTTGCTGCTGCTCAGGCTGCAATCAAAGCAGGTAAGTAACAGTAATACACTATAAGCATCAAGGCTGTGTAGCCAGCGGTTCTCTCCCCCGGGAGTCAATGCCGCTTCGCTACACAGCCTTTTTTGTAAACCATCACCCGATTTCATTTATTTTATCAAGGACCTGGGAGGCAAGAGCGGTCTTGGCAGCCATATGTTCCTTTACGGAACAGACGAAAGGATCCGATTCGAAAAGGGCGCCTCTTACATGCATGAAGTCTTCATTCCTGTCTGAATCGTCGCCATCGGCCCCGAAACTGGTCATTGCGCTGAGCGAAAATTCCTTCCGGGCATCCTCATAAATGAGTTCATCTAAAGCGATGACGGAATCTTTCCATCTTCTTACCAACTTGATAAGATCATCCTTTTCCACATGTTCCAAAGATATTCCATAATATTCCCGGATCATATCATAAGCCCATTTCCATTCCATGTCGTAATATTCTGAGTGAAGGCATGCAAATCTGGCAGCAAGTGAAGACACATCAGGTATTTCCCCGTTCTCCACTGATTCCACCAGATCGGTCACGGCCCGTTTGGGAACTATCAGTCCGGCAAGGTCTACCCAAGGTCCGTCCCCGTAGAATGTATCGGGAGTCAAGGCTGCACGCAACTGCGCCATATTATTGAAATCAGTCTCCATAATCCTGGTAATCAGAGAATTGCCCAGAAACTTATCTATCGCCATCCCGTAAAGTGAAATTCCCTTCTGCAATGAAGACCTTCTGATCTTGCCGCTCTGATATGAATACGAATCGGACATCACTCCGGAGACATCCTGCAGATCACGCAGAATCTTCAATCCGACGATCATCTTCTGAACAGTATATGGACTCAGAAGATTGCAGTTCACCTGATCCAGGATTTCAGGATCCTTTCGTCCGTCTCTCTGAGGCCATTTTCTGGCATCCCTTATCGTCCCGACGCTTCTGAGATTGGCTCCCGGCATGATGTAGGTTGTATTCTGCTGCTCGATCAGATAAGAAAACGGCAGATCGGAAGTGTCCTGATGACTGACATGTCTTCCCATCACAAGGGAGAATGCCCCGACTTTTGCAGGCCACAATATATAGGAATCGGAAGCAGTCTTGGCTCCCCTCTCCATTATTCCCTGATGGATAGGGCCGAGTTTATACATATGATTGCTCTGATTGGAGCCGGAACCGGCATTCATGAACGAAAACATACCGGCAATCAGAAGGGTGGATTTATGATGAGTCACCGTATATGGTCCGGCAAATATCGAGCATGCTTCTCCGTTCTCACCTTGGCAATTGCTGAAGAAAAGAGAATCAGTGGCAGAATAATTATGACCGAGCCTGCATGCCTGTCCTATGAAGCAACGTGAAAATGTGACTCCATCTTCAACATTTGAGCCGCTTGAAATGATGAAGTCGTCACCGATGACACCCACCCCTACATGAACAGGAGCATGACGGTTGCTGTTGATGCTGCCGTTCTTCAGGCGCGATGCACCCTCAATCTTGCAGCAGTCCCCTATACGGACATTCTTTATGTACCCGGCATCAGCGATCACGACATCTTCTCCGATCGTACCATAATCGGACGTAACGGCCCGCACATAGCGTCCCACCATATCCTTCAAGGCTGAAACGAGTCCTGGACGATGTCTGTACAATGCCATCATATAAGCAGTCTGTGCCGACAGACCGTCATATATCACCACTTCCCTGCCCCCGGTCTCGTTCAGCACGGAGACTTCCACTCCGTTGCCAAAAGATGAAGGGCCATCGGTAAGTATTATATCCACGTTTTCGATGAATGTACCTCTGCCGATACGGTAGCCGGCTATATAGTTCTTTACATTTTCAATGCAACAGTCATCACCTACCGTGACGTCATGAAGAGTAGCGTAATATATGCCGGAATGTTTCTTCATTCCACCGGGAAGGGAAAAGACCTTGTTGAAGGAACCTAGCAGGACTTTGCCGGAGAATCTGGCATGCCTCACATATTGCGGATCGAAATCTTCAGCGACCACGACCTGATTCCAGTCATTGGCAAAGCACATCTGTGACTTCAGAACCGATATTTCCTCTGAATCAAGTTTTCTGTATCTGTACATAATCCGTTCTTTAAACGGACCATGTCATCTCAACAATTGTTCCACTACTGATGAGACCTCATCATAAGAATAGCCTCTGCCGAGACCGAAACGAAGCAATTTAAGGCGCACTTGCGGATCATCCTTCAAGGAACGCAACTTGTTCTCCATCAGTTTCTCAAGACGTTCACCGGCCTTGTTCTGGTCTATTTCTTCTAGAGCACGGGATATGACATCTTTTGAAATGCCTTTGGAGGAAAGCATATACCTGATCTTAACTTCGCCCCATCCTGCCAACGAGGCCTTGTCACGGGCAAATGCAGATGCATATCTCAAATCATCTATATATCTTTCAGAGACAAGGAGTTCCACTATCTTCTCCGCCTCTTCGCGGTCACCGTCCAGAGAAGTCATGACCTTCTTCATGATGTCCGAACGGCAATACTCACGACGCGAACACAATGCACGCATACGGTCCGCCACCTTCTGCGGATCCTTCTTCACATTCTCCCCCATGGCTAGAAATTATAACCGGCACTGAGATAGAATCCGACCTTGCCGGTTATGTCAGACCAATGTATGTTTGCTGTTATAGGGCCGAAAATGGTATCGTAGGAGTATTCCAAGGCTGTTCCGAAATAACCCGGTCCCACAACATATTCCTTGAATTCATCGCAGTCACGGGCATAATTGACAACTGCGGTGATGTAATTGTTCTTTGCTATCTTCGCCCTCAGGTCAAGACGGTATATCGTCAGGACATTCTTCATGGCAGAGAGATTTGTCAGACCGAGGAACGGCATCTGCTGGTCTATATAACGTCCTGGCAATGAACCGCCTATGGCATTGAAATATGCCACAGGAATCTCATGTCCGAGAAGGAAACGGAAATCTACAGACGGAAGCAGAGAGAATATGTCACCCATCGGAACGACCGCTTTGGCATCCATGTGGACTGTGTGGAAATTATGGAACTTGTTAGGGAAACCTCCCATGGTCCAGTCGTAAGACACTCCGGCCTTGAATCCTTTCTTCGGGAAATAACCGTCATCGAAAGTGTCGGCCCTTGCGTCAAGGAAGAGGGATATGAAGTCGTTTGTCAACTGGTCGAAATCATAGTTACCGATCACCTGTGAAGACTTTATGTCACGTATGTTGAAGATCTCGTTACGGACACCGCCCTTGATGTCGAAAAGTTTCCACTTGATGTTTGACAGCCACACTTCCTGCTTCGCACTCAGATAATTGAGGCTCAGGCGGTTGTTTCCGAAATTCAACATATTCATATCCGTCCAGCGAACCGAAGCGGAAGCATTGATTGTCGGAATCTTCGGCATGTCATATGACCAATGGACCTGGACATATGGGTTAGCGCTTATCTTGCCGGTTAAGTCCCAGAAATGGCCATGAAGTTTATGAGCATTGAGACCTATGTTGAGAAGCACAGACACGATTTCCTCAGAATCAGCCCTGACACCTAGTCCGAACTGATGGATCGGACCTTTCCGGCAATTAAGCACAAGTTTATATGGTTCTGACTTTCCTGTAATTTCATATGTAACACCGTCATATGCATGGGTTCCATAGATCTGGCCCACGATGTCATTCATTTCATCCAGACTTACCTTGCGTCCGTAGTTCAGATTGAATCTGTCCTGAAGAAGAGCCTTCTCCTTTGGAAGGACACCGGTGACCTCAACATCAGCAAGCACAAGGGAATCCTTCTGGAAATTGAAGGCAGAAGGCTTGCGTTCCATGATATGGCCTGCCGTCGTCCTGCTTGCGACATTACGAAGCAGAGAGTCATTAGCGACAGCCGCCTCATAACCCCTTACCATGATGGTATCAATGCTTCTTGCATTGAAACTCATCATGTTGAACTCCTTAAGGTCAGGCTTTATCTTGACGTCCGGGATATCTACATTCCTTTCGAAGGCATCCCTGCCAAGCATGTCGATACCCTGTCCGATGATGTCACCGATATTGTTCACGTCCATATAGGTACGTCTGGCATCTGACAGATCCACACCGATTATTATATCCGCACCCATTTCCCTTGCAAGTGCGGTCGGATAATTGTCACGAAGCCCACCATCGACAAGCACCATTCCGTCCACCCTCACCGGAGCGAAGATTCCCGGTATGGACATTGTCGACCTGAGTGCGTCATTGATCTTTCCGCTATGCCATATCTTTGCCTTTCCGGACACCATGTCAGCGGCAATGCAGAAGAAAGGGATAGGAAGATCCTGGAAATTCATCGGATCCTGATAGCCTACTGTGAGGGAACTTATCAGATTGGATACATTCTGACCGTAAATGTATCCGGAAGGAAGGCTGCCAAGAAGATTCTTCTTCAGAAACTCCACTCCGTCTTCGTTATCATCTGCACCGACATGAAGCACATCATACTTATGCACCGGATCAAAACGGTTTTCGTCAGCGACCATCTGCCTGTAATAATCCTTCTCATAGAAGAAAGGAATGGAAAGGAGATACTTCTCCTTGTATTTCATGTCAGTATATGAGACATACTCACGCGGTATACGGTCGCTCAAGGCCCAGTTCCAGTCCATGTTCCGCACCAGAGTATCCATCTGATCCACAGAATAGCCCAAGGCATACAAGCCTCCGATAAGGCCTCCCATGCTGGTTCCCAGAACCATGTCGACAGGGATACCCAGTTCCTCGATATATCTAATTATGCTTACATGAGCCGCACCCTTGGCGCCACCACCGCTTAGGACAAGAGCAACGGTTGGCCTGTACTCACGGATATGATCCATCCGCTGCCGCATCTGGGCAATGGCGGCAGAATCAGCCTTAGGATCTATGCCACGGGCCTGAACCGCCAGATTTCCTGCCAAAAGCAGAAAAGCCGTCAGCATATAAGCAATGTATCTTTTCATTTCAGTCCGTTTTAAAGTTCTATGAAAGTATATTTCTATGATTCGCGTTCCGCATGTTGTCCGGCGAGCATTCCGCATGCGGCAAGAATATCTTCTCCGCGGGAAGCCCTGACAGTAGTCGTAATGCCCGAATTGTTCAGACGCGTCTTGAAGTTCTCGATTATGACATCTGGGGAAGTCTCATAAGGGAAATCCGGAATCTTGTGGAAACGGATCAGGTTCATCCTGCATTCAAGACCGCGAAGCATACGTACCAAGGCATCTGCATGCGCCTTCGTATCGTTGAAACCGGCAAACATCGTATATTCGAAACTGACTCTTCTCTGTCCTGTGAAATCATATTGACGGATCAGGTCTATCACCTCCTGGATCGGCCATGCTCCTTGAGCAGGCATGACACTCAGACGCTCGGGAGCAAACGGATCATGAAGACTGACGGCAAGATGGCACTTGCAGTCTTCGAGATACCTTTTCAGATTAGGAAGGACGCCTATTGTAGACAAGGTTATCCTCTTGGGGCTCCATGCAAATCCCCAGTCAGCGGTCAGTATCTCGATGGCCCTCATCACATTATCATAGTTGTCCAGGGGCTCACCCATACCCATGAATACAGCATTGGTAAGTCTGTCCGATTCATCGACAGCAATGAACTGGGATATGATGTCGGCAGCAGACATGTGTCCGTGGAAGCCCTGACGTCCGGTCATGCAGAACTTGCAGCCCATACGGCATCCGGCCTGAGAAGAAACACAGAGTGTGGCACGGTCGTCATCAGGTATCATCACCGCCTCGATCGCACTTGCTTCCAGTTCAGATTCGTCAGTCTTCACATTCAGTCCACGTCTATGGGAACATTTGACCGGAAAGAGATATTTCTTCGTACCGTCCGAAGAGATCTGGAGTCCGGCATACTCGGAAAGTCCGACCTCGTACTTTTCAGAAAGTGCCGCCCTTGTAGCCTTTGACAGATTTGTCATTTCATCGATAGAACGTACCTTCTTCACATATAGCCACTGAGCGATCTGCTTGGCAGTAAAGCCAGGCAGTCCTTCTTCCGCTACAAGTTTCTTCAATTCTTCGAGATTCTTTCCTAAGAGTCTTATCTTCATAACCGTTTCTTTCACAAATAACATACAAATTTAATCAATTTTTATCTGCCGACATTTATTGTATGCAGATTTTTAGCAGGTGTGCCTTGTATCGGCACAACCACACAATAATTTTGTCCCATGAAAAATTTTTCATTACATTTGCTTTGTCGAGCGGAAAAGTTCCGACGGCGTATAATTAATTTTAAAAACATACATTTATGGCTAAAGAAGTAGAACAGGAAAGTACCGGTATCAATGCCGCTAAACTCAAGGCATTGCAGGCGACGATTGACAAGATTGAGAAAGATTACGGAAAGGGTACGATCATGAAGTTGGGGGATCAGCCAAAATGGGAAGTTTCGGTCATTCCGAGCGGTTCCATCGCACTTGATGCTGCCCTTGGCATAGGAGGATATCCTCGCGGAAGAGTGATCGAAATCTATGGACCGGAATCAAGCGGTAAGACAACTCTCGCCATCCATGCAATCGCTCAGGCTCAGAAACAGGGCGGAATCGCTGCCATCATCGACGCGGAACATGCATTCGACAGGACCTATGCAAGGAATCTCGGCGTAGACCTTGAAACATTGCTCATCTCACAGCCGGACAACGGAGAGCAGGCCCTCGAAATTGCCGACAATCTCATCCGTTCAGGTGCGATCGACATCATCGTGATCGACTCTGTCGCAGCCCTTACTCCAAAGGCTGAAATCGAAGGAGAGATGGGAGACTCGAAGATGGGACTTCAGGCAAGGCTCATGAGCCAGGCACTCAGGAAACTCACAGCAAACATCAGCAAGACAAACACTTGCTGCATCTTCATCAACCAGTTGCGTGACAAGATCGGAGTGATGTTCGGCAATCCGGAGACAACTACCGGAGGTAATGCGCTTAAGTTCTATGCATCTGTAAGAGTGGATGTCCGCAGGACAACCCAGATCAAGGACGGAGACGAGGCTCTCGGTAACCGCACCAAGGTAAAGATCGTGAAGAACAAGATGGCACCACCTTTCAAGAAGGCTGAATTCGACATCGTCTTCGGCGAAGGAATCTCAAGAGTCGGAGAAATCATCGACCTCGGAGTCGAATACGACATCATCAAGAAGAGCGGTTCATGGTTCAGTTACGGTGACGGCAAACTTGCGCAGGGACGTGAAGCCGTAAAGCAACTCCTGACCGATAATGTGGAACTCTGTGAAGAGATCGAGGCAAAGATCCGCGAGGCTCTTCAGAACGCACAGGATTAACCTGATTGTCAACAGGATAATGGAGGCGGGAACTTTCGGTTTCCGCCTCTTATTTCTTTATGCGGCATCTTGACAGACGCGAAGCATCCTCTTCCGGAAGAATGAATGCACCTGCAAGTTCATCTACCGTATGTTTCTCCGGAGGATTGTTTTCCCGGAAAAGGACAATGGCCCTTGCTGTCTCGATGTTTCTGATATAAGGATGAAGACGTAAGGAATCGGCCGGAAGAGACCAAAGCGGGTATGGTGTCACATGCTCGTCGGAAACGGTTATCAGGTCACTCAGACCATCAAACTTCTCCTGATCGAAACGATAGATGTCCATCAACTGCTCCTTATAGGAATACCCACCCAATGCCTTCCTATGTTCTATCATCTTGGAAGCGAACCAGCCACCGATCCCTGGCAATGCGTCAAATGCAGCAGAATCTGCCTGGTTAAGGTCAACGAGAGGTATATCTATATACGGTTTCAGCCTCCTGAATATGCTGTCGGATACGACATACGACCTTGCAAAATCCTCCGGGCGCCTGAACCTGCCTCCCTTATCTCTATAATTGATTATACTCTGAGCCTGTTTCGGGGTAAAACCTAAGCGGCACAGTTCCTCTTCCGTGGCTGTATTCGGATTGAATCGGAATGACTCGACCTTACGTCGGGGCATGCAGTTTCTTACAGCCTGAGCCCTGGGAGAATGACCGGATGAACGATGCACGGTCTTCATCATCATAGAATCCGGCAGGTCCACTGAGGCTGCATCCTTTATCACATAGACCGTATCCGGTGAATCACGGTCTGCCGCAATCTTGGTTACTGCAGCCCTGTGCATGAATAATGCTGTCTGATAACCGATTATAAGAAAAGTCATGGCAATGACTCCTGTCACGAACGAAGTCGAGAACTTCGATTCATCTCTCCCACCTCTGCCCATAAAAGTTTCATTTTGTTCAAAGGTGGTAAAACGTAAAGAGCAAAACAATGCCGTATGCAAAGTTTTGCTCTTTTTTACTGAAATTATTTCCTTTTATTTAAAAGATGTCACTTTTTTTATTCTTCTTCGTCTGCCTTGCGATATGATTTCTTTTCCTTCTTCTTTTCAGGAGCACCTGCTACGATGATCACGATCTCACCTTTCGGCTCATGTTCCTTATACCACAGGGCCACTTCTTGAAGGGTTCCACGTTTATGTTCCTCAAATTTCTTGGAGATTTCCCTTGCTACCGAGCATTCCCTTTCAGCACCGAAAAATTCCGCAAACTGTTCGAGAGTCTTCACAAGACGATATGGAGACTCATAAAAGATCATGGTCCTTGTCTCTGCCGACAGTTCAGTCAGGCGGGTCTGACGACCTTTCTTCTGCGGCAGAAAGCCTTCGAAACAGAAACGGTCACATGGGTATCCCGAAGATACAAGTGCCGGCACAAAAGCAGTTGCGCCGGGAAGAGTCTGTACCTCAATTCCCTCCTGGACGCAAGTCCTGACAAGAAGAAAACCGGGGTCCGATATTCCGGGAGTTCCTGCATCGCTTATCAGAGCCACATCAAGTCCGGAAAGTATGCGTTCCTTGATCATCGACGCGGTCTTGTGTTCATTGAACTTGTGATGAGACTCCAGACGGCCCTTGATCTCATAATGTTTAAGAAGTACAGAACTGGTCCTGGTATCTTCCGCCAGGATGAGATCGGCCTCCTTCAAGACCTTTATGGCCCTGAAAGTCATGTCTTCCAGATTTCCGACCGGCGTCGGCACTATGTAAAGAACACCCGCCATATCACTTCAACTTACGGCGTACCGCCATCATGAAACGATATACAAGTTCGGAATTGAGATCCCAGTCCGGATGTTCTGTACAGACATATGCGACAGCCTCATCAAGGGTCTCCATCGAATTGATACTGGTCAGGGCATTCACGAAACTCTGGGCGTCTTCCTTGAAGAGAAGATTGATGAATATGACTCTGTCGTTAAGACCGATAGCACTTCTGATGTCCCTGACAGGCGATCCCGGCATATCCTTACGCCAGGCACAATCCGGTGCGAGAACTTCATTGAGAATAGGGGCAGGTTCCGGTGCAGCCTCCATCAACAACGGTATATCCTCGACTGCCGGGTCTTCCTCGACTGCCGGAGCATCATCTACAACCTCCACTGTTACAGGAGCCTCTTCTACAACAGGAAGGTCCTCCTCAGCAGGAAGGTCTTCTGCAACCGGAAGGTCTTCGGATACAGGAAGATCCTCCGCAGGCTGCTCTTCCTCTGCAGGCAGTTCCTCCACAAACGGAAGGTCATCATCAACTTCCATCGGAATCTCCTGAACCTCAACAGTCTGCACTGGTTCAACCTCGACAGCGTCATCAATAGTTATGTCAATCGATTGAGCGTCAAACTCCTCAGGATCAACGATCTGCTGCAATTCAGCCATCTTTGCGTCCAACCTTTCCAGTTGACTTCTGATGGAAGTCATCATAGATTTTATTTCAGATAAAATCTGCTGCTCTCTATTTTCCATAAAGCAATTTATGTCTATATTTGCAATCCCCGCAAAAGGGACACATGATTAATCAACAGAGTAATATACAAAGTAAGGAAATGTTTTTAGAAATCGCAAAAAAAGCAGGTTCAATCGAAGTAATCTGCGGATCAATGTTCTCTGGAAAGACCGAAGAACTCATCAGAAGAATGAAAAGAGCCCAGTTCGCCAAACAGAAGGTCGAGATTTACAAGCCCTGCATAGATGTCAGATATTCTGAAGACAAGGTCGTATCACACGACGCGCACAGCATTCCTTCCATTCCTATCGACTCGCCTCAGAAAATGCTGGAAATGTCGAATGATGTGGAAGTAGTGGGCATCGATGAGGCTCAGTTCTTTGATGAAACCATCGTAGAGGTTGTTCAGACACTAGCCAACCGTGGCGTAAGAGTCATCATAGCAGGCCTGGATACTGACTTCCTTGGCAAGCCTTTCGGTCCTATGCCTGCACTCATGGCCGTAGCGGAGGACATCCAGAAGGTACATGCGATCTGCGTCAAATGCGGCAGTCCTGCCAATCACTCGCACAGACTTTCCAAAAGCAGCGAACTTGTGGTCCTGGGCGAAACAGACATATACGAACCTCTCTGCAGACATTGCTACAATGCTGCAAGGAAAGAAGAAAAGGAAGCCTGAGGCTTCCTTTTCTTCTTATATTACAATGACTTCAGCACCTTGGCCAACTGATCGGGGCAAGAGGTTCCGCGTTTGCCGCAAGTGATGCCCTCAAGCCGTCTTATGGCCTCTTCGACCGGCATATCCTTGATAAGGGCTCCTATGCCTTTGGCATTTCCGTCACATCCTCTGGTATATACGACCTTACGGATGATGCCGTCCTTGATTTCGATGTCTATCTGCTTGGAGCACACCTTTGCACTTGGAACAGCAGTTACATATCTTACTCCGTCCACAACTTCATCCTTTACAATGGTAAAGTCATCCACATCCGAGACCTGTACATTTCCCATGGCATTCTGTTCCTGGGCCATGGCCGTCATACTGAAAAGCATGATGGCGAAAGCAGTTATGATTCCTTTCATTACAATATCAGATTTTCATCAGCAATTCATCAGAACAATGTAGGATGATTGTCATCCAGTTCAGACAGTACCTTCTCCATGATCGCTTCGCGGAAGAGCGCAGCCTTAGTGCCGACACGGAACTTGTCACAATACTGTCTGATGGCAGCCATCTCGCTGTCATTCAGGTATATGACCTGCCTGTGTCTTCTCACAAGAGATTCCTTCTGTTTCTTAAGATACTCCGGATCGATGCCGGCAGAATTGTTCTTACGTTTTTTGGCCACTTCTGTCTGGAAATAAAATTTCGCCAAAGTTAACAATTAATTGATAAATTTTGCTATCTTTGTACTCATTATGGTCATTTTCAGGCAAATATTCGTCCGACTTTAGGAGGGGCTCTCGAAGCATTTCCCTCCCAATTGCAATTGACAATCTCGGTTTGTCTTGCCGTTAGGGCCAATCATATTCCCGTTTTCAGGGACAATCCGTACAAATATCAACATTTAATTAGACATCCATGGACATCCATGTTATGGTGGCTGATGACAGCCATGTAGTGTATGCAGATGAAATCTGTGAAGAAATTCTTATTTCTGCCCGTGAAAGAGGAACGGGTATCGCAAGAAGAACACCGGAATACATTTCCGAAAAGATATTGGCCGGCAAGGCCATAATAGCAGTTTCCGAAGACGGAAGATTTGCAGGATTCTCATATATCGAGACCTGGGGCGGCAAGGAATACGTCGCAAACTCAGGACTTATCGTAGCACATGCTTTCAGAGGAATCGGACTTGCCATGAGAATCAAAAGAAAGATATTCGAACATTCACGCAATCTCTTCCCGAATGCAAAGATATTCAGCATAACAACGGGAGCGGCAGTGATGAAGATGAATTATGAACTCGGCTTCAGGCCCGTCACATTTGCAGCACTGACCGATGATCCGGAATTCTGGAAAGGATGCCAGGGTTGCCGCAACTATGAGATCCTCGAAGCGAACGAGCATAAGATGTGTCTCTGCACCGGCCTTCTCTACGATCCTGCAGAGCATATAGAAGTATTGAGTCCGGCACATCCGGAACTGGTAAATCTTAAAGATGGAGAACAAAAGAATTAAAGATATGAGCAAGAAAGTAGTACTCGCCTTCAGCGGCGGACTGGACACATCATTCTGTGTCCCTTACCTCAAGGAACAAGGATATGAGGTACACACCGTCATGGTAAACACTGGCGGATTTTCAGCACAGGAAGAAAAGAATATCGAAGAACGTGCGTTGAATCTTGGAGCGGCGTCTCACAAGAATGTCAATGCCGTAGACACATATTATAATAAGGGCATCAAGTATCTGATATACGGAAATATCCTCAAGAATGCCACTTATCCACTCTCTGTAAGTTCCGAGAGAGTGTTCCAGGCCCTTGAGGTTCTCAAACATGTTAAAGAATTGGGAGCGGACGCCGTGGCTCATGGAAGTACCGGAGCAGGAAACGACCAGGTACGTTTCGACATCGTCTTCGAAGTACTTGCCCCGGAAGTGGAGATCATTGCACCTGTACGCGAACACGGATTCACCCGTCAGTTCGAGATAGACTTCCTCCAGAAGCATGGGTTCGACTTCACATGGGAAAAGGCCAGATACTCTATAAACCAGGGACTTTGGGGAACAAGCATCGGTGGAGTGGAGACTCTGTCATCAGACGGTTACCTTCCGGAAGAAGCATATCCTACCAAGGTCACCAAAACTGAACCGGAGCATATAAAGATCGGATTCCGCAAGGGTGAGCCTGTTTCATTCAACGGAACGGAGATGAATCCTGTCGACGTGATAAAGGCCGTACGTGATGCCGCAGGCCCGTTCGGAATAGGACGTGACATACATATCGGAGACACAATCATCGGCATCAAGGGCCGCGTCGGCTTCGAGGCGGCCGCACCGCTCGTGATCGTCAAGGCACATCATCTTCTTGAAAAACACACTCTTACCAAAGGACAACTTTATTGGAAGGAGCAGATTGCCGGATGGTACGGCCAGCAGATGCACGAGGCAATGTATCTGGATCCTGTGTGCAGGGACATGGAGGCCATGATGGACAGCATCGAGAAGAATGTGACTGGAGAGGTGGAGATTGCCCTTATGCCTTATCATTTCTCTGTTCTCGGATGTACAAGCGAGCATGACCTTATGTGTTCGAAGTTCGGCGCATATGGCGAGGTAAACAACTCATATACAGGACGCGATGTAGTCGGATTCACGAAGGTCATCGCAAATCCTTTGAAAATTTATTATTCGGTGAACGGTTCCATAGAGGAGTAGTGTGGCACAATGGTTATGTAACAGTGTAAACATGAATAAAGACAATAAAATCCGCGTGGCGATTGCCGGAGGAACTGGATATACAGGAGGAGAACTGTTCAGGATATTGCTGAATCATCCGGAGGTGGAGATTGTGGCGGCTACGACGACCTCATCAGAGGGAACGCCGGTGGCTTCCGTGCATAGGGATCTTATAGGTGAGACCGACCTTTGCTTCGGAAAGGACCTGAACAATCCGGATGTGATATTCCTGTGTCTGGGTCACGGTATTTCAAGGCAGTTTGTTGACAGCCATGACATATCTCCTGAATGCAGGATAATCGATCTCGGCAATGATTTCAGACTTGAGGGAGATTATGCCGGAAGGCATTTTACATATGGTCTTTGCGAAAGTGCAAAGGAGGAGATCCGCAAGGCTCATGACATAGCGAATCCGGGATGTTTTGCTACCGCTATACAATTGGCGACGCTTCCGCTTGCAGCAGCAGGGCTCATCAATGACGAGATTCATGTCACCGCCATCACTGGATCGACGGGAGCCGGAAAGAAGCCGGGAGAGACGACGCATTTCAGTTACAGAAGCGATAACATTTCGATATACAAACTGTTTACGCACCAGCATCTTGCGGAGATAAAGCAGAATCTGATAAAAGTTCTCTGTACAAACGGTTCGAAGGCTGCGGCCTGCCCTCAAGAACTTTGTGAACGGGAAACGCAAAACGAGATTGTAGTGAATTTTGTGCCGTTGAGGGGTGATTTTGCGAGAGGAATCTTTGCGAGTGTATACACTAGGGCTGCCGAAGGAGTAAGCCAGGAGGATTATCGGAAGATTTTCGAGGATTATTATGCGGATTCGCCTTTTGTGTTCCATAGTGCCGAGGGGATTTCGATGAAAGAGGTTGTGAATACCAACAAGGGTCTTGTGCATGTGGAACTCCATGATGGATATGTGCATATTGCTTCTGCAATTGACAATCTTGTGAAGGGTGCTGCAGGACAGGCGGTGCAGAATATGAATCTGATGTTCGGACTGCCGGAAGATACCGGACTTCGTCTCAAACCTTCTGCTTTTTAGGTCAGAAGGCATTGTGCTCCATTGGCCCCCTCCCACTCTGCGAGTGGGCCCCTCCCCCTACGCGGGGGTGCGAAAATGCCAATTCCGCACAATTGCCATCCTCCCTGAAAAGAGAAGAATTCTATTGACAAAGACCTGAAACGGAGTTGAAAGATATAGAGTTAGAATGCTATGAATTTATTTGATGTTTACCCTTTATGGGATATAGAACCGGTCAAAGGACTGGATACGACACTCTGGGATAAGAACGGGGTGGAATACACCGATCTTTACGGCGGACATGCCGTGATTTCGGTGGGCCATTGCCATCCGCATTATGTGAAGATGCTTTCCGAGCAGTTGAACATGCTGGGATTTTATTCGAATGCAGTGCAGAATTCGCTGCAAAGAGATCTGGCAGCACGCCTTGGCAAGGTCTGCGGCTACGATGATTATGCTCTTTTCCTTTGCAACAGTGGAGCGGAGGCAAACGAGAATGCTCTCAAGGTTGCTTCCTTCCACACCGGTAAGGCAAAGGTACTGGCATTCAGGAAGGCTTTTCATGGAAGGACTTCGGGTGCCGTGGCGGCAACTGACAATCCAAAGATACAGTCTCCGTTCAATGCTACGGACAATATCGTTTTCGTGCCGTTGAATGATCTGGAAGCAGTTTCGGCTGAATTGTCAAAGGGAGATTTTGCAGCCGTGATCATCGAGGGCATACAGGGAGTGGCAGGAATTTATGAGCCGACGACAGAGTTCATGAAAGGCCTCCGTGACTTATGCGACAAGCATGGCTGTCTCCTTATTCTTGATGAGATCCAGTCGGGATACGGACGTACGGGTAAATTTTTCGCTCACCAGCACTATGGGGTAAGGGCTGACATCATTACCATGGCGAAGGGAATGGGTAACGGATTTCCGATCGGAGGAGTGCTGATAAGCCCGGTCATAAAGGCTTCATACGGTATGCTCGGAACTACATTCGGTGGCAATCATCTTGCTTGCACAGCCGCGCTTGCAGTTCTGGACATCATTGAAAATGAACATCTTATAGAGAATGCAGCCAGAATCGGCGAGTACTTTGCCGAAGCATTCAAGGATGACAAGGCAATAGCAGAATACAGAGGCAAGGGGCTTATGATAGGAATGGAATTGAAGGATGAATATGTGGGGCTCAGAAACAGGCTGCTCTTTGAAAGGCATTTCTTCACAGGAGCGGCAGGGGCAAAGGTCATCCGTCTTCTCCCTTCACTTACCATATCACATAAAACCGCAGAATCATTCGTTAACGCTTGGAAGGAACTGACATTATGAGACATTTCACATCTATAACCCAACTGCCAGATCTCCAGAAGGCATTGGAAGCAGCAAGATATGTAAAGGAGAATCCGTTTGCAGACCAGGAACTAGGAAAGAACAAGACCTTGCTGATGATATTCTTCAACTCAAGCCTACGCACCAGACTCAGCACTCAGAAGGCTGCGATGAACCTCGGAATGAATGTCATCGTGCTTGATGTCAATCAGGGAGCATGGAAACTTGAAACGGAAAGAGGCGTTGTTATGGACGGCGACAAGCCGGAACATCTTCTCGAAGCCATTCCAGTGATGGGTTGCTGCTGCGACGTGATCGGCGTACGTGCATTTGCCGGACTGTCGGACAAGAACCAGGATTATAACGAAGTGATCATCAACCAGTTCATCAAATATTCAGGCAAGCCGGTATTCAGCATGGAGGCAGCCACAAGGCATCCGCTCCAGACATTTGCAGACCTCATCACCATAGAGGAATACAAGAAGAAGGACAGACCTAAGGTCGTAATGACATGGGCTCCGCATCCGAAAGCCCTGCCTCAGGCCGTTCCTAATTCTTTCGCAGAAGGAATCAACATGACCGATTATGAGTTCGTGATCACTCATCCTCATGGATATGAACTTGACCCGGCATTCACCGGCCGCGCCATAATCGAATATGACCAGAGGAAGGCATTCGAAGGTGCAGATTTCATTTATGCCAAGAACTGGTCGGCATACAGCGGGGAGAATTACGGAAAGATACTGTCAACAGACCGTGACTGGACTGTAGATGCAGAAAAGATGGCTCTGACCGACAATGCGTATTTCATGCACTGCCTTCCTGTACGCAGAAATATGATTGTGACAGACGAAGTGATCGAAAGCCCTCAGTCAATCGTCATTCCGGAGGCAGCGAACAGGATAGTATCGGCCCAGACAATTCTGAAGGAGATTCTCCGCAACATTTAAAAGATTAACAATCAACAACTTACGCATTATGCCTGCTGTGCAGATGCAGCAGGCATAATGCAGAAGCAACTGATAATCAGATAATTAAGTGACGCAACTATGATCAGAGTTGTAAAGATAGGAGGAAACATAGTAGACAATCCCGGACTTCTGAGACAGTTCGTAAAGGATTTTGCCGCAATGCCGGGTATGAAGATCCTTGTGCATGGCGGCGGAGTGATGGCGAGCCAGATGCAGAAAGCCATGGGCATGGTTCCGCTGATGATAGAGGGACGCAGAGTGACTGATGAGGATACTTTGAAGATCGTGACTATGGTATATGCCGGATGGTGCAGCAAGAACATCACAGCCCTGCTTCAGGCCGAAGGCTGTAATGCAATCGGGTTGTGCGGTGCTGACGCCAATGTGATAGAAGCACGGAAAAGGCCTCCGATGCATGTGGAGATGACACGTGAAAGTGCGGAATCGCTCATGGACAAGACATCCGTGACCGCCTCGGATGAGGAGGGGAAATGGATGGTGGACTATGGATTCGTGGGGGATGTCAATTCCGGATGCGTAAATGCAGGATTCATATATTCTCTTCTCGAAAAAGGTATAGTCCCCGTATTCAACGCGATAAACCACGACGGGAAAGGCAGTCTTCTTAACACTAATGCCGACACGATAGCCTCTTCCGTTGCCGTAGCGATGGCAGGATACAGATACCGTTCTCCGCGGGAGGTATGCTGCCGCTGCGAGGAATGTACGCATTGCAGTGATGACGGCAGGCTTACGCATGTCACCGAACTGATATATTGCTTCGAAAAGAAAGGTGTCCTGCGTGACAAGGATGATGACGACAGCGTGATCCGCGAGATCAGCAGATGCAGTTTTGATGAACTCAGGAAGGAAGGAATAATAGCAGACGGGATGATTCCGAAACTGACCAATTCATTCAAGGCCATTGAATCCGGAGTGGAGAAAGTCATCATCAAGCATGCTTCCGACCTTCTTGCAGATACAGGTACAATCCTGATCAGATAGCGACCGAATACATGAACATGGAACCGAATGCTGAAATAAAGAGACTTGTCAGCGAGTCAGTCGACCTGCTCAAAGGCATGACGGCAATCCCTTCACCTTCCTTCCACGAAGATGAGGTTTGCGGATTCATATCCCGCTGGATGACAGACAAGGGGATCACACACCGGAGGCACGGCAACAACATCATTGCCGCGAACATCGATATTACAAAGGGGCCGGTACTGATGCTCTGTGCCCATATAGACACTGTAAGCCCATGCGAAGGCTATGGTTTTGATCCATATATGCCTGATTATGAAGAAGCCGCTGAGGTAATCAGCCGGTCAGAAGGAAGAAAGTTCGGAGCGGATGATATCGTAGCCGGTCTAGGCACTAATGACGACGGCGCATCCGTAGTATCCATGATTGCGGCATACCGGTATTTCTACAACAGTAACAAGGCAAATATTGTCCTTGTTCTGACATGCGAGGAAGAGCGGTCAGGACCAGGAGGCATGACTGGACTTTGGGGAGATGTCCTATGCAGGAGAGATGAAAGCATAGACGGTGCTGTTCCGGTTGATTATGCCATAATAGGAGAACCGACAGGAATGAAGGCTGCCACCTCGGAAAGAGGGCTGCTGGTAATCGATGCCGTTGCCCATGGGGTCAGTGGTCATGCTGCAAGAAATGAGGGCCGAAACGCATTATACATCGCTCTGGACGACATCAGCAGAATACGCAGACATGCCTTCGGCAGGGTATCGCCGAGAATGGGAAAGGTCAACATGAATGTGACACAGATCAATGCAGGAACCGCGCATAATGTGATTCCGGACACATGCAGTTTCGTGATCGACATCCGTCCTACCGAACAGTATGACAATGAAGACATCATGAATGAATTGCAGGGTATATGTGAGAGCATGCTTAAGGCACGCAATCTGACAAACCGTTCCAGCGCGACCGCGGAAGACTCGCCACTTCAACATATCATCGAAGACATGGGCATAGAGTCCTTTTCATCCCCTACGACTTCGGACTGGATGAGAGTCGGCTGTGACGCGATAAAGATGGGTCCCGGTGAATCTTCGCGTTCACATCGTAAAGATGAATTTGTATTCATCTCCGAAATAGACAATGCAGTAAAAACATACATTGAATTCATAAACAGACTTATATGAGCACACTTTGGAGCAAAGGAACACAGGCTACAGACCTTGTAGAAGATTTCACCGTCGGCAACGACCGTATTCTGGACATGTGCCTGGCAAAATATGATGTAATCGGTTCTAAGGCACATATCAGGATGCTGGAATCGATAGGGCTTCTTACATCAGAAGAACTGGTGACACTGACAGAGGCTCTGGATCAGATACTCGGTGAGATAAATGCCGGAGAGTTCATACTGGAAGATGATGTCGAAGACATCCATTCGCAGGTGGAACTGCTTCTGACAAGGCGTCTGGGAGACATCGGAAAGAAGATCCATTCCGGCCGTTCACGAAATGACCAGGTATTGGTGGACCTGAAACTCTTCCTCAAAGATGAGGTCATCACTCTGCGTGACGAAATCCTCCATCTGTTCTACACGCTTCAGAATCTGAGCGAGAAGCATAAGAATGTCCTTATGCCCGGATATACACATGGTCAGGTAGCGATGCCGTCATCATTCGGACTATGGTTCGGCGCTTACGCAGAGGCTCTTGCAGACGACATGTATATGCTCAGAGGGGCATTCAATGTGACTGATCAGAATCCGCTCGGTTCCGCAGCAGGATATGGAAGTTCATTCCCTCTGGACAGGGAAATGACTACGGAACTTCTGGATTTCGGAAGTCTTGACTATAATGTAGTTGCGGCACAGTTGAGCAGAGGGAAATCCGAGCGTGCAGTCGCTTCTGCCATAGGTGCTGTCGCACTCACACTCAACAAGTTCGCCTCTGACTGCTGCATGTATATGAGCCCGAATTACGGATTCATCAGATTCCCGGACGAACTGACTACCGGATCCAGTATAATGCCGCACAAGAAAAATCCTGACGTATGGGAGATCATGCGCGGGAACTGCAACAGGATAATGTCTGTAGAAAGCCAGATCAGCATGCTCTGCGGCAATATGCCTCATGGATACCATCGCGACTTCCAACTTCTGAAGGATATACTCTTCCCTGCCCTTGAACTCATGCACAAATGCCTGCATATGGCTGACTACATGCTTCAGCATATCAGGATAAACGAGAGGATTCTTGATTCCTCGATATATGACTATCTCTTTACAGTTGAGGAAGTCAATCGCCGCACCCTGGCAGGAATGCCGTTCCGAGATGCATACAGGGAAGTAGGTATCGAGGTCAACGAGGGAAGATTCCGATATCAGGGGGCACCGGGAAAATCTAACGGAGAATTGACGGCAGAAGACCTGAAACATACGTCAGCAGGAAGCCTCGGAAATCTCTGCACCGAAAAGATCAGAGAGAAGATGGAGTCCGCGGCAAGTTTTTAACAACCACAAAATAAGCACTATGAAAAAGTTACTTATCATCGCTGCACTGCTTGTTGCAGCAAGTTCATCGGCCCAAGAAGCGCTTTGGAGCAGGGTTGACATCAAATCACCAGAAATCAATGCTGACGGCACGGTGACATTCCGTTACCATGCACCGAAGGCTGTGAAAGTAACCGTAAGCGGAGACTTCCTGCCAAAACAGAAAGTGGAAACTCCGCACGGCACATTCGACATCCCCGGCGTGGCAGAACTCAAGGAAGGCGAACACGGAGTATGGGAATATACCACGGAGTCCAAGGTCGCCCCTGACATGTACACCTACACGTTCAATGTAGACGGCGACAATGTGATCGACAAGAACAACATGTGGGTGAACAGGGACATTGCCTCGCTCACCAGCGCATTCATCGTTCCCGGCGGACGTGCAGACCTGTATACAATCCAGAATGTACCGCACGGCACAGTTTCAAAAGTATGGTATGAAAGCGCCACAGCGGGATTCGACCGCAGGTTAAACGTATATACTCCTGCCGGATACGAAAAGAACAGGAAACAGAGATATCCGGTAGTATATATATTACACGGCATGGGAGGTGACGAAGAGGCATGGATAGAGCAGGGACGTGCCGTACAGATTCTTGACAATCTCATCGCACAGGGCAAAGCCAGTCCTATGATCGCCGTATTCACCAATGGAAACATCTCACAGGAAGCCGCTCCCGGGGAAAATTCCACAGGATACATCCACCCAACCGGCAGATTGCCACAGACCATGGAGGGCACATTCGAGACCTCTTTTCCTGAGATTGTGAACTTCATCGATGCCAATTACAGGACAATGGCAAAGAAGCAGAGCCGTGCGATCTGCGGACTCTCGATGGGAGGTTTCCACACTCTGTACATAAGCATGAATAATCCCGACATGTTCGATTATTCCGGCATGTTCTCTGCCGCAATCGGAGTCAACGACACATCGATATCTCCGATATATCAGGATTTCGACCAGAAACTGGAAAGATATTTCAGCAGGAATCCTTCCCTGTTATGGATAGGCTGCGGAAAAACGGACTTCCTTTACAAGGCCAACGTGGATTTCATAGCGAAACTTGAAGAGAACAGTTATCCTCATGAATATTATGAGAATGAGGACGGCCATATATGGAGAAACTGGAGAATCTACCTGACAGAGTTCCTTCCTCTCCTGTTCAGATAGGGACTCATAAAATCAAACGATGCCCGCTTTTACAATTCACAAGTAAAGGCGGGCATCTTATATCTGTCTGATATTCATCAGTTTCGGCCAGATCCGGATATATAGAAAGTAAATGCCAGACCGACCTGTGTCTGAGAATATCTTCCGGCAGGGAATTTTTCGTTGACCATCGGAATAAAGTCATGAGTCACAATAGCAGACAAATCAAAACGTCCATATCCAGCACCTATTCTACCGCCAAATGACACACTGTTAGGCATATAAAGGCCTGTCGCATGCATATCGATCGGGTATCCATAACCTGCTTCTGGAGCAATATACAGATAAAAAGCACTCTTTTTCTGCCTTATCAAGTTGAATTTTGGAGCAGCGACGAGTCTGATATGATGGAAATCGACATTTCCTATTTCAGGCGTAAGTTCCTTGAACTGCCAGTAACGGTACCTGATTCCGAATTCGAAATTGAAGAAATTCCTGTTGTCACCTATGCTGAAAAGAGCATGTCCTCCATAAATCATGTCATAACCTGGCAGAGTGGCCTCGACAGTACCTCCGATTCCACCGTTAAAGCCCATTCTAGAAGTCTTTGAAGAATTCCTGCTGCGAGCCTTGGCCGCCTTAGAAGTCTGTTTTCTTACATATTCCTTTGTTGAATCATTAACGGCATATGTCAAGATGATCTCACATGGAGTACCTGCAAGATAAGCAGGCGACGATGCCATCAGATAAGCCACCCTGTCAGACACCTCTGAACGATGTTCTCCACGCAGATATGTATTGACATATTCAATTCCATTACGTATGGATTCTTCATCATCTGAAGAGTTCAGATATTTCTTGTAAGCCTGTGCTTCAAGATTCCTCTTTTTCATCATTTCCGCCTCTTCAGTAAGACCGGAAGTCTTTTCCATTTCTTCAAGGAATTTCAGCACAGCATCAGGATCATCTGCATTTTCTGCATTCAAGGCATTCATATAAGCCAACACACCCTTGGCCTTGGTTTCATTCAATTTCGGCTGCACAGGTGAATCCAGATAGGACTTATATGCCTCAAAACTGCCGTCTTCCACAGTCTTCTCCCAAAGGTGCCTGTCCTCAAATGTATCCAGAAGGTACTTTGCCTCGCCGGAATATTTGCCTTCTGGAAAATCTTCAAGATAAGACTCGTATGCTTCGCGTGTATCAAGATATCGGGTATTTTCCCACTTGTCTTCATCGGCCTTCTCAAGGTCGATTTCTTTTATTTCCATTACTGCCGGAGAACTGTCAGCACGAGTCAATGTAACAGGAGTCTCGACAAAATCCGCGTAATAAATTCCAGACAGTTTGTTTTCTGAAAGAGAAAGATAAAAGATGCCCATTGTCTCGCCGCTGTTCTGCTGAAGAATACAATACTCATATTCTTCACCAGGACCTGCTGCATATGGATCAAGTTTGTCCATATCGTCAGTAAAGCAGTGGAGGAAATATACCATGCCTTCCTTGGTAAGTTCACCTATTGCAGACGAACTGTCTTCCATATCCATTGACATGGTAACGGTGACATCACCTGTCATACCTGTCCAGATGCCACAGATATTTTCAAGTTTGTAAACACGTTCCTTGACGGTCTGGTTAAGTTCTTGATCCTGTGCAGATAATGTGATTGAAATCATCGCCGTAAGGCAGAAGATCGATATTGCAGAAAACAGTTTTCTCATAGAATAGACATATTTTCCGCAAATATATACAAATTATGCAACACTCACAAAATTAGCATCTTCCACATCTTTCGAGAAGAGTATCTCAAGATATAACTGAAATTCCGGAGAGGAAATTTCGCCATAAATCATATCGTCATCATAATTTTGGCCGAAATCATTATTTTCCAATGACTTGCATGCCTCAGATATCGCTGCTGAAGGATTGTCAAGATAAGAGTCGATGAAATTACGCATGGCAGTCGGGGTTTAAGGGTCAATACTCGTTTATAAGCATGACAAAATCAAACCACGGGCCAAACCATTACATTTTCTGTAATAATTACACAATTATTGCAAAGTAATATAACGGTGCATGATTTCCCCCTTTCTGTCAGTCTCCACAATGAAAGGTAGGACAGACAGATCGAATGCGTCAAAGAGACGTCCGGCCAATGCAGGATCATCCATGACGATCCGGTCCATATTGACAAAGAGAGCCTGACAATTCTTGTCGGATGCCACAAGACTGCGTACTGCCGCCTTTTCCGCATCACATACATGGCAACCTTCAGTATAGAAAACTATCAGATTTGACTTTCCCTTAAGTCTTGAAAGGCGGAACTCTCCGGACTTCGGTCTCTTGCCCTTTCTGAGAAGGTCAGCAGGGACTTCGATGTCAGAAATGACAGTACCTGGTTCTGCCTTAGACAAAAGATCGTCCATGACCTTTGCAAAGCCTATGACCTTAAGCGAATCATCCTGTGATTTCCAGATGTCGTCACGTCCGAGGACATACTCGTCTATCAGATAATCAAGACCTTCCTTCACGCCTTCCCCGGTCTTTGGAGCGAGATAATACATGAAATCACCCATCATCTGGCGGCATAATGTAGTATCTCCTGCATGAAGAGATGATGAAGCAAGATAATCCGCAGCACAAGAGACATCATATGGAGTCGGTCCACCCTCGGAGGTAGAGAACGCAACCATCAGATTGTCAAAGAATTCCTCTGTTTCCGGACTTCCGTATTCCAGGTCAGGCGAGGCAAGAACCTCATCCAGCATCTGAGAAAGGGCAGAGGCGTCGAGACCGCGTCCCTTTATCACTCCATCCGGTCTTATCAGGAACATTCTCGGAGTCTGCACAACTCCATATTTACGCTGGAAGTCAGAATACAGGGAAGGATCCCACAGATGCACGACCTTCGTATCGGGAGCCTCGACATCAAATCTTCTTGAAACATATTCCTCCCATGCCTGCCGGTTGTCACCTGCATAGACTGCATAGAAATCTATAGGATAATTTTCAGAATCGAGGAGACTTCTCAAGAGAATGCTCTCCACCTTGCATCTGGCACAGCCTGCATCATAAAAGAAAAGCACACTATGTCTGTCCCCGTCTTCCGCATATGCCGACCTTCTGGTAAAAAGCCTCACGGTATCCCCTGCCATCGTTTCCATGACAAGTTCAGGAGCCAGTTCACCTATCTGTGACTGACGGTTGAATTCAGCGAATATACGGGCCGTGAGCATGTCCATATCGCTTTCCATCTTCACAAGTCCCGGCTGGAACCATTTGTCATAGATATGGATGGCCACTGCTTCCGAACCCATTACCGGAGAAGTAAGGTAATGGTCATAGACACGCAATGCCACAAACTGACGCACCAGGGAATCAGTTGCAGCCTCGATCAGGAAATCACTTTCCGTCTTCTTTGTCTGGATGCTTTCAGGCTCAAGAGCCGTAAAATATTCGGAAAGTTTTGCATCCAGCAATGCCCTGAGGGATGAATCCAACTGCTGGGCATTCGACGTCAGAGAAAGACAGAAAAGGATGCTGGAAAAGATTATGAACGCAAGTCTTCTCATAGTTCCACACCCTCCGGAACAAACAATGAAGTGTCACCTCCATGCTTCAGAAGGTCACGCACAGCCGTAGATGAAATGTGTGCAAACTCCTGTGCAGTCGGAATGATGATGGTTTCGATGTCCGGTGCAAGTTTCCTGTTGGCATCTGCTATGGACCTCTCCGTCTCGAAATCAATCATGTTCCTTACTCCCCTGACAATATGTCTTATGCCGAGTTGACGGCAGATGTCGATCGTCAGGGTGTCATACTGGATGATGCTCACTCCTTCAAGACCGGCTACCGCCTGCCTGATGATGTCGATCCTCTTTTCATTCGGGAAGAATCCCCTCTTGTCGATATTGACACCGATAGCGACCACGACCTCGTCGAACATGGTCAGAGCCCTCTTCAATATGTTAAGATGTCCTGCTGTGAAGGGATCGAAAGATCCCGGAAACAATGCGATTCTTTTCATCATTCTTCTTTTATAATATCCAGTCGACAGGAGTCCTGCCTTGTGATGTCAGTATGGAATTGGCCTGAGAGAAATGGCGGCATCCGAAGAATGCCCCACGGGCTAACGGAGAAGGATGTGCCGCTTCCAGCACATAGTGACGAGAACGGTCCACGAGATCTCTTTTGCTTCTTGCAAAATTGCCCCATAGCATGAAGATTACACCATTGCAATTATCTGATATATACCGGATTACAGCATCCGTAAATTCTTCCCAGCCTATTCTGCTGTGAGAGGCCGCCTCACCTGCTCTTACAGTCAGTATGGAGTTCAGAAGAAGAACTCCCTGACGAGCCCATTTTTCAAGATCCGGATAGCCGCTCATCTTTACCCCCAGGTCAGATTCGATTTCCTTGAAAATGTTCTTGAGCGACGGCGGAGCAGGCATGTTCTTCGAAACAGAGAAAGACAGGCCATGAGCCTGACCGGGTCCATGATAAGGATCCTGCCCGAGG
This sequence comes from Candidatus Cryptobacteroides sp., assembly GCA_045539115.1. Lineage (GTDB taxonomy): Bacteria > Bacteroidota > Bacteroidia > Bacteroidales > UBA932 > Cryptobacteroides. The sequence continues at coordinate 25,503 of JAZQES010000010.1, read as the reverse complement.
ATTACGATCTTGACATCCTGTACAGGAGTCAGGTCGAAGGCACGGAAAATCTGGCTTCCGGGAGGGAATATCTTCTTTCCCGCAGCCTTCTCATCATGAAGGAAACGCACCAGCGATGCGAAATATGGTTTTTCAAATTCGCCCGCCAATGCGTTCTTCCAACTTTGCTCTATCCGTACATCCATAATAAAGGCCTTATTGAATGTTATTTTAATTGGATATGGATATAAGCGACATGCCACCCCCGGCCAGGGGGTGCCTGCCGTCAGGCAGGCGGGGGTCGCTGGAATCCATATTCAATTAAAATATATAGTCTATTACGTCCTGAATATTCTTGACATAAACAAAGGTAAGACCTTTTATGTAAATTTCCTTGATATCCTCAACATCTTTTCGGTTTTCTTCCGAAATGACGATCGTATGGATGCCGGACCTCTTTGCCGCAAGAATCTTCTCCTTGATGCCACCGACCGGAAGCACACGTCCCCTGAGGGTCATTTCACCTGTCATGGCAATGCCGCTCTTCACCTTCTTGCCGCGATATGCCGACACCATCGAACTCACCATGGTTATACCGGCAGAAGGGCCGTCCTTCGGCACAGCGCCCTCAGGAACATGGACATGAATGTCCTTCTCTATGAATTCCTCATATGACATTCCTGTAAGTTCCGGATGTGCCTTGATATACTGGTACGCGATCTGAGCGGACTCCTTCATGACATCACCGAGGTTTCCTGTCATCGAAAGCACGCCCTTGCCCTTGCTGACAGAACTTTCGATGAAGAGAATCTCACCGCCCATAGCAGTCCATGCCAGGCCTGTAACGACACCGGGAGCCTCATTTCCCTTCTGCATATCATGAGAGTTGGTCGGAAGTCCCAGATACTCCCTGAGATGCTCCTTCTTTATCGATGCAGGATATTCTTCTTCCAGGGCGATCTTCTTCGCAGTCACACGGGCAACCTTGGCGATCTGCTTTTCAAGCCCACGTACGCCGGATTCATGAGTGTACTCATCGATGATCTTTGTGATGGCACTCTTCTCAAACTTGAGTTGAGACTTGTCCAGGCCATGCTCTTCCAACTGCTTAGGCACAAGATAGTTCTTTGCGATCTCGTACTTTTCCTCTGCCAGATAACCGCTCACATTGATCATCTCCATACGGTCCTTGAGGGCCGGCTGGATGGTGTCGATATTGTTGGCTGTCGTAATGAACAGAACATTAGACAAGTCATAATCGATGTCGAGATAGTTATCATGGAAGGCCGTATTCTGCTCAGGATCAAGCGCTTCGAGAAGTGCTGAAGACGGATCTCCCTTTATGTCCTTTGTAAGTTTGTCGACCTCGTCAAGAACGATGACCGGATTCGAAGTACCGGCACGGTTGATACCGTTGAGGATACGTCCCGGGAGTGCTCCCACATATGTCTTCCTATGTCCGCGGATTTCGGATTCATCGTGTACGCCACCAAGGGCTATACGCACATATTTACGTCCGAGAGCCCTTGCCACAGACTTACCGAGACTGGTCTTTCCTACACCCGGAGGGCCGTAAAGACAAAGGATAGGAGACTTCATGTCACCCTTCAGTTTAAGTACTGCAAGATACTCGATTATCCTGTCCTTCACCTTTTCAAGGCCATAATGGTCCTCATCAAGTACCTTCTGAGCGTTCTTCAGGTCAAGATTGTCATTTGACATCTCTCCCCAAGGAAGGTCAAGCATGAACTGGATATAGTTATACTGGATGCTGTAGTCGGGTGAACTTGGGTTGTATCTCTCCAGTTTGGCCATCTCCTTGTCGAAGATCTCCTGAACGGCAGCAGGCCATAGTTTCTCCTCGGCACGGGCACGGAGTTGAGAGAACTCCTCAACGTCATCCATTCCGAGTTCCTCCTGGATGGTCTTGAGTTGGTTGTTAAGGAAATATTCCCTCTGCTGCTGGTCGATCTCGGTCTTCACCTTCTGGTTGATCTCCTGCTTGATCTTCTGGAGTTCCACCTGAGTGTCAAGGACTGACAGAAGTTTCATGGCACGTGAACGGATGTCACCGTACTGAAGGAGTTCCACCTTGTCCATATAATTCTCCACTTCGACGGTAGTCGCGATGAAGTTCACGAGGAATTCGAAATTGTCGATACCTTTGATGGCGGCAGCAGCCTCACGCGGCACAAGAGCGGAAGAACGGACTACCGAAGAAGCCTTTTCCTTGAGAGACTCGGCGATCATCCTCACCACCTTGCTGTCAGGCTCAGGCACGATGTCATCAAGATAATGCACACGTCCGAGCATATATGGAACATACTCCACAACTGACTCTATTTCAAACCTTTTGAATCCCTGAAGGATAGCCGTGATGGTACCGTCAGGCATTTCCAGGGTCTTCACTATCTTCGCCACGGTTCCATAGCGGTAAAGATCCTGCTCGGAAGGGTCCTCGACAGCAAGGTCGTTCTGCGGAACCGCTCCTATGAATGTATTGTTCTTCTCCGCATCTTCAATGAGACGGATGGATTTTTCCCTACCTATGGTGATAGGATAGACGGTACCCGGGAAAAGTACCGCATTCCTTAATGCAAGAATCGGAAGTGAATCCGGCAACTGGGCCTCGTCGAGTTTGATCATGCCGTCACCCTGCATGACAGGGATGATACTGACTTCTGCTCCACCAAGCGAAAAAATGTCGTTCATTACGTCTTTCATAAGCATAGATTGATCTACATCTGCCAAAATGGCAGTCTTCTCCACAAATTATTTCCGGACATATATATGGTCAATCTCCATGCCAACTATGCCAATCAGCCGGACAGATAATAATTTTGTCAGTTTTTCAGTTTTTTAGTTGAATTTTAAGCAGTTGATTTGTCTAATTGAAAAATTCAGTCTATCTTTGCACGGATATATCGACAATAGTTTTTGATTTTAATAAAAGTAAATAAATTATGACAAAGGCAGAAATCGTAAACGAGGTTGCCAAGGCAACCGGAATAGAGAAGGCTACAGTTCAGATCGTTGTAGAATCTTTCATGGAGAGCGTAAAGGCTTCACTTGCAAAGGGTAACCCTGTATATCTCCGTGGATTCGGCAGTTTCATCATCAAGCACAGAGCAGAGAAGGCAGCAAGAAACATCACAAAGAACACTACTATGACTATTCCTGCTCACAACATTCCTGCTTTCAAGCCTGCTAAGGTTTTCGTGAACGAAGTAAAGTAATAATAAACATATAAACAATTAAAACCATTAAAGTATGCCAAACGGAAAGAAGCATAAAAGGCATAAGATGGCTACGCACAAGCGCAAGAAGCGCCTGCGTAAGAACAGACACAAGAAGAGAAAGTAATTTTCTCCCAGTGTCTGCCATTTTAGCAGTCCGCTAAAGAAGGCCGACCAGGATGGTCGGTCTCTTTTTTTGAAATAATCTTATCACTGAAATTCCTGATGGAGTCTGTAAAAGATCTGATTGTTGACGTAAATTCAACAGAAGTGTCGATAGCGCTGATGGAAAACCACAGGCTTATCGAACTGAACAAGGAGTCCAGCCAGGGTCATTCCTTCTCCGTAGGTGATGTTTACCTCGGAAAGGTGAAGAAGATTCTTCCGGCCCTCAACGCTGCCTTCGTCGACATCGGAGATGAGAAGGAGGCATTTGTCCACTATCTTGACCTGGGATTGTACTTCGAAGCATTTGACGAGTTTGTAAGAAGAGTCAATCCGAACACGGACAACAAGGGTATCTACAAGCACATCAAGCCCGGCAAGATCCTCGAAAAGGAAGGCCGCATAGAGAATGTGCTCACCCCGGGACAGATGATCATAGTCCAGATCGTAAAGGAGCCGATTTCGACAAAGGGATCACGACTGACTGCAGAAATTTCATTGGCAGGACGAAACATTGTACTGCTTCCCTTCGCAGAGAAGGTAAGCGTATCCCAGAAAATCTCCTCAAAAGAGGAGAAGAGGAGACTTGAGACACTTGTAAGGAACATCCTTCCTAAAAACTACGGAGCGATCATCCGCACAGCAGCCGAAGGCAAGAATGCAGCGGTTCTCGATGCAGAGGTCATCTCACTGGTTGAAAAATGGGAGAATTCCTGGAAGAAACTGGCACAATCCAAGGGGGTGCAACTGCTCTTTACAGAGTACAGCAAAACCACCACGATCCTCAGAGACCTTCTCAATGATTCATTCTCAAACATTTATGTAAATAACGAGAACATCTATGAGGAAATCCGCAAGTACATCTCGCTGATCTCACCGGAGCAGGAGAAGATCGTCAAGTTATACAAAGACAAGGCACCGATCTTCGACCACTTCGAAGTAACGAGACAGATCAAGAGTTCATTCGGAAAGGTGGTACCTATCAAGCAAGGAGCATACCTTGTGATTGAGCACACAGAAGCATTGCACGTGATTGACGTCAACAGCGGTATCCGCACCAAGAACAAGGAGCAGGAACAGAACACGTTCGATGTCAATTGCTTTGCAGCCGAAGAGATCGCAAGACAACTCCGCCTTCGAGACATGGGAGGCATCGTGATCGTGGACTTCATCGACATGGAGTCAAACGAGCACAGGAACGCCCTCTTCAAGAAGATGCAGGAGTTGATGGAGACAGACAGAGCGAAGCATAACGTATTGCCGCTCACCAAGTTCGGTCTCATGCAGATCACAAGGCAAAGGGTGCGCCCGGCAACCGAGATAAACACCTCCGAAGTGTGTCCGGTATGCAACGGCACCGGAAAGATCGCATCAAGTGTCGTGATAGACGAGGCTATCGAAAGAAGGCTTGCCTTCTATGTGAACGAGAAGAAACTCACCAGCCTCACACTGAAGGTCAATCCTATTCTCGGAGCCTACCTCACACGAGGCATCTTCACCTCGATAGTGGGAAGATGGAAGAAGAAGTACAGATGTAAGATCGAGATAGTCGAGACAACCGACTTCACAGTTCTGCAGAATGAATTTTACGATGAAAAAGGTGGGAAACTGGATTAGTTTCCCACCTTTTTTATTTCTACTCCTCTTCGAGGAACTGGGTCATGTTTTCGGAATATTTGCGCCATTTGTCGATGAGGGCCTGCATGTCGGCCGGAAGTTGCGAATCGAAACGGACCATCTGCTTGGTTCGCGGATGCACAAATCCAAGTGTCTTGGCATGGAGAGCCTGGCGAGGGAGAAGTTTGAAGCAGTTCTCGATGAACTGACGGTACTTGGCATAGATGGTTCCCTTGCGGATCTCCGAGCCGTCATAACGAGAGTCATTGAAGAGAGGATGACCGATCCAGTTGAAATGGACACGGATCTGATGTGTCCTTCCGGTTTCAAGACGGCACTCGACTACTGTCACATAGCCGAAACGTTCGAGGACACGATAATGCGTCACGGCGTGCTTGCCATGGTCTCCTTCCGGAAAAACCTTGAAACGCATGCGGTCGTTAGGGTCACGGCCGATGTTGCCTGTGATGGTACCTTCATCTTCCTTGAGATTTCCCCAGACGATTGCGACATAGCGTCTCTCGATGGAGTGAACGAAAAACTGTTTTGCCAGGTCGAGTTGAGCCTCGTCATTCTTCGCCACCACAAGCAGTCCGGATGTATCCTTGTCGATACGATGAACCAGAACACCCATCCTTTCATCCTCAGCATCAGGACCTTGCGAGATGCCGAGATGATGTGCAAGAGCATTAACCAGTGTTCCTGAGAAATGTCCGTGACCGGGATGAACCACCATTCCCGCCTCCTTGTTCAGCACGAGGACATCATCGTCTTCATGGACAATATTCAAAGGGATGGCCTCCGGAAGAATTTCCAGTCCACGACGCTGATACGGCATGACGAAAGTCACGACATCACCCGGACGGATGACATAATTCGCCTTTACGATCTTGCCGTTGACGCGTATATACTCAGCCTTTATGGCAAGTTGGATACGATGGCGGGAGGTGTATTCCATGTGCGTAGCAAGATATTTGTCCACACGCATAGGTACCTGACCGGAAGAAATGTCGAAACGGTAATGCTCGAACATCTCCTGCTGTTCATCCTCATATGCGACCTCATCGCCCGCCTGCTCCACATCAAAATCCCCTACCGGAGCATCCTCGAAGTCAAAAAAAGCGTTGTTCTCCATCGTCAATGATTATCTTGAAGGGATTCTTTCCGGATTTACGGTAAGATACAATGAGACATCGTTTCCTACGTTTACAGGTATCTTCGACGCCTCAGGCGACTGTCTGTACACCACCGCGTCAAGGCTGTCTTCATAAGTCTTCACACTATCGTCGAAACGAAGGGTCTTCACATTAAGTGACTGTTTATGAACAACATCCACCGCAGCAAGATATCTTTTGCCGACAACATCAGGAACATATGTAGCCGACTCTCCATTCGGATTGAGCCCTACCACAAGGTCGATGACAGTGTCAGCATCGACAGACTTGCCCGGAGCGATCTCCATGTTTCCATGAAGTTGACGAAGAACATTGTTTGTCGCCATGTCGCGCACATATATCAGTTTGCCCAGCACGAGACCGCGTGACTGAAGTTCCGCGATAGCCTGACGGGTAGAAAGACCGACAAGATTAGGTACAGTGACCTTCTTTGCATTAAGCGCATTTATAGTCAATGTAATACGTCTTCCTTCCTTGACATAGGCTCCCGGTGCAGGATTCTGGTCACGGACCGCACCCTTTCTCATCCTCTTGACAAAGACAGAGTCAGTAACCTCTACCCTCATTCCGGCCTGACTGGCAGCAAGTTCAGCCTCCTCCACAGTCATATTGGTGAAATCCGGAACGACCAGTTCACGGTTATGTTGTGTCGCCACATTCAGGAAGATCATCGATCCAGCCACAAGCACGACAACGATGACCAATGCCCAGAAAATATTACGGACAATCCAGTTGCTCAATATACCTTTCTTCGGTGTCTTCTCACTCATTTTATCTGACTTTAATCAATTCATAATCGCGGCAGCCGAGTCCGATCTTCTCACCATACTCGACACCGGCCTCCCAATTGGTGTCAGGATGGACGATACGGAACTTGTCTTCACCCTTGTGATGGTGTCCGGAGCAGCATTCCTCATGATGCTCATGATGAACATCCTTGTCTGAAATAGCGTTTCCATGAAGGCTCGGAGCCGATTTCACGAGATCTGCACAAGCACAGTCAAGTGCTACCGGATCGAACGACGCAGCAATGCCGAGGTCAGGGACGATGGCCGCATCATTGTGGTTCCAGCAGTCGCAGTTAGGCGAAACGTTCATGATGAAACTGATATGGAACGAAGGCTTTCCGTTGACCACTGCATATGCATATTCCGCAATCCTGCTGTTGAGGACTTCGGATGTGTCGTAATCCTTCACGACGGCAGCGGCCTTCTGACATACGGCAACGCACTGGCCGCAGCCCACGCACTTGTCATAATCTATGACAGCCTTCCTGTCAACGACCTTCACAGCGTCATGACGGCAGTATTTCTCACAGATCCTGCAACCGATGCAGTTCTCGGTGTCAATGCAAGGCTGAGACGACGAATGAAGTTCAAGTTTGCCGCCGACACTTGCAGAACCCATTCCGAGATTCTTCAATGCTCCTCCGAAACCGCTCTGTTCATGGCCCTTGAAATGGTTCATCGAGATCACGATGTCAGCGTCAGCGATAGCAGCACCGATCTTTGGAGCAGGGCAATATGTTCCACCGCAAGGAACTTCCTTGTAGTCAGTACCTTTGAGACCGTCGGCGATGATAACGTCAGCATGAGCGCCGATACGGTTGAAACCGTTTTCCATTGCAGCATGAAGATGGTCGACAGCATTTGAACGTCCACCTGAATACAATGTATTCGAATCGGTGAGGAAAGGCTTTCCGCCGAGCGAGCGTATCACGTCAACGACGCGTGCCGCATAATTCGGACGGATATACGCCATGTTTCCCGGCTCGCCGAAGTGAATCTTTATGGCTACGAACTTGCCGTCAAAGTCAATGTCAGCGATGCCGGCTTTTCTCATAAGCCTCTCAAGTTTGGTGAGAAGGTCATTACCTGGTACAGTCCTAAGGTCTGTAAAGAATACTTTTGATTTTTCCATAGTTGAATTACACTATCGGCATGCCCTTGAACACGACATTGAAGAGTCCCTGTCCGAACAGGACTATGCCTATTATTACTATTATTGCTCCTGTGATCCTGCTTACCCACAGTATTGCATTCATTCTGAAATACTTACGAAAACGACTCAAAAGCCATGACATGAAGAACCAGTATGTCACCGAGCCCAGGCTCACCGACAGGATTATCGGTGCTACTCTCCAGTTGTGAGGCGCTTCATCCGCAAGTCCGAAAAATGCGAACAAGGTGAACATCACGAATATCGCCATCGGATTGGAGATTCCCATGGCCAAAGCCTGACCGAAATCCTTTGGAGAAACGTTTGAGTCTTCTTCTGACTTCATCTTTCTGAATGGATCGGAAAGGGCCATAGAAAAGCCTACTACAGCCAGAACGGCGCCTCCGATGAAGAATATCAGGTTCTGATGCTGGTCTATGAACTTCTGGGCGAATGCAAGTGCGAAGATCGCGATGAACGCATATAAGGTGTCGACGACGCTCGCTCCAAGTCCTGACACGAAGCCGGCCTTATGCCCCTTGCTCAATGATTTCTGCACGACAAGAATCGCTATCGGTCCCACAGGAGCCGAAGCGCAGATTCCCACCATAAATCCTTTGAGCATATCTACAAGCATAAACTCTGAACTTTTAAGAATATGTAAACAGACAAAGGTAGTAATAATTTTTATATCTTTGTCTGCTGATAAACCAAGCAACTGATGAAAAAGGAAAATATAATGCTCTGGGGACTTGTCGCGCTTTTTGCAGTGATGATGTCCATACCGTTCCTCATCCCTCATACAGGACTCATAGCCCTCTTCGGCATCGTTCCTCTGCTCTGCATGGAACGCATAGCGGACCTGAACGGGAAAAAGCATGTCTGGATATATCATTACACCGCATTCGTGCTCTGGAACGCCATCACGACGTTCTGGGTATGCAACGCCACGATAGGCGGCGGAATATTCGCTGTCCTTGCAAATTCGCTCCAGATGTCGCTTGTCTTCGGACTTTTCCGCCTGAGCAAAAGGAAATTCACGGGCTCACTGCCGTATATATTCCTCGCGGTCGCATGGATCGCATGGGAAAGATTCTATTTCGATGCCGAAATTTCGTGGCCATGGCTGGTGCTAGGAAATTCATTCGCACGCACCACATGGGCAATACAATGGTATGAAATCACAGGAGCACTCGGAGGCTCGTTATGGATATGGGCATGCAACCTGGGACTCTTCGGCCTGCTCGTCTCGCTTTCCGACGGCCGTATCATCGGATGGAACTGGAAAGCAAAGACCGCTGCATTGGGAGGATACGCCATCCTTCTGACCTGCCCTGTCATAGTCTCCGCGATCATCGGAAAAGAGTATAAGGATTCGATGGACTCAAAGGAAGAACTGCCCGTACTGATAGTCCAGCCGAACATCGACCCTTACAACAAGTTCCAGGCGATGACCCAGGACCAGCAGAATGCTCTTCTGGAAGGCCAGATGGCCTCTGCATTGAAGGGAAGGAAGGCAGACAACACCGCCGGTCCACTCCTGGTTCTCGCGCCCGAGACCTTCACCAGCGACATCATATGCGGAGACTATCCGAGAAGCCGCACATGGAGAAGATTCACCTCGTTCCTTCGGGATTATCCGGGGGTGAACCTCATTTTCGGAGCCTCATCATACGACTACATCGAATCTTCCGAAAGACCGAGCCACACAGCAAGGGAGATGAGGGAAGACCTCTGGCTGGAATCTCATAATTCCGCCCTTGTGGTTGACGGCACAGGACGAACCGGCATATTCCATAAGAGCAGGCTTGTCGTTGCTGTCGAGCACACGCCTTACCCGGCAATATTCTGCAAGATCGATGACATGCTGGGAGGCGTCATGGGACGATGTGTGGGTCAGGATGAAATCACCCTTCTTGAAGTTAAGGGCATAGACGGCCAGACCATACCTGTCGGCTGCGCGGTATGCTACGAATCGGTCTATGGGGAATATTACACCGACTATGTCCGCAAGGGAGCACGCGCGATGACCATCATCACGAACGACGCATGGTGGGGAAACACCCCTGGCTACAGACAGCACCTGAGTTATGCCTCGCTCCGTGCCATCGAGACCCGCCGCGCCATAGCAAGATGTGCAAACACCGGCATCTCGGCAATCATCGCCCCATCAGGAGAAATAATTCAGCCGACCCCTTGGTGGGAGCCGGCTGTTATCGAAAGCAGCATTCCGCTGCGTGATGACATCACGTTCTATGTATCTCACGGCGACATCACAGGCCGCGTCTGCACATTCATCTTCATGCTGCTGTTGCTTGCACTTGGAGTCAGATTCCTGACAAGAAGATGACAAGACCTATCAGTGATTTGTATCGATTTCGGTGTCGACATTGCCGCCGTCATTGATCACATACTCGTCACCGTCGACCATAGCACCTGTCTCGGCAAGTTCAAAACCGAGGCCGCCCTCGACATTGGTGTTCTCAAGGTTGATCTTCACGACAGTAGTGGCGTTACGCTTGTAAGTGATCTTGTGAGTACCGAGAGGAACTGTCACTTCGCCGTCTTCTGTGTCATAATGCCAGTTGATTGACACATCGATATCCTCTTCGTAATTGCCGGTCTGATAGTCATATGCCGCCTTAACATTTTTGAATGTATAAATGTCATCATGCTGCTTCTCCTGAGCAAGATCGATTGAAATTGCAGGAGCGCTTGTCATCAGGATTTCCAGTCTGCCGGCAGTTGCCAACTTACCCTGAGCAATGAATTTTGCTCCGAAAATTGTACGCTTCATATGGATCTTCGCCTTGTCGTTGCTGCTTTCCTCTGGTACATAGTCGAGAAGTTCACCGTAAAAACGTTCGGTGTTTGGGTGATAGAAATAACCGCTTAAACCCTCGAGATATGCTTCACCACTACCAATATAAAGGAAATAATCAGTACTAGAATAATTGAAAAGATTTTCGACAATACCCCTCCTGAATTGCTGACCTTCAATCCAAAACGGAGCGTTAAAACCACCTTCGTAATAATCATTTTTAAGTTTATTCTTTCCATCCACAACCATCGTAGCAACAAACTTATATTTGAATCCTTTAAGCAGGCTGATAGTTACATTGTCTACATTATCAAACAGTCCATAGGCATAGAATGACCAAGTGGTTTTTTCCTCGTTATTCGGCGCAGAGTAAACCTGAATACCATAAAGGTCATTGTTGTCGTTTCCACGGGTCAGAGGTTCGTAAGTAACATCCCATTCGCCACCGAAACCAAGTTGAACTGTGTAGACTTCCTGTTCCTGGGCAGGATTTTCAGGAGTGATGTTCTCCTGACAAGACGCAAAAGTCATGATACCCATGACTGCCGCAAAAATAAAATGACTGAATTTCATGATATTTTATTATTTTGAGTTATTAGTTTTTTCTTGAAAGCATCAGCCTCCGATGATGATGGTATCGCCTTCCGTCATCTCCTCATCATCAAAGGTGAATCCCAGACCAGCCTCCACGCTGTCCGTCAGCATAGCACCCTCATAAACAATCCCGATCACCTCTGATACAGGACTCACATAATCATCTTCAGCAGTCTTATATTTCATAATTTTATACACAAATGGCCAAATATACTTCCCAAAGAAAATTTAAGGGAATGATATATCAGTTTTCACCTAAATAGTTATCTCCTGTCTGTCATGCTGAACAAAGTGAAGCATCTTTATAAAGATTCTTCGCTGACGCTCAGAATGACAAGTAGTGTAAATCAGAAAGACAGGTAGTGTAAATCAGAATGACAGGTAGTGTAAATCAGAATGACAGGTAGTGCAAATCAGAATGACAGGTAGTGTAAACATGTATATCATTACCAAATTTAATAACAAGAGTCTGAAAATAAGGCCACATATCGAATGGTAAATTTATACAATAAAAAAAAACAATGAGCAAAATTATTTGCTCATTGTTTTTTACTATGTGTTTACCTTCTTTGAGGTCCTCTCGGACCGCCTGGACCACCTGGGCCACCAGGGCCGCTGAATGTACCGAAACGGTATGTAAGCGAGAGAATTATGTAACGTCCGAGGGTGTTGTTACGAACCTCCTGATGGTAGTTGGAAGCGTCGGTTACCGACAGATTCTTCGACTGTCCGAGGATGTCGTACGCTTTGAGAGCAAGGGTGAACTTGTCCTTGAAAAGTCTCTTGGTCACCTCGGCATTCAGGATGACCTCATCCTCCTGCTCTGTCGTATATCCTTCATACCAGTTGTAGTCAACATCCGCGATAAGGTTGACACCTCCCGAAATGGTCCAGTTCATGGATCCGTCGATCTGATTGTTCCATGTTGCATTTACATTTGCATTTTCCATGGTGTACCATGACTTTGACATTCTGGTTCGTCCTCCCAATGTAAGTTCCACGAAATCATTCCTGTATGTAAGGCGGAGCCTCTGGGTAAATGACATTGTCTGGGTCTTGTTGGTGATGAAGTCATCACTCTCTGACAGATCAGGATAGTCCCTGTTGAAGTCTGAATAGTTGAAAGTTGCGTTTTCCGCATCATAATAGCGGTCTGAATCGAGGGCTCCTGTACCGATATAAGATGTGGACTGGTTGTAGCGGGCAAATGTCATTGAGAATATTGAGAATCCGGATTTGCCGAACGGAGAGTTGACCATGATTCTGGCATCAGCAGAACCTGTTCCAGGACCGTTCACAGGAATCGAGTACTGGACTCCTGCCTTGTCATACCACTGTGCATTTGTTATGGCGTCCTCCACAAGGCTCGCTCCGAAGCGGGCGTGAACAGAAGTGAACGTCTTCTTGTTGGTGTAACCGAACATACCACGCACATTGTGATTGAAATAAGGGTTCAGGTTCGGATTACCGAGAGAGATGTTCAAAGGATTCGAGTTGTCAGGCACAGGAAGGAGTTGTGAAGTCGACGGCTGTGCAGAGCGTCCGAAATAGAAGAAACGTACATTAGTATTATCGTTGATCTCGTAATTGAGCATCGCCTGAGGAGACCAGTTGATGACCTTGTTGTGGTATGGGTCATGACCGGTGGTCTCGTTGTATGTGTCAGTCGGGTTGATGGAAGCACCGATCTGGGCACGGATTTTTTCTCTCTGATAACTGAAATTCAATCCGGCACGCTGAGTGATCGAGCGGTTGAGGATATTGTTGGAATATCTGTCATCGAGTTTCTCGCCATTCGGGTTGAAAACAAGCATGCCGTCAACGATTTCATTGCTTCCGCTCGCATAAATGTTCTTGGACGATGTATTCCTGCTCCATCCGTAGTTATAGTTGGCCTCAACAAAGAAATACTTTCCGATAGGTTCGGTATAGACAACCCTTCCGTTAAGTGAAGCGCTCTTTGAATTCTGATCCACACGCTGATTCACAATCTCGTCTGTCCATGCGGCAGTTTCAGGATCAAGAACCGATGTAAGGGACTTGTTGAATCCGTCAAGGACATTGTTGCTGAAACTGTAACGGACATTGGCCGAAATGGTTCTTCCCGGTTTTCCAAGACGCTGACGGAAAAGGAGGAAACCGCTGGTAGACCAGTTGTCATTGACTCCGTTATTGTCCGTATAACCCTTGTTAGTCGGGTTCTTCACGCCGTCCCTTTCAGTATCTGTCTGAAAATCAGACAATTCCCCATAAGAACCGTAACCGAAATTGAACTGCGGCTCAAAGAGTATGGATGTATTTTCAGAGAACTTGTGTTCAAGACGCATTCCGAATCTGTGGCCCTGAGTCATTGTCCTGCCTGTTCCGGTATTATCATTCAGAAGACGGCTGCCGTCGTCGAGATAAGTGATCTTCGAACTTTCCTCCATGACATTGTTGATATTTCCGTTATAGAGGTAGTTTCCGGCGAGGTCCATATCACCGTCACAAAGAGTGAAGGCGCCGTTCAATCCGCCCATCCACGATGTCGAAATACCGTTTCCACGGCCCCAGCCGCCCATTCCACGGCCCATTCCCATACCGCCACGCATTCCCTGCATCATGCTTCCGGCCATGTCGTTGAATCCACGGTTGTTGGTGTTGTTTCCGTTGAGGATGATGCTTATCTGGCTCTTGTCGGTGAAACGGCCTATCATTCCCGCTCCCTGATAACGCCAGTCATTCATGTCGGAACCGCCTCCCGGCACATCATGACCGCCTCCGGCCATAAGGTTTCCGAACCATCCCTGCATCATTCCCGGCCTGAGAGAGAGGTCGATCACAGTCTCCTCCTCACCGTCATCGATTCCGGTGAACTGCGCCTGGTCAGACTTCTTCTCCACTACCTTCACCTTCTCGATGATCTTGGCAGGAATATTCTTCGAAGCAAGTTGCGGGTCGTCAAGGAAGAAAGTCTTTCCGTCGATGGTGATCTTCTTGATGGTCTCACCGTTTGCAGTGATCGATCCGTCAGCCTCAACCTCGACACCCGGAAGTTTCTTGAGGAGTTCCTCGAGCATGTCGTTCTCGGAAGTCTTGAATGATGAAGCGGTATATTCGATGGTGTCCTTCTTCACGATAATAGGATTTCCGACATCGGTGACTTTGGCTGCATCCAGGACTTCAGCATCCTCCTCCATCCTGACTGTGCCGAGATCCACGTTCTTCTCAAGAACGATTTCCTTCTGGAAAGCCTTATAGCCCATGAGTTCAGCCTTGACAATATAGGTCCCCTTCTTGAGTTTCGGAATCACAGCCTCACCCTCAGAATCGGAAAGCACATATTTCAATGGGGTTGTCTCTCCCTTGACAGTCACAGAAGCAGTCGCAAAAGCAACAGGTTCCGACGTCTTTGCGTCAGAAAGTTTCATCTTGACCGAATAGATTGCCTGGGCATAACCAGGGACAGCAAAAAGCACCGCCGCAAAAACGACAGCAAGCCTTAAAAGAGAATGCACTGTTTTACTTGACATAACCACTTATGATTCAATTCTTTCAATTCACACAAAAAAGCCGGGCAATAGATTTCCCAGCCTTTATCGAAAGTTAGACACATTCTTAAACCAAAGGTTTAAAAGAAAATGTCATTTTTTTATCCTGTCCGGATTATCCTGCAGGAATTTCTTCCAGTCGGACTTTCCCGACACTCCGGCCAATGGATTGGCCATCTGATAGTGATGGCACAAGGCTATTGCCAAAGCATCCGTAGCATCGAGATATTTCGGATCCAGATCGACCTTCAAAGTCTTCTGAATCATCATTGCGACCTGCTCTTTTGACGCCGCTCCATTGCCGCAGATCGCTATCTTGGCCTTTCTCGGAGCATATTCCGCAACCGGGATTCCACGCATGACTGCAGCAGTAATGGCCGCTCCCTGCGCCCGTCCCAGTTTGAGTATCACCTGTGCATTCTTGCCATAGAAGGGAGATTCCACGGCAAGTTCGTCAGGCTTATGTTCATCCAGGAGTTCGCATACTCCGGAATGGATATTGGCGAGTTTTTCAAAAGGGTCCTTGATTTTCCTCAGGTCGAATACTCCCATATCGACATAATGAGGTCCCTTTGAATCTATGGCAATAACCCCGAAACCCAAAATATTGGTTCCGGGGTCTATGCCTAATATGATTCTTTCCTTAGTCAATGTAATCGAAGCCGGTGTATGGACGGAGAGCCTCTGGAATCTCGATCCTGTCACCCTTCTGATTGTTCTCGAGAAGCGCCGCCACGACACGTGGAAGTGCAAGCGAACTACCGTTGAGAGTGTGAGCGAGTTGCACCTTTCCGTCAGCATCCTTATATCTGAGTTTCAGACGGTTAGCCTGATAAGACTCGAAGTTTGAAACCGATGAGATCTCAAGCCATCTGCCCTGTGCAGCAGAATAGACCTCGAAGTCATATGTGATGGCAGAAGTGAAACTCATGTCACCGCCGCAGAGACGGAGGATCCTGTATGGAAGTCCGAGGCTTGAAACAAGTTTCTCAACATGAGCGATCATCTCATCGAGAGCGGCATATGAATCCTCAGGCTTCTCGATACGTACGATCTCGACCTTGTCGAACTGATGGAGACGGTTGAGTCCGCGCACATCCTTTCCATAAGATCCTGCCTCACGACGGAAGCATGGAGTATATGCAGTCATCTTCACAGGGAAATCGTTGTTACCGAGAATCACATCCCTGTAGATGTTTGTAACCGGTACCTCTGCAGTTGGAACAAGGTAGAAGTTATCAGCAGTCGCATGATACATCTGACCTTCCTTGTCAGGAAGTTGGCCTGTACCGAAACCTGATGCCTCGTTGACCATCACAGGCGGCTCCACTTCAAGATAGCCTACCTCTGTATTCTTATCGAGGAAATAGTTGATGAGAGCCCTCTGAAGCCTTGCACCCTTGCCCTTGTATACAGGGAAACCTGCACCGGTGAGTTTCACTCCGAGGTCAAAGTCGATGATGTCATATTTCTTGGCAAGTTCCCAATGTGGAAGATTGTTCTCTCCGAGTTCAGGAATCTCGTTTCCGGTCTTCACTACAACATTGTCCTCTGCTCCCTTTCCTTCCGGAACCTGGTCGCATGGAATGTTTGGAAGGAGCACCAGCAGCGAATTGAGTTCGTTATTATTCTCCTCCGATGTCTTCTCGATCTCGCCCGAACGGACCTTGAGAGCGGCAACCTCGGCCTTGACAGCCTCAGCCTCTTCCCTCTTGCCTTCCTTCATGAAGCCGCCGATCTGGGCAGCCTTCTTCTTCTGCTCAGCCAGACATGCATCAAGTTCAGTCTGAAGGGCACGTCTGTTCTGATCAAGAACATTAATCTTCTCTACTATTTCCCTTGCGTCAAAATTCTTGACTGCAAGTTTCGCGATCACGAATTCCGGATTCTCACGAAGCAGTTTCAATGTCAACATTTTTATTTCTTTTTAAATGTTATTTCAAAGATCCTTCACCTTGTTCAGGATGACAGAAAATAATGATAGAAAAAAGAGGACCGAACCCTACCCGGGAAACAGTCCTCTATAATTTGTCATACAAATCCCCGAGTCTTAGTTCTCAAAAGGGAGTACCGAGACGTAAGATTTGTTGTCAGCCTTCTTGCGGAAAGATACCTTACCGTCAATAAGAGCGTAAAGAGTGTGATCCTTACCCATACCCACGTTAAGACCTGGGTTGTGTACAGTACCTCTCTGACGAACGAGAATGTTGCCAGCCTTTACTGCCTGATCACCAAATTTCTTGATACCGAGTCGTTTGCTATGTGACTCACGACCGTTCTTAGAACTACCGACGCCTTTTTTATGTGCCATATTCTGTTCCTCCTCAATTAATTAAGCGATCGCATTGATCTGAAGTTTTGTAAGATACTGACGGTGACCGTTACACTTCTGGTAACCCTTGCGACGCTTCTTCTTGAAAACAAGAACCTTCTTGCCCTTGCAAGTGTCGTCAAGTACAGTTGCTGTAACCTTTGCGCCCTCTACATATGGAGCGCCCACCTTTACTGCGCCGTCTGCGTCGATAAGGAGTACCTTGTCGAACTCGACTGCAGCACCCTTCTCAGCCGCGAGGCGGTTGACGAAGATTTCCATACCAGCCTCTACTTTAAACTGCTGGCCTGCAATGTCTACGATTGCGTACATAAAAACTTGTAAATATTAAAAGTTTTAGAAAGCAAGCGGCTGTCCCTGACAGCACTTTGTCATCGGCTTGTCAATCTTTAAATAATCTTCTATAAAATTACTGCTCGTCCTTCAACTGAAGTTGCTGAACGTAGATAGCCTTCTGCATCTGAATTCTCTTCTTCACTGATGGCTTTACGAAGTTCTTTCTTGCGCGGAGTTCGCGGATTGCACCTGTCTTCTCGAACTTTCTCTTGAACTTCTTGAGAGCCTTCTCGATGCTTTCACCATCCTTTACTGGAACTATAATCATATCTTTATCACCTCCTTTTCATTATAGGGCTGCAAAGATAGGCATAAAAATTTAATTTCCAAGCCTAACTTTCTGAATTTATGAGTTTTTTGAAGGTTTCCATTCCTCTGGTAGCCACATCCTTTATATGAGTGAGGCGTCCGTCGCGCACCTGCAGATCCTTCGGGTCTATTATATAGATAGGAGTCGACATTTTCGCATATCTGTACAGTCCGGCAGCCGGATACACCTGAAGCGAAGTGCCCACGATAAGCAATATGTCGGCAGCCTCGACAGCATCTATCGCCGCCTCGATCTTCGGAACTGCCTCTCCGAACCACACGATGTGCGGTCTCAACTGAGCGCCGTTGGGAGCCATGTCACCTATATGGATCTCATCCGGACCTATATCGAAGACTGTCGCCTCCGAAAATCCGTCCATGTCGTTGCAGCAGTTTTCAGGACGCACCTTCGTCAGTTCGCCATGCAGATGAATGATTCTCGTACTGCCTGCCCTTTCATGCAGATTATCCACATTCTGTGTGATCACGGTAACGTCATATTCATTTTCCAGAGACGCTATGGCCTCATGGGCGGCATTCGGCTTCACCGTAAAAAGTTGGACCCTGCGTGCATTGTAGAAGTCAAGCACAAGAGCAGGATTCCTGTACCATCCCTCGATAGACGCCACATCCTGCACATTATGATTCTCCCACAATCCGTCACTGTCCCTGAATGTGCTGATTCCGCTCTCGGCGCTTACGCCGGCACCGGTCAGAACTGTAAGTTTCTTCTTCATATGTTGAAATAAAAGTTGCTTATCCAATATTCAAACAAAGGGTCAAGGATCACAGGTTCATCCTTTTCATTGAATGTAAGGACCTCCTTCTTTTTGAGTGCGTCCTTCACCCTGCGTACATTGGCCGAAGAATTCAGCCTGTATTTCTCGATCACATCAGATGCGCTGAACTTCACGACTCCGTCAAGAACGGCCTTGAGGAGACTCAACTGATGGTCCGTAAGGTCATTGACGATAGCGATGAATTTAGGCTCATGGATGGAAATCATCGAATTAAGGGCGTCGGTCATCATCGCCTCTGTGACAAAACCTTTGGAAAGGGCATCGCAGATTGCCGCAAGATGGTTCATATACCAAAGGTTGGACTTGAAGAGTTCGCACGCTCCCATCGCAAGATTCCTGTCGAAAGACTTTCCCATTCCGTTAAGGAAGCCCTTCACAACATGTTCGATGATCTCCTTCGCGTCCACCGGTTGAAGAGCCACCCTGTTCACCTGACGGTAGAACCATCTCTTCTCTTCAAGAATAAGTTTCATGGCGTTGACCATGCTTCCGCTCAGCACATATGTCATCGGATACGGAGCCGACCTGTCCCTTGCACCCATCTGCTGTTCCATGATCTTGAACACCGTCTCGTGCTCGTCGGCATTCATCAGGTTTTGGAACTCTTTCAGCACCACGATATACGGTATCTTCTTCTGCTCGGCAATTCTCTGCGGCAGCATAAGCATCTTCTCTATGTCATTGGCATCAGGATTCCAGTTGAGAGAGACATATTCCTCGTATGTCATGAACCTCACATGGTCAAACACGAAATGAGTGTCGGAGAGGTGGGTCCTGACGATATCCGACACCTCCTCAGGGGTGGACGCCGAAGACTTGAGCACGGCTGTACCATACTTGATGAGAAAATCCTCCAAAGTCCTGACGTTCAGCATATCCACGAATGAAACCATGAACTGCACCCCGGCATTCCTCATATTATAAAGGGTCTGTCTTATCACAGACATCTTTCCTGTCTTGGGAGGCTCATACACAGAAACGTGTTCGCCTGCCTTGAGAAGATTTGCCATGATGGTGCACTCCATAGTGCGGCCGACAAAGTATTTGCCGGTCACATAATCATTATATACAAAAGGTGTATCCATTTGCTTTCATCTGTTTATGAATGCAAAATTAACATTCGCCGCCGTCACGTGCAACAAATTTGTTTCATAAATATTAACAGGTCGCTGTGGATAAATCATCAATAATTTTATCTATCTTTGTAAGTTAGGAAATTTGCTGCCACATGAAGGAAGGAAAAGCAGACATAAGAAAAAGAATCACCAGGACAATCCTATGGATTGCCGGCATCTGGGTCGTGCTTCTGCTCGTCCTGCAGATCGTGCTTTCCCCTTCTGTCCTGACACGTATCGTGAACAGGTTCGCCACCGAATATGTTGATGCAGACGTCTCTTTCGAGAGGGTCAGGCTGTCGATGTTCCGTCACTTTCCGAATGCAGGAATCATCATCGATGACTGCCGTATCACCTATCCTTCCGACAGATTCGGGACCGCAAGGGAAGCCGATACCACCGGAACACGTCTCGCCAAGGGATACGGGGAGACCTGCGACACTCTAGCATCGTTCGACAGACTTTCGGCTAGCATAAACCTCGGCGCACTCCTGACAGGCAAGGTAAGCATACCGCATGTTTTCCTGTCGAAACCAAGGATCTTCGCCCACTCATATGGCGAAGGCATGAACAACTGGGATGTATTCATCACAGAACCTGAAGACACAGTCAAAAGCGGGATGCCGCCTGTATCGATCGGCAAGATCAGGCTTATGAAGAATCCACGGGTCATCTATACATCTCCTGGCGACACGATATATGCCGTTGCCAGAATGAAGAAGATGGCTCTGGACGGAAGGATCGATACAAGAAAGACGCACAAGACCAGGATAGGGCTTACCGTCGACAGTCTCAGCATTGCAGGAAGAACCGCCACGGACACGGCCTCAATCAGGATGGATATGCTTCACATACACGAGCATGACGACCACATGGACATACATTCTGCCGCCCGGATGCTTATTGCAACACGGTCATCCGGCAGACTCGACATTCCAGTCGAAATCAACGGTACGGCAGCATTCCCTCGCGACAGCATCCTTGCACTACATGGTTTCAAAGCCATGATAGCATCCATTCCTATAGGATTCAACGCAGACCTTTGGAAAGAAGGCGGCAAACTGGCCGTCAAGGGGGACTTCAACATCGAAGACTGCAAGGCAGACGGCCTGCTCGCCGACATACTTGGGAACATCATCCCTGAAACAAAAAAGATAACTACCGACGCTGTCATATCCGCAAGCGGCACATGCGAAGGAATACTTGGCGGAGGCAGCATACCGGCCATAAATGCTACGTTATCGGTACCAGAGTCAGTCATAAGCCATAAGGATTTCAGTCACAGCCTCAGGATTGCCCTGAATGTCGGTGCTGCCACAGACAGTCTCGGCAGGATAAGCGTGATTCTTGACAATGCCGAAGCCTCCACCTATGGACTGGAATTTTCCGCAAACGGAAGCATAGATGACATCATGGGAGACGACCCGTCCATAAGCGTCTCAGGTGCCCTGAACGCCTCGGCAGACTCTCTGGCGACCTTCCTTCCTGCCGATTACGGGATATCTGCCTACGGAAGCATATCCGCTGACATCAGCGGTGACATCAGGATGTCGCAACTGAACATATACAATTTCGGACAGGCAGGACTTAAAGGACACATCGCAAGCGACGCCTTAGTGGTAAGGTCTCCGAAAGACACCATCGACATCGATATCAAGGGCCTCAACATCAACGCTTTCCCGGAGACCGCGACATCAAAGGTTGAACCAGGAAAGAGTTTCAGGCTAACAGGAATATCGGGAAAGATTGAACATGCCGACATAAAATATAAGGAGACGATGTCTTTCTGCGGAAGCAAGATCAGTTTCGCAGCGAAGAACTCCGCAGAAGCATTTTCTGACAAGGACACAACAAGAATCCATCCGCTCGGCGGTCACCTTGACGCCGAAGAACTTGCCGTAAGCGACGCAGACGGTCTTTCCCTTACCCTCGACAACACAAGCAACAGTTTTCAGATGGTTCCGAAGAA
The DNA here is from genome assembly GCA_045539115.1 of Candidatus Cryptobacteroides sp. Classification (GTDB taxonomy): domain Bacteria; phylum Bacteroidota; class Bacteroidia; order Bacteroidales; family UBA932; genus Cryptobacteroides. The sequence continues at coordinate 3,587 of JAZQES010000010.1, read as the reverse complement.
AGACAATGACCGGATTCCGGTACTGAGCCTTTCAAGCAGGAACAAGAGGATATATGTAAGAGACGTAACCGGAAGATTCATCCTCACTGACGCTGTCATAAAAGGCGGCGCAGCCATGAATTCAATCGAGCGAAAGGCCAGATTCAAGGCACTCATGGACTCACTTTCACGGGCAAATCCCGGCGCGACGGAAGATTCGCTCAGGAGAATGATGAGGGGCATGAGGAGCCGCAGCAGCACATATGCCTGGATGTCGGAGGACGACTTCAAGGAGTCCGACCTGAATTTCACGTTGGACGGCATGATGGCGGAGTATTTCCGCAAATGGGACATCAACGGAGACATAGATGTCCGCACCGGCATCTTCATGACACCATATTTGCCGTTGAGGAACATTCTCAAAGGCATGAGCATCAGTGTCAACAACAACGAGGTGAAGATCAAGGATTTCAAGATCATGTCCGGTTCGTCTGAAATTGCCGCCAAAGGAGCCCTGACGGGATTGAGAAGGGCCCTGATGGGAAGGGGTGCATACAGACTCGACATGAGCCTTTCATCCGAATGTGTGGATGCAGACGAACTGCTGGCCGCTTACAATGCCGGAGCGTCATTCAATCCTGAAACAGAAAAGGACAAGATGGCAGAGGCAAGCGACTCCGAGTTCCTCAAGATGGTTGTGGCCGATTCGTTGGAAAAGGAAGATCTCGAATCCCTGATAGTGGTTCCTGCCGACATAGAAGCGGCGATAAGACTCGATGCGTCCAACATAACTTTCTCGGACCTTGTCATAAACAGACTCGAAGCCGATATGGCAATGAAGGAGAGATGCCTTCAGATCCTTGACATGAAGGCAGAGACGAACATGGGCAAGGCCGGATTCGAAGGATTCTATGCCACACGAAGCAAACAGGACATCAGCACAGGCTTCGACTTCAACCTCAGCAATGTCACATCCGAGAAGGTCATCGGAATGCTTCCTGCCATAGACACATTGATGCCTCTGCTCAAATCGTTCAAGGGAATGCTCAACTGCAAGATGGCTGCGACCGCAAGTCTGGACACCAACATGAACGTCATCACTCCTTCCATCAACGGAGTGCTCAGGATCAGCGGAAAAGACCTGTCGCTTTCCGGCAACGAGGTGTTCAGCAGCCTGGCAAAGAAACTGAAATTCAAGAACAGCGAAGAGGCGAAGATAGACAGCATGATAGTAGAAGGCATCATCAAGGACAATGTCCTGGAAGTCTTCCCTTTCGTCCTCGAACTGGATAGATACACGATGGCTTTGAGCGGCCTTCACAATCTGGACATGTCGTACAGATACCATGCTTCATTCATCCGCTCCCCTATGGTGTTCAAGATAGGCGTGGACATATACGGCCCTGACTTCGACAACATGAAGTTCAAGATAGGAAAGCCGAAATACAAGAACACGAAGATTCCGGTATTCTCGGCCGAAATCGACCAGACCATCATCAACCTGTCGCAGTCGATACGAGGAATATTCGAAAAAGGCGTCGAGATTGCCGTCGAAGAGAACAGCAGACAGGAAGCGATTGCCGGACGCAAGAAAGAGATCGGATATGTCAATGCAGTCGAGCAGAAGATGGAAGACCTTTCCGACGAGGAAATGAAGGAGTTGGAAAAGAATGCCGACGCAAATGCCGGAAACGGCACAGAAGAAATAACAGAAATAACAGATACACTGAAAAATGAATAGTCAGGAATACATTGAAGTGGCGATAAACATCGCTCCGTTCAGCGAAGAAAACGCAGAAATCGTAACTGCTGAAATAAGCGAACTCCCGTTTGAGTCATTCAGCATGGAAGATCCTTGTCTGAAATGCTATATACAGAAGGAACTATATGATGCACAGGCTCTTAAAGTAGTATTGGGAGGGATGGAAGGCATGGGATTCGAAGTGGGATTCACAGCCAACCTGATGCCGGCAGTCAACTGGAACGCCGTATGGGAAAGCCAGTTCACGCCGATTGTGGTGGACGGTCTCTGCACCATCAAGGCCTCATTCCACGAAGGCTTGAAGAAGACAAGATACAACATCACCATAGACCCGAAGATGGCATTCGGAACCGGTCACCATCAGACCACATACATGATGTGCCGTGCATTGCTGCAGAATGAGGACGCGGTCAGGGACAAGGTAGTTCTCGACATGGGCTGCGGTACAGCCATTCTCGCCATCCTTGCCGCAAAGATGAAGGCGGCACATGTATATGGAATCGATATCGACGCGGTAGCGGCCATCTCCGCATATGACAATGCACGTCTGAACCGCGTCGGCAAGAAGATCGAGACATACTGCGGCGATGCCTCGCTTCTTCAAAGAAACACCTACGACACCATACTCGCCAACATCAACAGGAACATCCTTCTGCAGGACATGCCGACATATGCGAAATGCCTCCGTCGTGACGGACGCCTCTTTGTCAGCGGCTTCTATGTTGAAGACATGCCTATGCTCATCGGCATGGCAGAAGCCTCAGGGCTTGAATATGTCAGTCATGACAGCATAGACAACTGGTGCTGCATAACATTCAGAAACAGACAGTAAGATGAAGAAGATACTATATATATTGATTGTGGCAGCAGCGGCATTTGCCTGCAAGCCGGACCCTTACCTCGGTCCTTTGGACTCCCCTGTCGGCAACTGGGAAGGAGTCAGGGGTGATTATTACTTCAATGGAGAACTGGTGGCGGAACTCGACAGTTGCGTCTTCGACATCATATCCTTCTACCGTCAGGGATACTGCTGTATCGGAGGAATCAAAGGAGCATTCCCGTTCATCTATGACAACGCAAGCGGAGATCTTCAGATAGATTCTACCCTATGGTCAGTCAAGACACTGACAGGAGAAGAAATGGTCATGGAATTTGTAGACAGGATCTACCCTCCTGAACCGGAGGCCCCGGAAACACCTTCGGAGCCCGAAGAAGCGGAAGGCGGCGAGGACAATGGCGGTGAAGATGGCACAGAGGCTCCGGAAGAGCCCGAGATCAAGCCTGATGCCAACGGTGTCATCCTCCCTGCCGAATATAAAGGTTTCACGATCGAGGCAGACAGGAACGGCTACTTCTACATCAACGCCTCATCAAAGACAGTATACTGCAACTTCAAAGGCATAAAGGACGCGGAAGGCAACCTCACGATCGATTTCTGGTACGACCGGCACACCAATTACTTCGTGCCGATACGATAGATACTTAAACGAAGAGAGAACCTGATGGTTCTCTTTTTTTGTGCCCAATCGTTACAGATTATCGAACCTTTATTGATGACTTATATAAGGTTCTTAAATTTGTGGAATGGTATAAAGAATGGTATTGATAAATAACCGAGGAGGGGTAGCATACCTTGTTAAGGTATAGTCAGTGATCTACTTCTTACAGATACTCCCAATATCTGCGGTAGTGTGCACGGACCTTCTCCCATTTGCCATAGCGAAAACGCTTATACGCTCTCACTCTGACAAGTTTCGGCACTGCTATTCCAATAGTAAGCCGAAGGTCAAAAGAAAAAGTTCTACGCATTTTAATTCAGTTATCCTTGAAAGAACTTTTCTTGGAC
>JAZQES010000009.1:0-3124 GCA_045539115.1 Candidatus Cryptobacteroides sp. | reverse complement strand
GATAAGGGTGAACGCTGTCGCTCCGGGAGTGACCCGCACAGATATGGTTGCCACGCTTCCTGAAAGCATGGTTGCTCCCCTATTGCAGAGAATACCTCTTGGAAGGATGGGAGAGGCGGAGGACATAGCCAATGCGGCCCTCTTCCTTGCAAGCGATATGGCATCATACATCACAGGAGCGGTGATCCCGGTTGACGGAGGCGCGATAATTTAGGATTCAGGCATCCAGGTTACTCCGCAGGTTCCTGACGATCATCAGAAGAAGAGTCTTCCAACTATCTGAGGGGGACTCTTCTTCGATTATTCCCGAAAAGAGATTGGTGAACATGTTCAGGAAGAGTCTCTTTCTCAACAGGATGAGTATGACGAGGGCGATGAGATACACGCCTCCGTCGATGAAGGCCGCTCCGCTCATGCTTCCGATTGCCTCGCCGATCAGGACTGTGAAGGCAAACGCAAAGACGCCAAGCACAATAAGCAGAAGCAGGATGATGACCAGAACTGCAAGCACTCTGCTGAAGCCTACGGACAGGCTTGTGACTATGTTCTTCTTGAAGTCATCTGTCCTCATACTGAGGTACTCCCCTACAGCAGAGGACAGAATTCCAAGAATGGTCCTGTTTTCATCCATCACTCTTCCTCCAGAGCTTCCTCGATGATTCCGAGACCCTCAGCGATCTTTTCCTTCGCCTTTCCTTTCAGGTCGGTCGCTCCTTTCCTGATCTTTGCACGGGTGTTCTCACCGGAATCAGGAGCGAGGAAAAGTGTCGCAACTGCGCCTGCCATCGCCCCTGCGATGAAGCATAGCATTGATTTGCCTGTATCCATTGTCTTACGTATCTAAATGTTAATATCGTTCCGTCTCATTCATTATGATGAGATATCTATGGATATTTCAGAAACTATACCATTGGACACATTGCTCCTTCATTATCAAATATCCGTATATGGGCACGGATATTGAGACAAGACTGTATCGTACTAATCCCAATTGAGTAATGAAGAAAATCTTGCTGCTTACCATCGCCTCTGTTTTATTGTCAGGCTGCCATCAGAGCGTTCTTTACAAGGGCATTCTTCCGGCTGCAGACTGTTCCGGAATCGAATATTCGTTACGGCTTGATCCTGGCAGCGGGGAATATTCCCTTGAAACCACATATCTGGATGCAGATGGACCAGGAAAGAATGTAAGGTTCACTTCAGCCGGCAGATTCGAGATCATCGGCGGTGCATCCGATTCCGTCGAATACTACAGGCTGAACCCAAAAGAAGACACGGATACCCTTTATTTCAGGAGGGTGGACGGAAATACTCTCCGTCTGGTGAATTCCGAATTGCAGGAGCCGTCGATTCCTGACAGCTATGACATCACCCGAGTCTCACGGCCGTGCCGGATGCAGTGACCATAAGCATTCCGCCGCCTTCGCCGAGGACTTCATAATCTATATCAATTCCCACGACGGCATCCGCACCCATTGCCCGTGCCCTGTCCTCAAGTTCCATCAATGCCTTCTTCCTTGCGGAAAGAAGTTCATTCTCATACGAACTTGAGCGGCCTCCGATGATGTTGCGGATGCTTGCTCCGAAGTCCTTCAGGAAGTTAACGCCGCTGATTACCTCACCGAATACGATCCCTTTGTATTCGATGATGTTTCTACCCTCTACAGATTGTGTGGTTGTAAGTATCATTTCTTTGTTTGTTAAGTTGTCAATCGAATCTCTTAAAAAGAAGTATCTACTGCCGGAATATATTTCAGTCGCGTGTTCCTATATCCAATCCCCTTCGTATCGATAGCCCACATCGCACCTGAATTGAGATTTATCAGCAGGATATTGTCATCGTGGTCTCCATATCTGACAAGCTGATAGTTTACAGCATCCTCATCATCAACCCAATCTTCAGGAACATTCTCCCTGAGAACATTCCATCGGACAGGATCTCCCCTATGATAAGTGACAAGCGATACCTGACCGGTATGCTTATCGAGGAAGTATTTGCCGAGATTCTCGATACGCGAACCTCCAAGCGAAGTCTCTGACTTCATCCCGAAAACTTTCTTGAGTTCCTGTTCGAGTGTCGGACCTGACTTCTCAACGACCTTCTCCACTACCTTTTCCTTAGGTTCATCTTTCTTCTTCTCTTCCTTCTCAGTGCCGACCTTTACTGAGACGGTCTGTGCGGATATGTCATTTGAATTGAAAACAGCAGGTAGGACCAGCAGCATGAATGCCGCAGATAAAAGAATCTTCTTCATGTCAGTTCATTTTAGGGTTAAACGATACATTTTGGCCTGCAAATGATGTACCAACAAGAAATTTCAGGCATTTCGGTATAGGATTTGCTTTAGTAAATTTCGAATAGTTTTTTCATAGGTTAAGTTTTAGGTTAGAGGTGTCCTGCGATGAGAATTGCAGGGCATCTTTCTTTATATGCGTCAAAATTCTTCGCTATTTCTGAAAGGAATCGATAAATTTGGTGTCTAAAGGGTAGAACAAAAGAAAACAACACTGATGGACAACATTGAATTTGAACCTGAGTGCAAGTCGAGAGGAATGGAAACCGGTTTACATTCCCGAGGCGAAGCCTCAGTTGCCCTTGAAAGGGAATTTACCAGAATGGTTAAGGAGCACAGGAAGACCATATATACGGTCTGCTACTTCTTCTCCGAGGATGCGGATGAGGTGAACGACCTGTTCCAGGAGATATTGATCAACTTGTGGAAGGGTTTTCCGAAGTTCCGCGGAGAGAGTTCGCACAGGACGTGGATATGGCGTGTGAGCCTTAACACCTGCAACAATCAGGTAAGGAGGAAGAAACGTGATGTAGAGACGGTTCCCCTCACCATCGACATCGACCTCTACAACGATGACGATACCAAGAGCAGGCAGATTCAGATGTTGCACGACAGGATAAGCAGGCTGGAGCCATTTGACAGGGCTATCATACTGCTGTGGCTGGAGAATATGACCTATGAGGACATTGCCGGCATTATGGGCATATCTCTGGCAAACGTCACCACCAGGTTGTTCCGTATCAAGGAACAGTTGAAACAAATGTCAAACGCTTAATTTATTCTACCATGGCACATAATGACGCTTTAATGGAACTTGAATCCCTCAGGGA
>JAZQES010000008.1:0-65533 GCA_045539115.1 Candidatus Cryptobacteroides sp. | reverse complement strand
AGTCTAAAAGAGAAGCCTTGATCTGGTACCTTCCAAATCAAGGCTTTTTACGTATCTGCTGATTCCTATGAATCGAGAAAGATTCACGGATTTAATAAAACACTTCGACTGCTATATGAAGAACTCATGAAAGATAGAGTTCTCTCCGCAGTATCTATCGGAGTCTTCATCTAATGAGTTCAGGGCCTCCAGTAGCAATTCATCATTCGCTTTAGTCCACGGATAGGACAATTCCTCACTGTCACGACTGAACATCGACATCATTGACGAGTAGATGTAGCACCTCTCGTCATTCAGGTCCTCATCAGGGAGCGCCTGAAAGAAAAGGAATCTTTTCCCATCAGTGATTATACCCATGAAGTTACTCCCAAGGGTGTCGCAGACCTCTTCGTCATAGACGAATTTCCATTCTTTCTTTTTCATATCCTCACTTGATTTTCAATACTTCAACCAGTTCATACAAGGAGTCTATCATCAATGTATGATCGATGAGTTCCTTAGGTAGAGACAGAGCCTGCATCTGCGGCATCACCGCAAGCATATCCCTTTCTCTTGCATACTCAGCCAGAGCCATCGGGTCCGGAAGGTCTCCTAGCCTACCGTCAGAGTCAAGTCTCCCTGTCAGGATGCACCTGTCAAGTTCGCGGAGTCTTGCCTGTCCGGATGCCACGATGATGCCCACCGCAGCGGGAAATTCGAAATAGTTACCGTCGTAATCCGTTACTTCCGGCTCAAAGACGAGGCATATCTTCTTTCCGGGAACCCTGAACTCTTCATTCTGCATCGCCCTTATGGTCATCAGCAGAAATGTCCTGATCGAGATGCCGTTCATACCTACGATGTGAACACCGATACTCGGAGTGAGTTCGGTATTCACAGTAATCTGTCTTGCCTTGCCGTCCTTGACGACAGCGCTGATAATCTTTGCTTTCATCTTTTCTATTCTTTATCTTGTCATGAATATCTTTGCAACCATACCTCTCTCCCCTTCCGTACGTGTTCCATCGAACAGCGGCAGGAATGTCAGTTCCATCGCATCGAGCGAACTCCATCCGTCAGCCACAAGCCTTGCAGCCGCAAGAGTCTCACGTGTGGATATCGTGCATGATATCTCCTGCTTGCCGTAAAGCGAACGGACCGTTCCGGCAACACTCGCGATGTTCTCTGCATCGGCAGGTTTGATTCCGCATCTCTTCGAGAGCACCTTCACCTCGCAGTCAAGCGGCATATAGTCAAGCTCCAACGGGAAGAACCTTCCTACCAGCGCCCTGTCCATCGACATTGTTCCGGTATATTCCGCTCCGACATTTGCTGTCGCGATGAACACGCAGTCAGGATGTACCGCGATCGACCTGAGTTCGTCACCTCCGGCCATCTCCACAGGAAGCATCCTTCTCGAGTCAAGGCAAGGGAAGAGGATGTTGTTAGTTGTCACCGGCGCTCTTGAAAGCTCATCGAGGAGGATCACTCCAGGCTTCTGGATGTCCTGTGTGAACTTCGCATAGTCGAATACCGACTCGCCTCCCTTCTGGAGCCTGTGCACTCCGAGCAGTCCCGATACCGGATCGTACATAGAACCCATGTCGTACACGCTGCACTCCAGTCCGAGTTTCTTGCAAGCCAGAAGTACCAGTTCGGTTTTACCTGTACCCGATGGGCCAACCATCATCGTGTTTACCTTGGACTTGATATTCCTGACAAGCAGGTACCAGTCCTTGTCCTCGATGTGGAATCCTTCGTCTTCGATTGTCGGTGCGCTCAGTTTCCTGTCAGCCTTCATCTGCGAGAGAAGCGTTCCTGGAGTCGCAGCATTACCGCTCTCGGTGAAAAGTGTCGATTCACCTGAAAGAACCGGTCTCGCCTTATCCTCAATCTCAGCCTTGTAGTTCTCATACGCCTCGTTCATTCCGTTAGAAGGCATATGTGACTGCGAGTGATAGTCACCGAGGTTAAGTCCTATCGGATAGATAGCACCAGCCGAGTAGAATGTCGTGGAGTGAAGTGAACGGAGCTCCAGGCTCTCACTTCCGAAGACTGTTCCCAGAGGGTAATCCTCCCTCATCCTTGAGTCCGCCTGTACGTTAAGGCCCTCGTCGATGTGTCTTCCTGAGGGTTCCTTCTGTCCTGGAAGCGGTCTGAGTCTCTGTCTGCCGCCAACCTTTACTGTTCTGAAGAAGTAGTAATTGTGTGTCATATCTGTAACAATTAAATGATTTGACTTATCGAGTGAACCCTGCTGCAAGCAGCACCTGTCTGCCTGGACCCGGGGGTTTTCTCTGTTCCATAGGGTCTTGTCTTTTGTGACAGCAACAAGTAGAGAAACATCTGAAACACATGCACGGGAATGGGAAAACTGATGCGAGAGAAGCGAGTGTCCCGTTTTCTCAAGGGAGCCGTGACAGGGGTTCCAAGATGGCTCTAACTTGCGTCACGAAACGGCTGAGACACGGAACGGAGAGAACCATATTCAGCTCAATTAGTTAATTTTAATTATCATTCTTGTTAAGTGTTATTATAATTTCATATCTTTGCAGTGCAAGGTAAATTTTAAACAATATGGTAAACAAAGATTCAATTCTGATTCTGGCGGCACTGGGTCTTCTGGTGACGTCAGTCCTGTATTCGGCGGTGAAGCTGCGGATGCAGAAGAGATCCCGAGAGAAGGGAGAGACGGGGAATGAAACCTTCGTCAAGGTCAGCAAGGCAGGAGAGAGGCCCGCTCCCAAGGACTATGACCCGAGCGACGAGGAGAGCGGATTCGTGCCGCTGGAAGTGACCGAGGAGGAGTTCGAGAGAGAACCCATGTCGGCACTTGAAGAGTACCTCGACCCATCTACCCCGGAATCAAGACGCAGTGTCCTTGCCAAGGAACTGCAGGATGCTGGATACGACATCCAGTAGGACTACCCCACAAGTAAAGACTGTATACTTCCTGATGATGCGTAGCAGGCAATCATCAAATCAAAGTATATGGAAAACACAGCAATACAACTCAAAAGAAAACTGGCAATCTTTCCACTGCTGATGACATCGCTCTTCATGAATGCCCAGGTGAAGGACATCGGATCCGTACTGTCGCAGTGGAACTCATATCTCAAAGGCAGCTCGGAGCAGATCTTCCTCTTCGTCACCATCATCTGCGTACTGGTGGGAGTGTTCCAGCTGATCATCGTCTATCCTAAGTTCACCGGCGGAGACCAGCACTCGGCGGCAGCCTTCCTCAAGCACGGAGGCGGCCTTATCCTCGTCGTCCTTCTGCTGAACCTCTTCAGGATAATCATCTAGCATGAAGACGTGGAACTCAAACAGGTTCAGGGGCTGGAAGTCCCTGGACGAACCTCTGTCGTTCTTCGGGATCAAGGGAAGGTTCATGATAGTGTTCGTTCTGGTGGGCGCATTCGCAGGGATGGTATCCCTGGCACTTGGCAACACCTTCGGACGCTTCATCACTCTTACCTTCCTGGCGGCGGCACTCGTTGCCGACTACATGCTGATCCAGGTCCTGCAGAACAGGTACACAGAGCGTGAATTCGCACGGATGCTCACCAAGAACAAGATGAGGATGCACGTCAAGGTGCTCCCCGAAGGTCTGGAATCATTGATGGAGGAACCAAGGCATGCAGATGAGGATACCGTCTAAGGATTTCGAGAAGATCTTCCCGATCATGGCCATCAGGGATGGCGTGGTGATCTCCAAGCGAGGGGACGTCACCATAGGCTGGCGTCTGTCCCTCCCTCCTCAGTACTCTCTGGATGCAGCATCCTACACCGCCATCCACAACCAGTTCCACAGGGCCATCAAGGACCTCCCGGACTGGACGATGGTCCACCGTCAGGACGTCTTCTTCCGAAGGAAGTACAAGGCGAAGACAGGAAGGGGCTTTCTGGACAGGTCCTATCAGAACCACTTCAGGGGACGGGAGTACCTGGAGCACGAACAGTATGTCTTCCTCACCCTCACCAACAAGTTCACGGCCGTCCGCGAGCCGGACTCCTGCGGTGTCCTGGGCATGAGCGCCAAGCTGCGCGAAGGCTGCCACGAGGACATCTACAGGATCGGCGCCATCGGTGAGGAGTTTATCTACAAGCTTACTGATACGAGGGTCATCAGCGCGGAGAGACTCACCGATCAGGAGCTCATCGAGCGGATGTACTCGCACATGTCCATGGGAACAGGCGACGGCATCCTCTCGGACATCGACATGTACCCCGACCACATGGAGGCTAACGGGAAGCAGATGTGGGCCTACGTGATCAACGAGGGCAAGCATCTGCCGAGCGAGCTGCAGGACTCCCGGAAGGTGGAGAAGGTAAGCACTCCCCTCTCGGCGCTGGGGCTATCGCTGGGTGCGTCACTTGGAACGCTCCTGGACTGCGAGCATATCGTCAACTCGTACGTGCTGATGATTCCCCGCAAGGAAGCCATCAGCGAGCTGGAGGCACGTCAGAAGAAGATGTTCAGCATGTCCAGCAGGGACAGCGAGAACCGCAAGAACAACCAGGAGATAGAGTCCTACCTTGTCGAAGACCTGGAGGACGAGAAGACCACGGTCAGGGCCCACACCAACATCCTCGTGTTCGGTCAGAAGGAGGAGCAGTCGATGCTCAGGGCCAAGGTCAGCGCTGCCCTCTCGCAGATGAACATCGTCCGCTGCGTGAACGTCACCTACGACACCCCTGTGCTCTGGCACTCATCCATTCCAGGAGCCTCCTGCGAGATCGGAGCAAGAAACCTCATGCTCAACGAGCTGGGGTGCGTGCTCTGCCTGTGGCCGATGGAGTCCTTCCAGAGGGACATAGAGGGAGGCACGCTCCCACTGTGCGACCGGTCGAGGAACATACCCGTGGCGATGGACATGCAGAAAAGGGCGTTCGAAGCAGGCCTTATCAGCAACTACAACGCCTTCTTCCTGGGAGGATCCGGCAGCGGAAAGTCCTTCTTCACGAACTACTTCGTACGCAACAGCTACGACAGCGGCGACACGATCTTCATCATCGACAAGGGCTACTCCTACGAGGGCCTCTGCTCGGTGATACGCGAGGAGTCGGACGGCCGCGACGGAATCTACCTCAAGTGGGAACGGCAGGAGGACTCGAACGTGCCCGGCATGTCGTTCAACATCTTCTGGGACATGGACCAGTGGCTCAGCAAGTCGGGCGACCTGAACGCCGACTGCATAGGTCTGGGCTTCGTACAGTCCGTCATACAGACCATCTGGAAGCCTCAGGGAGGATGGGACTCGGCCAGCGGCAACATCATCACCCAGATCCTGAAGGACTTCTGCCTGCACTGGCAGGAGTCGGACAGGCCTCCGGTGTTCGACGACCTGTTCGACTTCATCAACACGGACATAGTGCCCCTGCTTGAGAGCGAGCGCGGATACACGGTCAACGGAGTGAAGAACACCACCAGGAATCTGGACATCAACAGCATGTGCACGGCTCTTGGAGCCTATGCCAAGAAGGGGGCTTACAGGCAGCTGCTGAACGGAACCGGCAGGAACGACATCTTCTCGAGCCGGTTCACGGTCTTCGAGGTGGACAGCATCGAGAACATGAAGGACGGCTTCTACGAGATCGCCGTGCTCTGCATCATGAACGCCTTCGAGGCGAAGATGCGAGCCGAGCAGGAGACCCACAAGGTGCTGATCATCGAGGAGGCATGGAAGGCCATCGCCAACGAGACCATGGCTGGCTACCTGCTGGGACTGTGGAAGACAGCCCGCAAGCTCAACACGGCGGCGATCGTGGTGACACAGGAGTTCGACGACATCATAGCCTCTCCGGTGATCAAGAACACGATCATGCAGAACTCCGACGTGAAGGTGATCCTGGAGCAGACGATGAGCCGCGTGGTGATCGACCAGCTGGGTGAGTTCCTCGGACTGGACGACCATCAGAAGGCACTGGTGCTGTCACTGAACCGAGGAATGAACAGCAGGTACAGGTACAAGGAGGTATTCATCTCGCTTGGTTCCAAGCTCAGCGGCGTGTACGCCACCGAGGTGTCGCCTCAGGAGGCCCTGGCCTACGAGTCAGCACAGAACAAGAAGAAGGAGATGCTTGAACTCATCCAGAATACCTCCCCTATCAGGGCAATCCGTCAACTCACAAGCATACGCCATGAGAAGGTTTAGGATCATAGCGGCTGTAATCTGCCTGCTGTACGGCATTCATCTGAATGCCCAGCAGATAGTCATCGACCCCAGTCAGATAGCCGCCTCCGCGACCAATGCTGCCGAGCAGATAGACTACATGCTCGACCAGCTGGGTGAGCTGGCCCATCTGGGAGACCAGATGAACAGCATGAGGGAGCATATAGACAACGTCTTCGGAGAGGACGGCATCGGCGGCACGGCCATCAGCGTGATGGAGGACCTGGGAACGCTCAAGAGGCTTACCGAGGCGTTCAATTCGACCATCGGCATGACCGAGAACTACGTCCAGCAGATGCACGAGTTGCAGCGGTTCCGCCTGACGGATGCCAACATCATGCTGAACTACCTCACAACGATGCAGGACTACGCGGAGCTGGCGCTGGAGACAGCCCGCAAGCTCCTCGGGACACTGGGATTCTCGAAGAAGGAGAAGAAGGACGAACTGGAGAAGCTCGTGGGCGAGCTGGAGCAGAAGATGAAGGAGACCGAGCAGAAGATGCAGATGGAGATCGAGGCGACCATCTTCGCCGAGGGCCTGACCGAGTTCGTCGAGCAGATAGACGCGCAGATGGGACCGGACGACTTCGTCATTGCCAAGCAGGTGTACGGCAGCCAGAGCACGGCTACCTCGTCATCCCTTGGAGTGGTGTCGCTGCTGTTCATTCTGGCGGCGGCCGTCCTGTCGGGATTCGCCTTCTGGATCTTCTCCCGAGGAGGCATCGCAGGAGACCCGACAGCGGATGAGATCATCCTCAGGGTCGTCACCGGATTCGTCTTCGGTATGGCTCTTCTCAGACTTGTATCAATAATCACAGGAGTATCGTAATGATCACAGCACTTACCATATGGAATACGCTTGACAACGTCAAGCACAGCATCTTCAACGAGCACATGGAGGGCATGATGCACGTGTCCATCGCCATCGCCGGCATCCTGGCCGGACTGACCATCCTGAAGAACTACAACGGGTTCGTCAAGGGTGACGGCCTGGATGCGTTCCTCATCCTGAAGCCTGTGATGCTGCTCATACTCATTGCCAACTTCCACACGCTGGTGATGACTCCGCTGGACTCTCTGGTGAGCATCTTCATCAGAGGTGTCACAGAGACGTGCAGCGTCACTAACGAGGAGTATCTGATGACATGGAAGGAGAACATGGAGACGATGGCCATGACGGACATCACGAAGAACATCGAGGCATACCATGAGAGCATCGCCGAGTTCGAGTCGGACTCGAGGATAGCCCGTTTCTTCAAGACCATCTGGGAGGGACTCAAGCGGTCGGTGATGAGCATGATGAATCTCACCTCGCTCAAGACAGGAGCACTGATCGGAGGCCTTCTCTACATAGTGGCGAAGGTACTGCTGTTCATGCAGCAGGTAATATGCTACTTCTACCAGATCTTCATAGGAATGGTGGGACCGGTGATCTTCGCCACCTCGGTATGGCCGGGCTACGAGGCCGGCATCAAGAGGTGGTTCGCCCGTTACATACAGCTGTCATGCTGGATTCCGGCGGGATTTCTGGTCATGATGATCGGCCTGGAGATAACGAGCGCCTTCGCGGACGCATCACTGGCCGGAGAGACTGGACTCTCGGCCACCTGGTTCATGATCCTGCTGCATATCGTCGCACTGGTGATGATATCTGCCGTACCTAAGCTCGCAACCTACTGGATAGAGTCTCGAGGCGGCAACGACGCACACGGATCGGTGACACAGCCGGCAAGGAACATAGCACGCAAACTCATTAAAATCTAATTCATAATGGACAACATCATCAAGTATTTCGACAACATCGATTCTTCCTTCAGGAAGATGAAGTTCCTCACGATAGCGGCCCTGATCTGTGCCGGAGCGGTCTGCATCGGCTCCGTAGGCATCGCGGCATGGTCATCCGAGCATGCCCGTCAGACGGTCTACGTCATCGACAAGGGTTCGGCCGTCATGGCACGCAGGACACCCGAGGATGCCAACAGGGACATGGAGGCGGCTGACCACGTCACCCGCTTCCATGAGCTGATGTTCAACCTGGCTCCCAGCTCGGAGTCCATCAAGAGGAATGTGGACAGGGCTCTTACCATGAGTGACAGGAGCGCCTACGACTACTGGATGGACCTCTCCGAGAGAGGGTTCTACCAGAGACTCGTGTCTGCCAACATCTCACAGGAAATCGTCGTGGACTCGGTCAAGGTGGACATGCAGACCTACCCTTACGGAGCCGTGACCTACGGCAAGCTCTTCCTGCTGCGAGAGAGCAACATCACCTCGTACGAATTCGAGAGCACCTGCCGTCTGCTGGAGGTGGAGCGATCCCCTTCAAATCCTCACGGCATGATGATCGAGAAGTTCCTCGTGACCAAGAGCGACAATCTGGGAACCAGAAAACGCAACTGACATGGGAGGACTGTATGGACGTATCTGCGAGCTGCTGAACACCCACGACGTGCCTGACGCACCGTGGAAGACAGTGGCCGCAGTCATAGCCGTGATAGCCTGCTTCGGCACGGCAGTCTATCACATAGTGCAAGTCGTGCTGCCATTCTTATAGGAGACAACGATGAATCAGAAGACAAAGGTATACATATTCATAGGGGCATCCGTGCTGATCCTCTTCCTGCTGTTCAGGTATGAGTTCAAGCAGAAGGCGAAGGAATCCGGCGAAGGAGAGCAGGTATATGTGGAGATGCCGGATGCCGACGTCAAGGAGGTCAGCGACAGCAAGTCACACGCCTACGCCACCTTCACCGACAAGGAGAAGGTGGATGACATCGAGGAGTACTGGACGCAGTGCCAGAGGGATGAAGAGGAAAAGAAGGAGGAACGGAAGGCCGAGGAGATCATCTCCCCTTCCGGCTCCAGCGGAGGCTATGCCGCACCGGCAAGACCGGCTCCGACCTACACCAATCCATACAGGGAGACTCCGCAGGAACGCGAGCAGAGGCATCAGAGAAGACGCGAGGAAGCCATCGAGATGGCCGAGAGGATGAGAGAGACGGAGCAGGCTTCTGTGCAGGAGGAGACTCCGCCTGAGGACACCATAGCTGTCCCCGCTCCGGTGGTGACCCGCACGAGCGTCATCTCTCAGAGTGACGACGGATGGGGCACGGGCATCAGCTCGCTGGGAGCCGAACAGGAGTCGGACCTTACCGACGACAGACCACTCAAGTGCATGTTCTCTAGACAGGAGAAGCTCAAGAGCGGCCAGAGGGTCGCTGTCATCCTGCTCGAGGAGATAAGGGTCAACGGAGTGATCATTCCCAAGAACACGCACCTGATGGGAACCTGCAGGCTGTCTTCCAGACTGGAGGTGAGCTTCGAGAGCATAGAGGTCGGAGGAAGGATCCTGCCGCTGGGATACGAGGCATACGACATGGACGGATCCAAGGGCATCTACTGCCCGGATGTGGCAAACGTAGGCAGAACGGCAAGAGAGCGCGGAACGGACATAGCAAGAAGCACTCTCTCCAGCAGACTCGGCAGGGTGGCTCAAGACGTGGTGTCAACCGGAGTGTCCATCGCCCGGAGCTCAAGCGGCGAGGCAACAGTGACAGTCCCTTCCGGATACAATTTCTTCATCGTAAAAAAGAAGGACCTATGAGAAAGGCATTAAAGATATTATTGGTAGTAATGGTAGCACTCTGCTACCGTTGCTACAGTTACGCCCAATCGGATACACTCTGGGTATCAGACATTTACACATCGCATGTGATCTTTGACACGGATCTGACATACGTGGATCTGTCCAACGGAATGATTGTGGCGGCCAAGATCATCGAGCAGAACAGGAACATGCTGGCGGTCAAGGGACGCGAGGCGTTCACTTCGCTGACCAGCCTGTCAGCCCTGGAATCCAACGGACGCATCCACACGTTCATCGTAGGCTACGACGGATCTCCCGAGAGCCTGATAAGGGACATGAGGGAGAACGCCTCGTCGGACGGAAGACAGGTATCTCTTAACAGGAGTTCAGATGCTCCCCTGCTCTCGAACATGGTCACCATGAATCAGGCGCTGTATCACATCGGAGACCGCAAGCACGGCATACTTGTGCTGTGTGAGGAGATCATGTCATACAGCGACATCACATACGTCGTCCTATCCATCGACAACCGCTCAGGCGTGAGCTACGAGACCAAGGACGCAACGTTCGTGATAGAGAGCAAGCGAAAGGGAAAGAGGACGGTACACTTCGAGAAGACCATCTTCCCCAACGGAAGACATGGCTCACTGTCAGTCAAGGCAGGAGGCACGGCGAAGATAGCGTACTCGTTCCCGAAGATGACACTGTCTGATGACCAGGTGCTGAAAATCTACCTCTATGAGGACAACGGTCAGAGGAACCTGGAGATGACAGTAAGTGCCAAGGACATCAACAGTTCCGGCAAAGGACGCAAATAAGAAACAGCCTTTGATTTCACGCTATTTCCTTGCGCTAGATCAAAGGCTGTAATTGTCTGTTCACAAGACCAACTGGCCCCATGAACAGAGCCTGTGAGGTCACATATAGCAAAAACATTCAAGACATTCAGAATTCCTAGTGCATTCTCTGAATGTATTCTTCCGCACGGCTCATCATATCCACGCATGAGCCTTTCTTATAGGCTGTAAGCCATCCTATGAACTCCGACTCTATGAAAGTGACGATCCTTCCCTGCTTATAACAAGGGATCTCACCTCTTGAAGTCATCTTATAGACGCTGGACTTGGATTTGCCCAGCCATCTGCATACATCATCCACTGTAAGGATCTTGACATCGTCCTTCGGAGTGATTGTCTTTACCAGATTGCTTACAGAGTCAACCTTACCTTGTAGAGTCTTGACCTCGGTAAGAAGAGACGAAACCAGTTCAGGCATGTCCTCAAAGGTCACTTTCTTATTACTTCCTTTCATTGTTCTTATGGTTATTTTTCAATCCTAATTCAAATAAAAACTTCTCCAGATGAGTCGTGGAATGGTATGGAAGATTCTCTATCGTAAACCCTTCATCAGATGAAGAATTTGCAAAACGGGTGAAGACTGAGTTTATCGTCTGTTCTGCCGCGAAGAAATTCGGCAGCATCAGTTTCGCGAATCTTGCCGTCTGGAGCCTGTTCAAGAGTGCATACGGCGATAGGTTATAGAAGAAGACGGCACATTCATCCTTCCTGAGTGTCTTTCTGGGTATATAACGATTCCTGATAATAGTATCCTTCGTCAAGGGTACGCAGTAGTTTTCCGCAAACTCCACCTCCGCGGGTCTAGTCCTGAATTTTCTCAATATCTGGGCTAATGAATCAATCTGGCTTTCATCCAGATATTCACCCAGACATCCGGTTATATAAACCTTGAGTCCTGCAAATATCAACGTCTCCTTTTCATCGAAGGTATATGTATACATCGTTTCCATATTGATAATTTTCTTTAACAAAGTTAATAATTTTATTTAACAACACAACAACTAAAGGAAAACATCAGATAATATTTGCAAAGAATCTTAAACACAAAGGCAAACAGTATCTGAATTCAGTAAGAATACACCTTATTTAATCACAATCGATTCGGCAGCCTCTCTACGCTTATGATCGACCAGGTGCATGTATATCTCTGTAGTCTTGACATGGGAGTGAGTAAGCTGCTTGGAAACGGTATAGATATCGACTCCATTGGCAACCATAAGGGTAGCATTTGTATGACGGAAGCAATGGAAGGAGATGTGCTTGTGGATATGGGCTTCCTCTAGCCACTTCTTGAGAGGATAGTTGACCATGGAGCTGGAGAAGCCCTCAAATACAGGTCCTGATTCCTTGCGATCTCCGCAGAAAGAGAGAGCCTGTTCACTGATGAATATCGTCTCCTCCATGTCTGTCTTCTGTATTCGCTTTCTTATGCACGGCTTGCCATCCGGAGCCACACAGATCTCACTCCAGTCCAAAGACTTGATATCAGAGAACCTCAGTCCGGTCAAAATTGAGAAAAGCGATGCACGCTTAAGGACTTCATGCATGCATTCTGCCTTGCATAGGCGCTTCACCTCTTCAACAGTGAGGTATTCCCTTCTTGACTTCTTGGTAGGAATGGTATCCAGATAGTCGCTGATATTCTCCCTGATGCATTTTCCTTTGTAAGCCTTCTTCAGGACTGCCCTGAAAATCACGAAGTACTTGGAAGCAGTGTTCTGCGAGAGTTTCTTTTTAGAAGCTACTCCTCCACACATCGCTTTAGTCAGAAGCCATTCCTTATAATCCTCTGCCAACTTCACGCTCAGATTCTCAAACCTGCATTTACCGTTCATGAATGTCGAAAAAGTCTTCAGGGCCATCATCCAGCTGTGGTGTTTGGTAAGGGCAAGCTTTTCGAAGAATTCAAGAAAGTCACATTTGCCGAATGATTCCTCGAAGAATCCAAGATCCTTGCTCATGATAGAAATGCTCCTCTTGCATCTGATGGCTTCAGCAAGCTTAAGAGTCTCCTCATTATAATTCTGCTCAACCATATTCTTCGGATGCTCATATATGAACATCTTAAGGGATTCATGCCTCTTTGTCTTTCTTGTCAAAGGATTGAACAGAGCCGGATAATAATCCAGGTAAAGGTTAAGTCTCCCCTTGGTTCCTTTACGTTTTCTTAGATAAACTGATGTCATATTGAATTTTTCTGCAATAATATGATTTTCGTTAAATATAATTATGATTTCATAAAACATTAGAGCATTATTAGAGTGGGATTATATTTTAGTGGAGTTTGCCACTCGTTAATAAGGCATCGAATGCATCCTTTTCAATATAGATTCTTCCTCCTCGGGAAATCTTGGGAAGAGAAAGCCTTTGGACCAGTTTTGATGCGGCTCGTTTGCTAATTAAAAGCACCTCAGAAATATAGTCTGTAGTGTAATACTTATCTGTATCTATAAGGTATCCCAAGAGGTCATCGATATGGGTCTGTGAATAATATGTATATCCTCCTTCCTTCTTCTTCGGCACCTGGTTACGATAGAGTATACCGTGCAGCGTAGGTTTAAGAATATTGTACTTCTTGATTATATCGTCAACAGAGTACCACGACGTTATGTCAGGATGTCTTTCTCTAAGACGTTTCTTGACAAGCTTATCCACGTCCTTCTTCAAGTAGAACCTCGTGTTCCTGTATTTCACAAACGGCAGATTGCTGCGCCTGAGATAATGCTGCATCACATTAAGAGCTACACCATACTCCTGCGCCGCTTCCGGAATTGTGATTCTGTCACCCTGGAAGACCGGACTGACTGTCTTATCAGGTACCTCGATCTTTTTCTTGGTTTTAACCCGCAGGGATACTTCAGAGAGGAGAATCTCCTTTAGGGAGGAACGTTCTATCAGAGTGACACCCGGCATCTGCTTTGTCTTGATTATTCCTTGAGATATATACCTGTAAAGTGTTCTGCGACTTATTCCTAGATAAGCAGCTGCAGAATCAGGTCTGAGCAGTTCAGAATCAGCAGGAGCATTGAGCTCCCGAACTGCAACCTTCTGGTATATGGATTCTGCCGTTATCTTGCCTTGATCCTCAGACACTTTTTCACGAATCCTGTATGCCTTTGCGCAGCTGCTGCAGCAGAACATAGTGGTTATCTTCATGGCATCGAAGTCACGTCCGCAGTTGGCACAGGCTTTTACGATTTTCAGCTGCCGGCGTGGCAAGTTTGAATCAACAATTTTTTGAACATAGTTTTCACGCCTTTTGATATCTTTCAGACCCTCATTTTTTGACTTCCTGTAAATCTTGCCACACTTTGGAGAGCAGTATATGGTGTTGGTCTTCTTCGCGGTAAAAGGCTTATGACAGTTAGGGCATACCTTATTGTATATAACCTCATTCAGGGTCTTACTATCTCCCTGTATATCAAGGGCATGGCGAGTCTGCTTCGCCCAGTTTCTGGACTTCACATAGCAGTTCTGGCTGCAGTATCTGGACGAATATTTTGCGGAATGGAATTCTCGTCCACAGACTTTACATACTTTCTTAAAACTCATCTCTACTTATTAGCTGTACCGTTTATAATGCCATTTTTGACACCTTTTTTGTGTCATGGTGTGTCATGGTGTGCCACCACGTGCCACAAAGTGGCTTACTTTGGGTCTGTACCTAGACAAAATAATCTGGCCTGACAGCCAAACGGTAGAAATTCGGTTCAAAATATATCAAAAAAATTCCCCATATTTGCATCTGGTTGCAAAAAGGGGTACAAAAAAGAGAGTCACCTAAGTAACTCTCTTTCTATCAGTTAGCGACTAAAAATCGCTAAATATTTTCAAAATTATTCGCCCCACTCCAGAATCTTCTTGAAGTCGTAAGCCTCAGGGTTCTCTATGCCGAGAGCCTTGACTGCTTCGTAGTCCTCTGGGGTCACGTAGTGAGCGATGTAGTTGTAGTAGTTCTGGGCTGTACCTGCGTTGATGTCTACTACGCGTGGCGGGATCTTGCCTGTTGTAGGATCCTGGAGGTCAGCGAGATAGAGTGGAGATACGTTACCGTATGAGTCTACGTAGACCATGCAGCCGGTCTTGCCTTCGCTGAAGAGTTGGTAAACACCCATTGCGAGTTCTGTGCAGTATGTAAGGTCATATGCAACAGGATCCTGGCAACGTACGTCGTAACCGATTTCTACCGGACGGCTCTTCACCTTGAGGCCGATCTTCTTGAACTCAGCCTCGAGGAGGTCGTTGAAGAGGACTGCCTTTGATACCTTGCCGAGTTCAGGGTGACCGTGGTCGTCATATGAGAAGTGTACGCCTGCTGCTTCCATTTCCTCAGCCTTGAACTCGTGGAAGAGACCCTCAGCCGCTACGATAGTACCGTAGTTGATGCCGAGAACCTTTCTCTTGAGGATAGCGGAAATAGAGAGTTTAACCACCTTGTCGAGGCAGATCTCAGTCTTGTTGAACATTTCAGGGATGATTGTCATAGGGCAATGAGTTGCCTCACCGATACCTAAAGCAAGACTTCCGCAAGTACGTCCCATTGCAGAGATTACCAGCCAGTTACCTGATGTGCGTGCATCTTCGTAAACTGTGCGTGCGAGATGTGCGCCTTCGTTCTTTGCAGAGTTGTATCCAAATGTAGGAGCATTTGCTGGAAGAGGAAGGTCGTTGTCGATTGTCTTAGGGCAATGGATGTTGGCGATAGGGTATCCCTTTGCTGCGAGGAACTTTGAGAGACGGTTTGCAGTTGATGCAGTATCGTCACCGCCGATAGTCACCAAGAGTTTGATATTGTTATCCTTGAAGAGGTCAAGATTGAAGTTTTCCTCGAAGTCCTTGTCAGTTGGTTTGAAACGGCTCATTTCGAGATATGATCCGCCTCTGTTGAAGTAACGGTCAGCCTTGAAGAAATCAAGGTCCTCAGTACGAGCGTTCTTGCTGAAAAGGCCTGAATAACCGCCATGAAGGCCGATTACTCTGTAACCCTTTGAAAGGAAGGTCTTTGCTACACTCATAGATACTGAGTTCATTCCTGGTGCGGGACCACCGCCACAAAGGATGATAACTGCGTCTTTCATCTTTTTGTCAATTTTTAAAGTTATACTTAAATCTTAAAGTTGTTCCTTCTTTGGAGAAATACACTGCGTGACTGCCCCGAGGGGCATTTCGGCCCAAAGCCTGCAGTCACTATATCGTGGCAAATTTATCAAATTTTGATGTAAATGCCAAGAAAATATATAGGGAGAGTCTCCATAGGCTTTCATCTTGCACAAGTCAAATGCATTTATTATTTTTGTAAGTTATTTATAATATGGAAAAGGCACAGGCATACATAAGGATACAGGAACTCAGGGAAATCATCAACGAGGCCAACAGGAAGTACTATGTGGAGAACTTACCCACCCTCAGTGACTTCGAATTCGACATGCTTCTGAAAGAACTGGAAGCACTCGAAAAGGAGTATCCCGAATATCAGACTCCGGACTCACCTACACGCAAGGTGGGAAGCGACATCGTCGCAACGAAAGGCAGCCCGAAAGTCAAGGGCAAGGAGTTCGAGCAGTATCCTCACAGATATCCTATGCTCTCGCTCGGCAACACCTACGACATATCCGAAGTCCAGGCATTTGCCGACCGGGCGTCCAAGGACATAGGCACCGGATTCACATACAGTTGCGAACTCAAGTTCGACGGCACAGCCATATGCCTGACATACCGCGACGGAAGACTTTTCAGGGCATTGACCCGCGGCGACGGAACCATAGGTGATGACGTTACGGAAAATGTCAGGAACATATCAAACATCCCTCAGGAACTGAAAGTGCCGTCAGGCTTCACCCCTTCACTCCTGCAATCGGCTCCATGGCCGGAAGAGTTCGAGATCAGAGGCGAAATATATATGCCTTGGGCAGCATTCGAGCGACTCAACGAGGAAAGGGTCAAGGATGAAGACCAGCCTTTCGCCAACCCGCGCAACGCCGCAGCCGGATCGTTGAAACTGATCGACAGCAGGATGGTTGCAAACAGGGGCCTCGAATGTACCTTGTACCATATGCTCGGTGAAGACCTGCCTTTCCAGACACACGATGAGGCACTGAATGCTGCGGCAGAATGGGGTTTGCCGGTGTCGGACAAGAGAAAGATATGCAAGTCCATCGTAGATATAGAGAAATTCATAACACACTGGGACACAGAACGTAAAACACTTCCGTTTGCGACAGACGGAGTGGTGATAAAGATAAATGAACTCGCTTTTCAGGAGGAATTGGGCTATACTGCCAAGTTCCCGAGATGGGCTGTCGCATATAAATTCAAGGCCGAACAGGCGCTTACAAAACTGGTCAGCATAGACTACCAGGTAGGAAGGACAGGCGCCGTCACTCCTGTCGCCAATCTCGAACCGGTGCAGTTGAGCGGTACGGTTGTAAAGCGTGCTTCACTTCATAACGCCGACCAGATGAGTCTGCTTGATGTACGTATCGGAGATTACGTATATGTAGAGAAGGGCGGAGAGATCATCCCTAAGATAACTGGAGTGGAACTGAGCAGAAGGGAGCCCGGCACAATCATACCGGAATTTCCGGAGACATGTCCGGACTGCGGAACTATCCTCATAAGAGACGAGCAGGAGGCAAAGTCATTCTGTCCGAACCAGAGCGGCTGTCCTACCCAGATCAAGGGCCGTCTGGTACATTTCCTCAGCAGGAAGGCTATGAATGTCATTGCCGGAGACGCCACCATCGAGCAACTTTACAGCAAGGCGCTCGTATGGAATCCTGCCGACTTCTACGAACTGGAAAAAGAACACCTTCTCCTTCTCGAAGGATGGAAGGAGAAATCTGCAGAAAGATTCCTCAAAAGTCTGGCGGAATCGAAGAAAGTGTCCTTTGACAGAGTGCTTTATGCTTTGGGAATCAGATATGTAGGCGAAGCGACGGCAAAATCCTTGGCTGCACATTTCGGCAATATAGACGCGATAGCGAAGGCAGGAGTGGAAGACCTGCTCAAGGTGGATGACGTAGGACAGGTCATTGCTGAAAGCATATATGGATTCTTTGCCGACGACGCCAACAAGGATACGGTCGACAGGCTCAAGGCCGCAGGCCTGAAATTCGAAATGGAAAACGCACCCCAGAAGATGTCCGACATTCTTTCCGGAAAGACGATAGTCATATCGGGCAACTTCAGCATATCGCGTGATGACATGAAGGCCCTGATCACCTCACATGGAGGCAAGAACAGCGGCTCCGTGAGTGGAAAGACCGCATATCTTCTCGCCGGAGAGAAACCGGGACCTGAGAAGATAAAGAAGGCCGAATCACTCGGAGTGGAAATAATAAGTGAAGAACAGTTCAGAGAAATCATAAACAATGAATGATATGGAGACACAGAACAGACTCGTCATCGAACATATAGTCAAGGATTCCGAAACCGCCGACAAACTCGGTTCAGGCGGTCTCCCGGTGTTTTCGACACCGTCAATGATAGCATTGATGGAACATGTGTCATATCTTCTCACCGAGGGCATGGGACATTGCACAGTAGGTACTAAGGTGAATGTCAGCCATTTGAGGGCATGCAAGGTCGGCACGAAGGTGAAGGCCGAGGCTGTGCTTCTCGAACTTGACGGACGCAGGGTGGAATATGCGGTGAAGGTGGAGGATGAACACGGACTTCTCGGCGAGGGCACTCACCAGAGATATATCATTGACCCTGAAAGGTTCATGGCGAAACTCGGATAATGAAAAGGATAGTCAGCAGGACATACCGTCTGAAACGATTCTTCAAGGACGAGATCTGGACTCTGGACATGGAAGACCTGTCCAGGGCAAAGGCGCGTTTCATCAAATACATGAAGGTGATGATGATAACGATCAAGACCTTTTCCAGCGAGAAGATCGGTTTCCAGGCCGTTGCATTGAGTTTTTTCAGCACCATGTCCGTGGTGCCGTTCATAGCCATCGTGTTTGCGGTGACTGACGGTTTCGGACTTGCGGACAAACTCAAGGAACTGCTGTACCATTACTTCGACAATAGCCAGCAGACTATCGACATCGTGCTGGGATTTGCACAGAACATCATCGACACGGCCCAGAGCAGCATGGTCGGCCTGTTCTCCGCCCTGATTTTCGTATGGATCGTGATATGGATGATGATGAATGTGGAAAGGGTGTTCAACAATGTGTGGAGGGTGGAAAAGTCCCGCAACCTATTGAGGAGGCTTACGGTAATCATCGCCATGCTCCTTGTCTCCCCTCTTGTGGTACTCATGTTCTTCGGAGGTGCATTCGGTTATTCCCATGCACTGGAGTATCTCGGACTTGATGTGGAGTCGTTCAGCGTATTCAAGACGATACTCACCTGGACTCTGTTCGGAGTCGTGGCTACCTTGACATTCTCTGTGATGTACAAATATATTCCTAATGCTCCTGTGGACTATTCCAACGCCCTGAGGGCGGCAGCATTCTCCGGAACTGCATTCACCGTAATGCAGTACATATACCTTGAGACACAGGTGTTTGTGACCAGGCTGAACGGAATATACGGTGCATTTGCGGCAGTGCCGCTTTTTATGGTATGGATTAACATCGGATGGTTCATAATCCTTATCGGAGCCGAACTTTCCTATGCATTCCAGCATGTAGACAGTTATAATCTTGAAGATTAGACACATATGGGAGCGATATCAGAATTCAGCCAGCATGACCACGAGGTCATAGCAAGAGATTTTGCCGATCTTCAGGAAGCCGCACGCAAGAGATGCGGCGATCCGGCTGAACTCGAAGTGATACAGAAGGCTTTTGAGTTTGCAAATGAGGCTCACAAGGGCGTCAGAAGGCGTTCCGGAGAACCATATATATTACACCCTATTGCGGTGGCCAAGATCGTTGTAAGCAACATCGGTCTGGGATACAAGTCCATCGTGGCGGCCCTGCTGCATGATGTGGTGGAAGACACGGACTACACGATAGACGACCTCCGCAATCTCTTCGGAGACAAGGTCGCAACGATCGTGGAAGGTCTGACCAAGATCAAGACCGTTCTCGACAACGAGGACAAGGCCCAGCAGAAGAGCATGCAGGCCGAGAATTTCAAGCGCATCCTGCTCACTCTCAACGATGACGTGAGAGTGGTCCTCATCAAACTGGCTGACAGACTCCACAATTGCAGGACCATAGAGTTCATGCCTGAACACAAGAGGGACAAGATCCTCAGCGAGACCATGTTCGTATTCATTCCTCTGGCACATCGCCTCGGTCTCTATGGAGTCAAGTCGGAGATGGAAGACATATGGCTCCGATATAAGGAACCGGAAGCGTTCAATGAGATCACTGCCAAGATCAACAGAAACGTTATAGACAAGGACAAGGAGATAAACGAGTTCATAGCACCTATTGACAAGGCCCTCACGGCAGCCGGTTTCAGGTATGAGATAAAGAAAAGGGTAAAGACCCCTTACTCTATATGGAACAAGATGATTACAAAGAGGATAGACTTCGAGCAGATCTACGATCTCTATGCCGTGCGAATCATCTTTGACCCGGACACAAGCCACAGCGAGACTGAAAGAGACCAGTGTTATCACATATTCTCGATCATTACAAGCCTATACAGATACAAGGCCGACCGCGTACGCGACTGGGTGAATTATCCTAAGAACAACGGATACGAGGCTCTTCACTGCACATTGATGAGCCGTACCGGAATATGGGTGGAGGTGCAGATAAGGTCGCGCAGAATGCACGAGATTGCAGAAAAAGGTATCGCTGCACACTGGGCATACAAGAAGGACGGTTTTGCGGAAGGCAGCGAGAGCGAAATGGACAAATGGATCACAAAGGTCAAGGATATTCTTGTAAATCCTGATGTGAATGCCCTCGACCTTCTCGACCTTATCCATAACGACCTCATAAAGACCGATATCTTTGTCTTCACTCCGAAGGGTGAGCAGAAGAGCATTGAAAAAGGAGCGACGGCTCTGGATTTCGCATATTCGATTCACAGTCAGATCGGTAACGGAGCGATTGCCGCGAAAGTCAACCTGAAACTCGTTCCGCTCTCTTATGTGCTGAAAACCGGTGACCAGGTGGAGATAATCACTGCTGAAAACGAAAAGCCTAAGCGCGAATGGCTGGATTTTGTCAAGACCAGAAAGGCGAGAAACTTTATCCAGGACCATCTCAAAAGTGAAAGACAGGAGAGCGTCAGAATCGGAAAGAAAATGCTTTCTGAGCAGTTGGAGGCCCTCGGATACAAACTTAACGACAAGACTGCCAACATATTGATGAACGGATACGAGGTGTTCGACACAAAGCCTGAAGAATTGTATTTCAGGGTCGGAGCCGGCATCATCAAGTTGGGAAATCTTGCAGAGGTGCTCAAGAAGCATCATGAAGAAAAGAAAAAGGCGAACAGTTGGTTCAACTGGTTCAAGAAGGAGAAGGAGAATGCGGAAGACTATGTGATCTCCGAAGACAGCGACTCGAAGTATAAATACGTAATATCGACCTGCTGCAATCCGATACCAGGCGACAGCGTGATCGGGTTCATCGGTTCCGACGGAACTGTAAATGTACATAAGAGGTCATGCCCGGTGGCAAACAACCTGGCTTCGAAGTTCGGTGACAAGATAGTGATCCCTAAATGGGAACATGCCAAGACACAGAATCTGTCCTTCCTTGTGAGACTTTCGCTGAAAGGTTTCGACAGGATAGGAATGATCAACGACATAAGCCGCTACATCTCGTTCGTGATGAGCGTAAACATAAGAAAATTCTGCCTCAGCACCGAAGACGGAGTGTTTGACGGCTACATAGACCTATATGTACATGACATGGGAGACCTTGACAAACTTGTGAGAAGACTGCAGAAGATTGAAGGTATCCAGAGTGTCATAAGAACAGATTTATAAAAGAATATGAAGATAAGAAGAATCATATCAGATTTCTGGCCGGTGATTCCGGTTGCGGTCATCCTATGTTCGATGATCTTTTCGCATTCATGCGCAAACACTACCACACCACCTAGCGGTGGTCCGAAGGACACCATTCCACCGGTCATTACCGAAATCTATCCTCTGATCGGAGAGACGAATATCCCTACCCACAAGACACAACTCGAGTTGAAGTTCAACGAGTATGTCGTAGTTAAGGACGCCAAGAGCCTTTTCCTCTCCCCTCCTCAGGAAAAGACGCCCAAATACAAGATCAAGGGCAAGAGCGTGATCGTATATTTCGAGAATGACCTGGATTCAAACAGGACATATACCCTCGATGTCACAAATGCCATCGCGGACAACAACGAGGGCAACATGTATCCGGGATTCACCCTTGTATTCTCTACCGGCGACCAGATCGACTCGATGATGATCACTGGTATCGTACAGGACTGCAACACATTGCAGCCGCTCAAAGGTGCTACTGTAATGCTTTACAAGGACCAGGCGGATTCGGCTGTATTCCTCAAGAGGCCTGACGCGGCGGTCAAGACAGACGACTGGGGATTCTTCTGCATAAGGAACATCCAGGATACGGTATACAGACTGTACGCACTGATTGACGAGAACAACAACAACAAATATGACCCTGACAGTGAGAAGATTGCATTCTCCGACACAGCGGTCAAGCCTGCTACTGTCGTCAATGACAGCCTGCCGGAACTGCAGAAATACGAGATGGAAGACACCTTGAACTGCCTTGCAAGAAAAACCGAATATGAACTTAACATATTCAGGGAGAAGCCGAGCAAGCAGATGGTGGTGAACAAGGAACGTGTCGGTGCCCGTACAGCATACATCACCTTTATGGCTCCGTATGCCCAGATAGATTCGATATGGATCAAGGGAGTGCCTGCCGACAGGCTCATCACCCAGTTCAACATCATGAGGGACAGCCTTGAAATATGGGTCAACGACCCCAAGCCTCAGCCGGACACTTTCTTCCTGAATGTGAAATATTTGAAGACCGACACTCTCGGAATGCTGAATCCTGCGGTTGATGAGTTCAAACTCCTCAATCCTGACAGGAAAGTCCTCGGAAAGAGTTCAAGAAAGGACATAAAGCATGAAGACACCATCGCAGTCGTCAAGGTAGACGCCAAACCGGAAAATGTAGAGCAGTACGGATTTGTTTTCGAATTCCAGTATCCGTTGGTGGAGACTGCATTCGACTCTCTCAAATTCACCAACATCAACCCTAAGCAGCAGGAGTCGGTAGGAAAATACAAGGTGGAGCAGGACTCCCTGAACCTCAGAAGATATATTGTAAGACCTGTAGACAAACTCATGCCGGGATATGAGTACAGACTCAAGATGCCGCACAGGATGTTCAAGGACATCAACGGTTTCTACAACGACAGTACGGAAGTGAAGGTCACATTGCCAAATGACGACAAACTCAGTACGCTTCTGCTCAAGATGGAAAATGTCAACAACAAGTATATCGTAGACCTTCTCAATGAGAAAAGGGACAAGGTGTTGAGATCATACATCATCGACAGCGACCAGACTCTCACATTCCCATATGTGAAGTCCGGCAAGTATTCGATAAGAATTACCGAAGACCTTAACAGGAACGGTGTCGTGGACACAGGTATCCTTCTCGAAAAGAAGCAGCCGGAAAAGGTACGTTTCTACAAACTTGAGGACGGAACCTTCCTTATCGACATACCTGAAATGTCTGAAATCGAGCAGACGATTGACTTAACAGAAATGTTTAATTAGCGGAAAATGAAGAGATTACTGATAATATTGATTGTCACGTCACTGTCTGTCCTGACTTATGCCCAGAAGAAGGAAAAGATCCAGTTGGACAAGCATACAAGGATTGAACTGACGGAGAGCATCACTGACGAACAACTCGACACGATTGATGTGAAGAAGAAACTGATCATCAACGACTATACATTGATAGGTATCCAGTACGGAGCAGGACTCAGCATGTTCCAGTTCAATCCGAAACAGGAAAATGAAAGGGTCTTTCTGCCTATGAATGTCGGAATTACCATATCGAAATATGGAAAGATGTTCGGCTACATGCCATATTTCGGATTCCAGACCGGTATCTTCTACACTCAGGACGCATATCAGTTTACATATAACGAGGAATATGACTACACCTTCAAGATTGAAAATTCAGAGAAGGCTGTCATGGATGTGATCGAGGTTCCTGCCCTATTCCTGTTCCACTATGATATGTGGAATTTCAAGATCATGGCACAACTCGGATGTTTCGGAGGATACAGGCTCGGCATAGAGAGGTTCCCTGGGGTGACAGGAGGAGAATCCAAGTACCCGAATTCTTTCGCTCCTTATGAAAAGAGAATCGACTACGGACTTAAGGGCGGACTTGGCTTCGGACTTGTATTCGATCCTATCGAAATCCACATCCAGGCCACATACAAGCATTCTCTTTCATCGATCTACGAACCTGATTACAACAGTGAATATTATTACAGATTCGCATATCCGGCAGGTATAACCGTTTCAGCCGGAATCCATTTCCAACTCACTAAGAGAAGCGGAAAGACAAAGGCTGAACTTAAAAGGGAAGCGAAGAAACTTGTATATGAACAGGAGGAAGAAGATGAACTCGATCATAGTAAAGGCTGGTAAAGTCCTCATCGGCGGAGAAGAGCCGATAGTGATACAGACAATGTGCAACACGCATACTTCCGATGTGGAGGCCTCTGTGGCACAATGCAAAAAACTACATGAGGCAGGAGCGCAACTTATTAGGCTTACAGTGCCGTCACTGGCACAAGTGGAGTCATTGCGGGAGATCAGGAATCAACTGCGTTCATGCGGCATCGACACTCCCCTTGTCGCAGACGTTCATTTTTCGTCAGAAATAGCGATCGCTGCGGCATCTGTCGTAGAGAAAGTCAGGATCAATCCGGGCAATTTCCATAAAGACCACGAAAAGGCAAAAGAACAGTTCGCTAGACTTGTGGAGGTGTGCAAGGAAAACGGTACGGCAATCAGAATCGGGCTGAATCATGGCTCGCTCGGCGAGAGGATCACAAATCTGTACGGAAACACGCCGTTGGCAATGAAAGAGGCGGTCATGGAATGGCTCAACATGTGCGTCGAAAATGATTTCTACAACGTAGTTGTCTCTCTCAAGGCCAGTAACACATTTGTTATGACTGAGGCTTATCGCCTGTTAGCCAAGGAGATGGAAAAATCCGGAGTCATATTTCCTCTCCACCTTGGAGTGACCGAGGCAGGAAACGGAGACGGAGGAAGAATCAAGTCTGCAGTAGGAATTTCAGCCCTCCTTTCCGAAGGAATCGGCGACACGATAAGAGTCTCTCTGACGGAGGATCCCGCAAACGAACTTCCTGTTGCGGGATATCTTGCCGACAGATATGGACACAGGCTCCACTCCAGCATGGTGTCGCTGAGCATAGAAGGCAAAAAGGCCGTTGCGACATATGCTTCACCATCGAAGGAAAGACTCCTCATGGATTTTGCATGCGACTTTGGCAAAAGACTCCTTGACAAGGAACTTGATGAGGTTGTGCTGAAAGGCACATATTTCGAAAATGGAGTTGAAAGAAATGTGGAAGAAGACGGTTATGCGGAGTATCTGACGGACGAACTCATGCAGGCTGCAAGACGCAGATTCTACCGACCTGAATATATAGCATGCCCTGGATGCGGACGTACCATGTACAATCTGGAAAAGACATTCGAAGAGGTCAAGCGCAGAACCTCGCACCTGAAAGGAATGGTCATTGCAGTGATGGGCTGCATAGTGAACGGACCGGGAGAGATGGCAGATGCCGACTGGGGATATGTAGGCGAAGGTAACGGCAAGGTGTCCATATATAAAGGGAAAACGCCAATTCTCAGGCATGTACCTGAAACAGAGGCGATTGACAGACTCCTTGAACTGATTGAAAATAAGGCAGAAGATTAATCTTCTGCCTTTACTATGATGTCTTTCTGGGCTTCTTCCCAGAGATCTTTCGCATATTCCTGCATATCGACGACCTCATCCTTTTCATCTACGATCTCCTGACCGAGCATGGTTTCGATCACATCTTCCATCGTGACGATACCTCTGAGTGAACCATATTCATCAAGAATGGCAGAGATATGTTCCTTCTTTTCAAGAAGTTTCTCCCATATGTCTGCGACTGAATCATCTTCACCGAAAGTCATGATAGGACGGATGATGTCAAAAAGCGGAGCGTCAAACTTGTCTTCCGCCATCTTTTCAAGAACTTCCTGTCGAAGGACATAGCCTACAACATATTCGTCATTTTCTTCATCATATATAAGGATACGCGAATGAGTGTTCTCACTGTCGTAGAATTCCCTGATCGTCATGCTTCCAGGAACCATTTCCACCACGACACTCGGAGTCATGATTTCATGAGCGGTCACTTCATCGAGTTTGAGAAGGTTCTGGATCATCTTCTTCTCATCCTTTTCTATGACCTCCTCCTCTGTTGCCACGCTCACCATTGCTGAAATATCTTCACGACTCACGCTCACCTGGGTCGAATGAGAAGAAATAAGTTTCTGAAGGCGTTCCAATATCCATACAAGAGGGAAAGCAATGAAAATCATCGCATTGATGATCACTGAAGCAGGAAGTGCGAGAGATCTCCAGTAACTTGTTCCGATGGTCTTCGGTATGATCTCTGAAAGAATAAGGATACACAGAGTGAATATAGTGGAAAAGACACCTACAAGTGCATCTCCGTATACTTCATAGACGAGAGAACCGACAATTGACGCTCCTACTGTGTTCGCGATCGTATTCAGACAAAGGATTGCCGATATCGGGCGGTCTGAATTCTGCTTCAGCCTTTTAAGTCTCGCTGCACCCTTTACTCCCTGATCCTCAAGACCGGTAATAAATGTCAAAGGAGTAGATAGCAAAGTCGCCTCGAGCATAGAGCACAGGGCAGACAATGCGATCGAAATCAGCATTATTATATATATCAACTGTTCTTCCATATCATTTATTTACGTAAGTCTGCAATCACTGTTTCACATGCCTTGACATGATCTCCCAACTTCACCTTGATTTCCGAGTCGAGAGGGAGAAACATATCGATTCGTGATCCGAACTTTATGACACCGCACTGTTCACCTTTCTTCTCTGCATTGCCCGGAACTGCATATGTGACGATACGGCGGGCAAATGTACCTGCAAGTTGCTTGAAGAAAACATCACCGTAATGGCTTCTGATGGCAACAGAAGAATGTTCGTTAAGTTCCGAAGCCTTAGGCATGAAGGCAAGAAGATACTTGCCTGGATGATACTTGTAATAAGTGACTTCTCCGTCTACCGGCCAGTAGTTCACATGGACATTGAAGAAATCCATATAGACTGACACCTGGAGGCATTCACCCTTTACATATTCCGGCTCATATACCTTGTCGATCACGACTACCTTGCCGTCAGCGACAGAAGTGACAACATTGTCACCCGGCACTGTATTTCTGTCAGGAACCCTGAAGAAAAAGAGAGAGAATCCCATCAGAAAGACAGGAATTGTCGAAAGGGTATATGAAACTGCTGGCCATGGTATGAAACGCAGCATGACAAAAGTCAGCGGCGCGCACACAAGCCAAATCAGTATAATGGTTCTATAACAATCTTTCTGTATCCTCATAACGGCTGCAAAAGTAGTCAAAAAAAGCCAATAAGACAAACCTAGTCGGCTTATTATCACTTTTAAAGCACATTCATGACAACAAGATAGATGATTCCGATCGGAATTGCGATGAGGGCACTGTCAAATCTGTCCAGAAGTCCTCCATGACCGGGGATAAGAGTGCCGGAATCCTTGACATCATAATGACGCTTCCACTGTGACTCGATAAGGTCTCCATAGACACCGGTGACGCAAAGAAGCACAGCCATGCAGATGCAGTGGATCAGGTCGAAAGTGAAGAATCCGACGAAATGCAGAAGGACGGCAGCGAGAACGGAAGTGAAAATTCCTCCCCAGAAACCTATCCACGATTTTTTAGGAGAGATTGAAGGGAAGAGTTTCTTTCCGTACTTCTGTCCGAGAGTGATTCCGAAAAGGTATGCACCGACATCAGATGCCCATATGATGACAAAGAAGCAAAGAAGAAGCATACCGTTGAACTCTCCGCAGCCGTTGAAGACTGCAAAATTCAGAAGTGACCACGGAACAGCGATATAGATAAGCGCAGTGTAAAGGTTGGAGAACTTGTCAAAACGGCTCTTGTCCTTCACATACAGCGAATTGATCATAAGGATAAAGACAGGCACAAAAGCCAGGATGACAAGGCGTCCCGGGAAATTGAAGCCTTTGAAAAGGTATATCAGAGAAAAAAGAGTGGCTCCCGCAAGAATCGACAGAATCTGCGAGAACCAGTAGTTCTTTCCACAAGTCATCTTCAGAAATTCCTTCATCATCACGATGAGTGAAAGAAGCATGACTACTCCGAAAACATATTTGTTGGTAAGGAACGCGGCGAGCATTATCGCCACGAATCCAACACCTGATATCGTTCTTTTAACAAAATTATTCATTATCGGCTATCTCTTCAGGATCTTTCACAATCTTCTCCTCTGGCTTTGCACCGGCCCTTGGACCGAAGATTCTTTCAAGATCATCTGCAAAGATAACTTCTTTCTCCAATAAAAGTTCAGCCAACTGCGTAAATCCGTCGAAATTTTCACGAATTATCTTCTCCGTGCGGTCGTGGATCATGTCAACAAGGTCCTTTACCTCCTTGTCAATGAGTTCTGCAGTCTTCTCGCTGTAAGGTTTCGTAAGGTCATATCCTCTCGAACCGGTCGAATCATAGAAGGAAAGATTTCCTACCTTCTCGCTCATACCGTAATATGTGACCATGCCATATGCCATCTTCGTGAGGCGTTCCAGATCGTTCAATGCACCGGTAGAAGGCTGTCCGTTCACAATTTCTTCTGCAACGCGTCCTCCGATCAGAGAGCACATCTCATCAGTCATCTGGTCCTTGGTCACAAGTTGACGCTCCTCAGGAAGATACCATGCTGCTCCCAGAGCCTGTCCTCGAGGTACGATAGTTACCTTGAACAAAGGATTCGCATGAGGAAGAAGCCAACTTACAGTAGCATGTCCGGCCTCATGGTGAGCAATGGATCTCTTCTCCTCCGGAGTGATTATCTTCGATTTTCTTTCAAGACCGCCGACAATCCTGTCAACAGCGTCAAGAAAATCCTGCTTGTCAATGGCCTTCTTATCATGACGGGCAGCAGTCAAGGCTGCCTCATTGCATACATTGGCGATATCTGCTCCAGAGAAACCCGGGGTATGCTTGGCAAGGAACTCCAGATCGAAATCTTCTGCCAGTTTGAGGCCGCGAAGATGTACGGTGAATATTTCCTCTCTCTCCTTCAAGTCAGGAAGATCGACATGAATCTGTCTGTCAAAACGACCGGCACGCATGAGAGCCTTGTCAAGGATGTCTGCACGGTTGGTTGCAGCGAGGATGATCACACCGGAATTTGAACCGAAGCCATCCATTTCAGTAAGCAACTGATTCAAAGTGTTTTCCCTCTCATCATTTGAAGAAAAGCCTGCATTCTTGCTTCTTGCACGTCCGACAGCATCTATCTCATCGATGAAGACAATGCACGGAGCCTTTTCCTTTGCCTGTCTGAACAGGTCGCGCACTCTTGAAGCACCCACTCCGACGAACATTTCAACGAAATCAGAGCCTGATATCGAGAAGAACGGAACATCCGCCTCGCCTGCAACGGCCTTTGCGAGCAAAGTCTTACCTGTGCCCGGAGGGCCTACCAGAAGGGCTCCCTTCGGAATCTTTCCGCCTAGGGCCGTATATTTCTTAGGATTCTTGAGGAAATCCACGATCTCCATCACCTCATCCTTTGCACCATAAAGTCCGGCAACATCCTTGAAAGTCACCTTCATGCTGTTCTTCTCAGCAAGTTTTCCGGTAGACTTTCCGACATTGAAAATGCCGCCAGGTCCGCCTGGACCGCCACCCATGTTCTTGTTCATTCCCCTGAACATGAATACCCACATCAGCACGAGAAGAAGAGGGAAAATCAGCCATTCAAGGATCCCCCAGAAACTTTCATGATTCTCAATGACCACTTTGACCTGATCGTCTGCGGGAAGTTGGGCATTGAGTTCTCCAAACATTTCCTCGGCATTGAAACTGCCGGAAACGAGGAATATGAAATGAGGGGACTTCTTCGGCACATTTCCGCCGAACTTGTCCGCATATTTGTCCAGTCTGTCCGGTTTCACAGTGACGCGGCCTTCATATTCGTTCCTGATGAAGACAACTTCCTTTATATCTCCGTCGAGCCACTGCTGCTTCACATCAGCCCATTCCTCCTTCTGAGGATTGGCTCCACCTCCGTCAGCAAAGAACATATATCCCAATCCGATAAGGATGAGGAAGTATATCCAGGAGAAACTGAAACGGAATCTCACGGGCTTGTTCCCGCGAGGTATATTATCTTTTTCTGCCATATTTCAGTGAATGATTAGTCTTCGTATACTGTTCTCTCTGCATCTGCCCACAACTCTTCGAGTCTGTAGAATGCCCTGTATGGAGTCTGGAAGACGTGGACTACGATGTCGCCGTAATCGAGGATTACCCAGAATGCATTCTCCTTTCCCTGTGAACGGGCCACCTTCCTCTTGCATTTTTCAATCATCCTTTCTTCGACATTGTCGGCGATAGCCACTACGTTTGGTGTTGAATCTGCACTGCAGACTATGAAATGGTCAGAAATTGCTGTTCCGATAGATCTGAGGTCAAGCGAAATCACATCCTGTCCTTTCTTTTCGAGCATCGCATCAGCAATGACCTTAAGTTCCTTGTTGTTCATGTATTGTTTAATTGTTACTTTTGTAAAAAATCCATGCAAAGATAAACAAAATCCGCACCATGACAAAGAAGCATGACATTATATGGTTCGAGAGAATAGATTCAACCAATGAAGAGGCCAGAAGGCACATTTCTGACATTGACAATTTGTCAGTCCTGTCAGCATCGGAGCAGACAGCAGGTCGCGGACAGCGTGGAAACACATGGACCAGCAGGCCCGGAGAAAACCTGACCTTCAGCATCGTCCTGAAGTCTCCGGTCCTCATGGCCGAAGACCATTTCGCATTGAACGAGATTGCAGCTCTTTCTGTCACGGATTTTCTTTCCATATACGGAATCAAGGCGGAAATCAAGTGGCCGAACGACATTTATGTAGACGGAAGGAAGATCTGCGGCATCCTTATAGAGAACTCTTTCCGCGGAAAATCCATTTCAACGAGCATCATCGGTATCGGCCTGAATATCAATCAAAGAAACTTCAATGTCAATCTCCCGAATCCCACCTCCATGGTGCTTTGTCGGCAAAATCATGATACTCAATCCAGGTACCGTAACTGTCATTCTGAACAAAGTGAAGAATCTTTCGACATCAGGACCTGTCTCGACGTATTCATGGACATCTTCACCTCTTACCACGACCGTTTCCTGACATCAGACTGCAACCTCTCCCCTCTCCGCCGACGTTATCTCGACTTGCTATGGAGACTGGGTGAGCCATCCGATTTTCTGGATTACACTGCTCTTCCGTCAGGACATCTGGACGGTCCGATGAATATTTCTCCAAGGACAGGAAGCATACCTTCCGCAATCGGCTCCGTCACATCCGCAGAAGACTTATATAAACCAGTCAAATTCAAGGGAATCATACGAGGTCTGTCAGACATCGGCAACCTCCTGGTTGAAGACCTGTCATCCGGCCTCATCCGCGAATTCGGTTTCAAGGAAATCGGTTACATACTTTAGCCTCACCCGATTGCCTCGAAGTACAGACTGTCATCCTGAGCATTCAACTGTCATCCTGAGCCTCTACTGTCATCCTGAGCATTCTACTGTCATCCTGAGCGCAGCGAAGGATCTCCCCAAAGATGCTTCACTCCGTCCAGAATGACATTGATGTGACAAAAATAAACAGGTCTGCCATAAATGAGTGCTCAACATGTTCTAGTGAATTTCTCATGCACAAAGTTCACTAGAGTCATCAAAAGCATTACAATTTGCATCATATATGAGGGTTATAATGAACGATCATCAGCAAAAATTGGCTGAAGTTTTCCAGAGTGATCTACATATAATCCATTGCCAGACATCTTCTTGCCTGTACATCACCGACATGATACAATTCTCTTACAATATGATATAGTTCCTGCTTCTGAGAATAAGGCAGGCAATATACAGACAAGGCCTTATACTGATTGACAACTATTCTGTCTATTTCTTCACATAATTGTATATCGGAAATCCTATTGTAGTCGCTACGACCTTTTTCATAGATCTGCATCTGCGGAGAAGAAGTCAAAGAAACCCCTTGCTCAATCAACTCCATGGTTATCGGAGAGTTCTGAACATTATCTTCCTTCTGTTCTTCTATCCACTTTTCGTCAGAGGGCCTATTCATATAATATAGAAAACTTTTGGGGGTAGCATACAGTAGTTCAACTTGCTGCACTGCTGTCACATTCTTCCTTAATATGAGTCCTGATTTATCCATTTCATAATTATCCGGCAACAAGACGTTTCTACCGACATGATTATGTCGGTGACTCCTACCAAGGATATCTATATCCTGAGGCTTACCCAATTGGGACTGAAACATAATGTTTGCCGAACTATGCGGATAAGCAAAAGGAGTCTGAGCGACTCCATGATGTAAAGGATTTCGAAGTGTATAAGATATCGCAGCCAACAGATGATACAATCCGTCAATTTCCAGACAAAAATATCCACTTTCTCCTAATGGACCTTTTCTATGATATTTTGTATTCATATGCCTGGTATAAGCCAGGCGATTGAGAAACATGATTCTTTCGGGGACATCGGTCTGAACTACCAGATGTCTATGATTCGACATATGTGCATCGGCAAGTGAGCATGAATCTGTCTTGGCTAATGCCAATGCATAACAATTAAAACCCCAATTGTAATCATCGTGATTACGGAACAAGACCTCATCTTTAGAGGAATGACAAAGATGAAAAACTTTTTTCATAGCACATTTTCTTAACAATCATCACTTCAACAACACATTCTGCAGTTTCATCCATTCCGCAGAAATTCATCCAACACATTCTTCCCAAATGCTTGAAACACTACAAATATAAGGGATTATTTGAAATATATCATATTAAATCTCTTCAAATCACTTCTAGTGAATTATTTACGACAAAACTTCACTAGAACTGGTGGAAACAGTGCAATCATATGTGAAACAAAGAGTTCTAGTGAAGAATTGCGGCATAAAGTTCACTAGAACAGAATAGAAAATCGTTTGAGCAATTACCCATCAATCACTTCTAGTGAAGTTCTTTATTGAAAAACTTCACTAGAACTGGTGGAAACAGTGCCATCATATGTGAAACAAAGAGTTCTAGTGAAGAATTGCGGCATAATGTTCACTAGAACTGGGTTGATCGGATGGGAAAAGACTCGGCAACTCTTAGCGAGGCTCATTGAAGCCCTCTCCTTCCCGTCATTCTGGAGGGAGACATCAAATGTCAGACTACGGAATACCACTCGCCTATCCCGCCTGATAATTGTGCAGCCGGAATAAAAGAGAGCAGTGAAAAAGGATAATATGTCTACGCCTGATTTTCACCAGAACCCTTCTTGATCTTATAATGGATGATATTGTTAACGACATTGTGGGAGAAAACGAATACAGCTGCCAGCCACATCCATGGAGACATGTCCTGCACAAGTCGCACAACAACACATACAGCCGAAGCGACCGTAAGAACGGCTCCAAAAATGATGTTGAATCTGATCATTCCTAAAGAAGGCAGCATTTCAGGAAATTTCTCCATCTTGATGCGTCCGACCATAGAGGAAGGAATCATTACGACAAAAAGAATCAGAATGGCAATCATAATCCAGTCAGGCCTGGCACCCGAAAAGGCTGGAAAGAATGCATTTATCATAAACAGAAGGGAAAGTGCGGCGAACAGCACACTTAATATTCTCAAAGTCTTCATATCTATTCGTTTATAAGTTCTTCAGCAGCAGCCTTATCACGTTTTCTCACAAGGACACGGATCGGCATCGAGTGTTTTCCAACTCCCAATGTCTCGGAAAGTCCGTCACCGAAAATTTCAACCGGTATGCCGTTGGATTCAAGCATTCCCTTGATTATATGCGCACTCGAAGAATCATTGCATTCCGCCACGGTCACCAGGGAATCCGGATCTTCTTCATATTTTCGTTCCTTCTCATAAGCATCAAGGTCGGCGGGAGCATTATGTACATACGCGTATCGATACAGGAAGGCTCCGACTAAAGCGATCAACGGAAGCCAATAATTGATCTTGCCTGTATCCATATATATGCCCCACAAGATTCTGGCAGAAGCGATAATGCATGTTATCCCCAAGATACCGAGCCATAACTGCCCCGGCGTAACCCATTCCGGCCAGCCCACACGCCAGAAATAGCGTATGGCAGCATCATTTCTTATGAAAAAGATCAGGAAACAGATTACCAAGACCACATATATAAGAAGTGAACCTCGAAACGCCACAAAAAAATCAACACGGTCACGTGGCAGGAGAAGCAGATATCCGAAAATCACTACAGGGAGCAGCAATGAATATAATATAGTCTTCAATGTCTTCATATACGTTCCAATATAAATTTGTACATATCTTCAACCGCTACGCTCAAGTTGGTCATTTGTATCATGACCGGCTTTCTGGCATCCTTGAACTCCAGTTTCAGCACATCATACGTAGGAAATTCGTATTTGAGTGCAGCACTTGAAATTTCATTGAAATAATACCTTTTATACGACTTCTGCCAGAGGAAACGTCTCTCTATGCGGTCTTCATAAATCCTGAGAACCGGTCTTTTCATTCTTCTGCTACGTATCACAAGAATGACGGAAACCGCTGTAAATGTACCCAGGATGATCAGGTATTCCATCATATCGTCAAGATCACCGATACTCATCATGACCATAAGTCCGAGGATGAATATGACAATAAAATAAAGTACCGATACACGGTCAGGCCGGGAATAGGCCTCGATTACGGGAAGTTCGTTCATAGTACGGCAGTTATTTGAGGAGAATCACTGTTACTGTTGCGCCTGCTGCAGCGCCGAGGATTGCTAGTATCATAATCGTTCGTTTTTATGGTTTTCGATGATACAAAGGTAGCACGAAAAAGTTTGACGCGAACAATTTACAGCAGCAAAAATTCACCCATAACTCCCTGATAATCAACACCCGTAAAAGTAAATACTTTCACACGTCTGATTACGAGTTTGACGCAGGCGGATTTTCCAGCAGATTCTTCAAGTGATTCGCCAGATTCTTGTCGTGTTCTCCAAGGCCAAGTTTATGACGTATCACACTTCCGTATGTATAGTGCCTCTTCAGGTTTATGTATTCACCGATCTCCTTTCCGTTGAGTCCTACGAGATACAGACAGCAGTAGTTCACTTCCCAATCGGTAAGACCACATGTGCGCAGATATGCCATGAATTTCGGATGTCCGGCCTCAAACGATTTTCTGGTCGATTCAAGGAAAGCCTCCCGGTTTGATATGAGCATCTCGATCTGGGCATTGGCCTCCTTGTTTGCCGAAGATGAATCAGTAATGTATGAAGCGATGACCTTATTGAGTAATGCAAGCCTCTGTTTGATCACAGCCTTCATCTCATCATCGGCATTCTTCGCTTCCGCCATCTTGCTCAACGCATCACGTTCTATCAATGCGTCAGCATACAGTTTCTCTACCCTGTCCTTCTCTATGCTCATAAGTACATTATCATGCATACTCTTGGACAGGCGTTTACGTGTTTCCCGCAAAGCGTAAAGTATTACAATGAATATAAGAATGAAACCTATGACTATGACTTTGATGTCACGTTTTCTGCCAGCAATATCATCTGCATTTACATGGCGTTCCTCGACAAATCTGGTATCACTCACATACTGTATACGTGCAAGTGAATCAGCCAGTATATTATGGTGTTCCAGTGCTTCCAGGGCACCCTTATAATCTCCATACGACTTCAAGACCTGGTATAGGACTACATGATAATTCGGGTCACGGCTGACATCCTTGCACCGGGCCTCGTTTCTGATGGATTGAAGAGCCTTTTCATATTCCCCGGCCTCATTGTAATAGAATGCCAGTATCCTCCAGTCCGGAGTACCTTCCGAAGGCATTTCAGCGAGATAACGGTCTATCAGCAGGACAGCATCTTCTGCACTTCCTTCCAGTTCTGCCAGTTTTATACGGCAAAGATGATAAGCATGTTCCTTCTGCCCCTTATAATATTTTCTGTATTCCTGCATGATGCTTATACACTTATGGGCACGGGCGGTATCAAGATTCAGAACACTCGCATCACACAAAAGCAGCAAGGCATTGCAGTAATTCAAAGTATCACCGGAAGAAAGGAAAATTTCGGATCCTTTTGAATATGAGTCGATTGCTTTCGAATAATCGTAACACCTGTAATAGATGTCACCTTTTCGCATATTCAGAAAGCCAAGTTCAGATGCAGGAATTTCATCAGAATAAGCCTTTTCAGCATTGACCAAGGACTCCATAGCATCTTCATCCTTTCCTTGAAGAAAGGATTCCTCAGCGGAACGCATATATGTGACAAATTCTTCTGTCCGTGTCCAGTTACAAGACACAAACAGAAGAATCATCGTCAATAATGCGGATATTCTCATCATCCCCTCATGGACCTGATGACCTCGGCAGGATCCTCGGCCTTGAAGACGGCACTGCCGGCAACAAGGATATCAGCACCATGTCTTATGAGTTTTGTGGAATTTGCGGCAGAGACGCCACCGTCAACCTGTATAAGACAAGACACATCCTGTCTCTTGACCTCAGCCTTTACAGCTGCAAGTCTCTGATATGTAGCCTCAATGAACTTCTGACCGCCGAATCCGGCAAAAACAGACATCAGGACGACATAATCACACTGATCCAGATATGGATAAAGTTTCTCTACCGGAATATCCGGATTGATGGCAAGGCCCGGCTTCATTCCAGCCGCACGGATCTGTGCAAGCACCTGGCCGGCATTATCCACGGCATTAAGATGGAAACTCAGCATGTTCACACCGACCTTGGCGAACCTGTCGACATATTTCTCCGGATGTACAATCATCAGATGGGCGTCAAGAGGCTTTGTCGCCTTTCTGGCAATCGCTTCAACTACCGGGAAACCATATGAAATGTTCGGAACGAATGTTCCGTCCATGATGTCAAGATGGAAAAGGTCGGCATGCTCGTTCACAAGTTCAACATCCTTTTCCAGATGAAGGAAGTCGGCTGCGAGCATTGATGGGGCAATCTGTATCATAGTTCAAGGTTATTTGTAGTTTACGATCACATCGACAAGAAGTGCTACGAACTTGTCGAGCGAGGCGAGGTCGAGACGCTCACCAGGTGCATGGACACCGCGAAGAGTCGGACCGAAGGATACCATGTCAAGTCCAGGGAACTTTTCAGTGAAAAGGCCGCACTCGAGTCCGGCATGTATGGCCTTCACCTTCGGATCTGTTCCGAAAAGTTTTCTATATGATGCGACACAGGCGTCGCGTACAGGCGATTCTGCCGCTGGAGCCCATCCAGGGTATTCTCCTTCATGCTTTACAATGGCACCGGCAAGAACGAAACATGCTTCCATCTTGGCCGCAGCGGCACGACGTGCGGCAGTCACACAACTTCTCTGGCTGGATCCGATACGGATGACACCCGGTTCCGTCATCTTCACTGAAGCAAGATTTGTCGATGTCTCCACAAAATTCTCGATTTCCTGGCTCATGGCGAGCACACCGTGAGGAGAAGCGCAGAGGGCAGTAACAAGATTCCATGCTGTCATCTCATCTATTGCGACAGCAGACTGAGGTGCCTCATCATATCCCACCTTGAGTTCAGTTTCGATCGCGCCGTATTCCTCTGCAACATCTGCCGCAAACTCTTCCATGCGCTCGTTGATTATGTCAAGCGTGTCAGATTCAGCCGCAATCACAGCCTTTGCTTCACGTGCGATCGCGTTCCTCTTGTTTCCGCCACCAATGGTGACAAGTTGCCAGTCGAGGTCAAGTATGCTGTAAAGGAAACGGCCGAGCAACTGAACCGCATTAGCACGTCCCTTGTTGATGTCGTCCCCGCTGTGACCGCCCATGGCATCCTTTACGAACACTTCCTCGAACTCAAAGCCTTCCTGAACCGGTTCTTCCTTGTAATTGAATTCTGCAGTCGTATCGATACCGCCGGCACATCCCACGAAGATCTCACCTTCATCTTCAGAATCAAGATTAAGAAGTACCTTACCTGTGAAGAAACCAGGCTGAAGAGCCATGGCACCGTCAAGACCAGTC
The DNA here is from genome assembly GCA_045539115.1 of Candidatus Cryptobacteroides sp. Taxonomy (GTDB): domain Bacteria; phylum Bacteroidota; class Bacteroidia; order Bacteroidales; family UBA932; genus Cryptobacteroides. The sequence goes on along the minus strand of JAZQES010000008.1, from coordinate 27,528 downwards.
TCTTCGGAAGTAGTGAAAAGACACTCGATCTTTCCGCAAGGAAGGTCACTCACGAGAAGAGCCATCTGTGCAGCCACACCTATACCGCAGTCCGCACCAAGAGTGGTGTCAGGCGCTATCATCCATCCGTCCTTTATGATATACTTTATCGGATCCTTCGCGAAATCATGCTCGACTCCCTCGTTCTTCTCGCAAACCATATCGGAATGACTCTGAAGCACGATAGTTGGGACATTCTCAAATCCGGGCGCTGCCTCCTTGGTAATCAACACATTACCGGCTTCATCTGTCTTGCATTCGAGATTGTTTTTTGCAGCGAAATCCTGCAGATAGGCAATTATATGCTCTTCATGACCTGATTCGCGTGGAATCGCGGTGATCTCCTTGAAAAAGGAAAGGACTGTTTCTGAATTCATGTCTGAAAATGTATATTTTTACAAATATAGCATTTATAATGAAAAAATCCACTCCCGAAGGAATGGACTGTTTATCTTTTTACCGGTACGAGAAGTTTCTCTATATCTGTAACATATTGCTTGAAAGTCTTGTCTGTCGACATCAGGTCGTTGACCGTTGTGCAGGCATGAAGCACAGTTGCGTGGTCCTTGCCGCCGATCTCCGCTCCGATAGTTGAAAGTGAACAGTTTATGAGGCTGCGTGACATGTACATCGCAATCTGTCTTGCCTGAACGATCTGACGTTTGCGGGTCTTCGAAAGGAGTTGGTCCCTTGTGATGTTGAAATAATCGCACACGACCTTCTGCACCTTGTCGATAGTCACCTCGTTCTGCTGTTCTCCGACAATCTTCTCAGTAATCTTCTCCGCCAGTTCAACTGTCACTTCCTTATGAGCAAGGGTGGCATTGGCGATAAGAGAAATCAATGCACCTTCGAGTTCTCGGAAATTGGACTTGATGCGGGTTGCTAGGAAATGAAGGACGTCATCGCTGAGTCTTACTCCTTCACGGAAAGCCCTTGCCTTGAGCATCTCAAGTCTGGTCGGGAAGTCAGGTTTCTGAAGTTCTACCGAGAGTCCCCATTTGAGTCGTGAAAGGAGTCTCTCTTCAAAGTTCTCCAGTTCCACAGGCGGACGGTCAGATGTGAAGATCAACTGCTTACCTGACTGATGGAGATGGTTGAAGATGTTGAAGAACGCGTTCTGAGTACTCTGGCCCATAAGGTCCTGGATATCATCCATGATGAGCACATCCATCTTCATATAGAATGCGAGGAAGTCAGTAAGTTTGTTTCTGACATTCACAGCATCCATATACTGTGTCTTGAACCTGTTTGCCGGAACGTACAGAACCACAAGTTCAGGATATTTCTTCTTGATTTCGATACCGATGGCCTGAGCAAGATGGGTCTTGCCGAGGCCCGGACCTCCGAAGAGGAAGAGAGGGTTGAAGGCAGTCTTGCCCGGAGCGGACGAAATGCTTTCACCTGCAGTGAATCCCATACGGTTGCACTCGCCTACCACAAGGTTCTCGAAACAATATACAGGATTGAGTTGCGGATTGACCTGCACCCTCTGGATGCCTGGGAAAACGAAAGGTCCCGGATTTCCTGCCCTGTTGAAAGTCTCCACGGAAATTGTCTTGTTGACAGGGACATTTCCATGAGAAGCAGGATAAACGAGAGACTGTTCTTTTCTTACCGGAGTAACGACATAGACAAGTTTCGCCGCCACACCAAGTTCCTTCTTGAGCGAAGCCTTGAGGATGTCGAGGTATGCACCTTCCACATATTCACGGAAGAACTCGGACGGAACCTCGACCGTAAGCGTAGACTCAACCAGAGACACAGGCTTGATAGGCCTGAACCACAGGTTGAACTGCTTCGGATCGATATTCTGCTGAATGAAATTCAGACAGTTGTTCCAAACCGATATGTGTCTTTCCTGAATCATGTGTAGTCGTCGAAAAATTGTTTTAGGGTGTTATTCCGAATTGCGGATACAAAGATGAGGAAAAAAAAGTAATAAAAAAGAAAAATTTCTATTGCTTTTTAATTTTATTTTACATCCCCAGAAATAAATCCAACGACATCTAGGAATTTTCTAATTTATTGACTCACAATCTGTTACGCAAGTCAAAAATTCATAAACGCCTATTATCCAAGCGTTTCATAATTTTGAACATTTCAAAAGAAGTAAAAACGCTTTTATATCATGCAGAGCGGCCTAGAACACGGAAATTCTAATATATTTCTTCGGATTTTCTTCGATTTTCCTCACAAGAGAGTCAATGTCGTTCAAAAGTCCGTCAACCGAATCATAGACAGATTTATCAACAAGAAGTTTTCCGACCGTACCTTCCGGATCGTTTATGTTCTGGAGAAGAAGATTGAAGGACGAGACGATTCCGTCGATGTCAGACTCCGACAATGAGCCCACGACTGATGATACTCCAGCCATGACAGTATCGGCTCTCTCAGCAACACCTTCCAACTTTGAAGAAACGGAAGAAAGATTGTCGATGAACGCTGCGAGTTCATCAGACTTGCCGCCGACACTTGAAGAGATATTCTCTACGTTTGCCATAAGAGACTCAAGATGTGCAAGAGTGCCGGCAATATTAGACTGATTTTCCAGCGAAAGAATAGAGTTTACTCCAGACACGGTAACAGAAAGACTGTCCAAAGTCGATGTGACCTTTGCGAGAAGGGGCGCGACACCACTTGCCAAGCCATCCATCAGACCAGCCTCGAAAGAAGGAGAAAGATATGATCCGTCTTCAGCAGACACTTCTGAGCATCCGAGATCGATCCTCACGCCCTTTCCTCCCATGATGTCCACACTGTAGATTGTCATTTTCGAATCTGCCGGAATACGGAATTCCTTGCTGACCGAACATGTGACATTGAAATCACCGGTTTCGGAATCATATGCCACTTCTGTAACCTTTCCTGCCTTATATCCCTTAATATATACAGGAGCAGACGCCACAAGGCCTTCCACATTGCCATAACTTGAACATACCTCTATCTCATTGTCGAATATGTCCTCACCTCTCAGATAATTGATCAGGAAATACGACACCACAAGCACAACGACTGCAAAAAGACCTATCTTGAATTCTTTGCTGTATTTCATATCTGCATTATTTTACACGTGACACTGAGCCGCCGTCGACCTTGACGACGAAAGCCTCCGGGAACTTCTTCCTCACATCCGCCAATGTTGCGGAGGCTGCGGAAGCGGAAGCATGCTTACCTACTATATATTTATATATATTGGAATCTGCGGACTTCACGGCTTCGGCCTTCAATCCCTTGAATCCAGGATCTGAATCCTTCAGAAGACGTCCGAGTCCCATGATCTGCACACCATAATATACACCTTCAGCCTGAACTGACGGTTTCTGCGACGGAGTTGAAGTCTTGTCCGCACCTACACTCGCGTCGTATTTCTTCTTGTAATTCGAGAATGCGTTGAAAAGAGTCTGGGCAATCTTTTCCTGTCCCTCAGGTGAACTCAGCACGGCATAATCAGATGGATTCGAGATGAAACCGAGTTCAAGAAGGGCAGCAGGCATATTCGTAGCCCATAGAAGATAGAACACATCCTGATGGATTCCCGTATAATTGCTCTCGCGATAAGGGGCCTTATGGATATATGCGTCATATTCGGCGGCAAACAGAAGACTGTTGTTGTAATTTGCCTGCCACATAAGGCTATGTCCAATGACCGATTCAGGAGAATCCGGATTGAAATCCTGATACTTGGTCTTGTAGTCTTCCTCAAGAAGCATTACTGAGTTCTCACGCTGTGCGACTGTCTTGCTCTTGGCGAAATAATCGCTTGTGTTCTTGGGATTGTTCGATCTGGAACCGAGAATATGAGCCGATGCTCCGAAAGCCTTCGTATTGTCGTTGGAATTGCAATGGATCGACACGAAGAGGTCGGCATTGTTCCTTTTGGCTATATTGGCCCTTTCCTTGAGTTCCACAAATACATCGGTACTTCTGGTGTAAACTACCTTGACATCGGGATATTCAGCCTTTATCTTGTCTCCGAAAAGTTTTGCGATCTTCAGGACTATATGCTTTTCAGCAGTGGCCTTCGTCTTTCCAGGCGCACCAGGGTCCTTTCCACCATGTCCCGGGTCGATGACTATGGTGTTAAGACCCAGATCGTTACCCGACTGCTGCGAGAAAGCAGGGTGACCAGCAAGCAGCAGGAAAGATATGATGATTATGCTGAAATATTTAACTTTAAAAGCCATATTGACATCTCAATTTGGTAATAATTGAAAATAGTTTTAAATTTGCGTCTTGCAAAAATAGCAAAAACTTACAAAAGTTGGATATAATTGATGTCATTATATAATATAGGAAAGATGAAAATGCGGGATGGGATGTGGATTCTGGCAGTACTTATACTGCTGGTAGTCAATCCGTTCACTCTTTCGTCACAGGAAGACAGACGCGAAAGACGTTCACGTAGGAACGCCGAGCGTCTTGAGGCCCTTGCCGACAGCACGGCAATGCCTGTACTTTCTGATTCCTTAAGGGCAGTCCGGGACTCAGTCGCACGTGCTGATTCCATAGCACGCGAAGACTCTCTCGCGATGCTCAAGAAAAGTTCCCTCCAAGCCCCTGCATTCACGACTGCACGTGACTCGATCATCGAGGATTTCAGTGACGGAAAGCAACTTATCTATTACTACGGAGACGTCACCGCCACATACGGAAACCTCAAACTCACAGCGGATTACATGGAATATGACCTGAAGACCTCCACCTTGTATGCGAGAGGTACGAAGGACACGACCGGCGTCATCACGGGAAGGCCTGTGATGGAACAGGGTGGCAAGACATATGAAATGGAAGAGGTGAGATACAATTTCGAGACGATGAAGGCGAGGATCACCAACATGGTGACCCAGGAGCAGGACGGAATACTTCACGGAAAGAACATCAAGATGATGCCTGACAGGTCCATAAACATCACGAAAGGACGATATACCGTCTGCGACTGCGAGCATCCTCACTATTATCTCCACCTGAGTGCAGCAAAAGTGATGACGAAGCCTTCGCAGAAGACCGTATTCGGTCCTGCATGGCCTGTGATCGCCGATGTTCCGCTCCCTATCGCACTGCCGTTCGGCTTCATTCCGAAGCGTCCTGACAGGGCAACAGGTATCCTCTTCCCGTCATTCGGTGAGGAGGCGGCCCGAGGATTCTACCTGCGTGACGCCGGACTGTATTTCGTGATCGGAGACTATTTCGACATTGCGCTCACCGGAGACATATACACCCTCGGTTCGTGGGCGGTAGACCTTAACTCACGCTATAAGGTAAACTACAAGTGCAACGGTAACTTCTCGTTGACATATTCAAATGACCAGACCGGAGAGAAAGGCAGTTCCGACTTCAACCAGATGAAGAACTTCGGAATCAAATGGACCCATGCCCAGGACGCAAAGGCCCGTCCTGGAACCAGTTTCTCCGCTTCGGTGAACTTCTCCAGCCCATCGAACAACAAATACAACTCCACTAACGTGACTGAGGCTCTCCAGAACCAGATCTCATCTTCAATCTCATATTCGAAGAACTGGAACGGAAAGGTGAACCTGTCTATAAACGCTCTCCACAACCAGAACTCAAAGGACAGTTCATATTCATTCACTCTTCCTAACGTGACGCTCTCTGTGACCAAATTCTATCCTTTCAAGAGAAAGAACAGGGTAGGAAAAGAGAAATTCTATGAGAAATTCTCACTCGGTTACAATACAAGTTTCCAGAACAAGATCAATTTCAAGGCGTCAGAGTTCAACAAGCCTGGCTTCTGGGACAAGTTCCAGAACGGTATGAGCCACAATTTCCAGATCGGACTTCCGAACTTCACCGCCTTCAAATACATCAACATCACTCCTAGCGTCCAATACGGAATGAACTGGTTCTTCCGCAAGACGGAGAAGGAATATAATCCGGATACAGGAAGGGTCGAGGATGTGAAAGGAAAGGCATTCGGTTCATTCGGAGCCACCCACAACTATTCGGGAAGCATTTCCATGAGTACGCGTATCTATGGTCTCTTCAATTTCGGAAAGCACAGGAAACTCCAGGCCATCAGACATGTGGTTTCTCCTTCACTCTCAGCGTCTTTCAGTCCTGAGAAGGGTACATATTTCAACGGATACCGAACCCTCACCTACACTGACAAGAACGGTGAACTGAAGACCCAGGAGTATAACATCTACGCTGGAAACATCGGTTCTCCTCCAAGCAAGGGAAAGACCGCCAGCATCAATTTCTCTCTCGGAAACAACTTCGAGGCCAAGGTCCGCGACCTGGCAGATACGACCGGAGCAGGTACAAAAAAGATCAAACTCATAGACCAGTTGAACTTCAACACCGGCTATAACTTCCTTGCCAAGGAATTCAAGATGAGCAACCTCGGTGTTACGATGTCGACTTCTGTATTCGGTAAACTCGGCATCAGCGCCAATGCCAACTTCGACCCTTACGCAATACTCGTAGACGAGAACAACAAGACCGGAAAGCGTATAGACAAGTTCGCAATCACCCAGGGTCAGGGTCTCGCAAGACTCAACACCACCAGCGTCTCCCTTTCATATGCCCTTTCAGGCGAAGGAAAGATTGCCGGTAACGACGGTGGCCAGCAGGTCAGCGGAAACGCCATAGACCATTACACCAGAATATATTACCACCCTATAACAGGTGAATATATCCCTGGAGGATGGCTCTATTACATGAACCCTAATGTTCCGTGGTCGGTAAACTTCAATTACAGTTACAACTTCAAGAGAGGTTACCAGTATGCCAACGGAAAGACTGTTGCGAACAACTCTCATACTCAGACACTCGGAGTGAGCGGAAACGTGAAACTTACTCCCAGGCTTTCTATGCAGTTGACCACAGGTTTCGACCTCATGGCATTGAAGATGACCACCACCCAGTTCAGTGCGACATATGACCTGCACTGCTTCAACATCCGCGTTTCATGGATCCCTAACGGTCAGTGGGAGTCATGGACATTCCAGATTTCTGCAAATGCTGCGGCTTTGGCAGACCTTTTGAAATACAAGAAGAGCAGCAGTTTCTGGGACAACGGTTTCTGATAAAAGAAGGCCGCACACATTGCGTATTCGATTTTTATTATTATCTTTGTGAATCCTCTATCGAATATCCCGATGCGGATATTCCATGATTCCATGATATTCTCCCCGTTTTTTATCAGGAAATCCGCTGACAGAATCATAACACACACAACATAATTTATTTATATGCACAAGATTTTCGACCTAAAGGAAATGGACATCGACCAACTCCACATTCTTGCAGATGAACTCAAGATCAAGAGCCACAAGAGAATGGAAAAAGAGGAACTGGTATATGCCATTCTAGACGAAGAAGCAAGACAGACTGCCTTGAATGCTCCGGAAAAGCCGGCAAAGGCAAAGAGGGGCCGTCCTCGTAAGGATGACAAGCCTGCTGAAAAGCCTGTCGAGAAGCCGGCAGAAAAGCCTGCCGCTGAGGCTTCAGAAAAGAAACAGCCAGAAAAGAAGGTGAAGGAAGCGAAGGAAGAGGTGACGGCTGATGCTCCGAAAAAGCGCGGCCGGAAACCTAAGAATACCGCAAAGGAGGAAATTCCTGCTGCACCTGAACAGAAAGAGACGACTAAGAAGCCTGAACCACAGGAGGTTACAGAACCGGAAGTGAAGGCAGAGCCGGTTCCGGAGAAGGCAGAAGAGCCTGCACCACAGGCACAGAAAGACAATGCCGAACTGAAGAAACAGCCTAGACAGAAAAGGGCCAGGATCCAGAAAGGAAACCAACACCCTGCAGCAGAACCTGTAAAGCCTGAAACACATGTTGCCGTAGAGGAGAAGCCTGTTTCAGAAGAGGTCAAGGAAGAGAAGCCGCAGGAAGACAGGCAGCAGTTCAGAAAGCAGCAGAACAATCAGAACAACAATGCTCAGAAGCAGCAGAACGGCCATAACAACCAGCAGCAGCCTCAGAAGCAGCAGGAACCTGCATTGGAGTTTGAAGGAGTCGTAGAGGCGACAGGAGTTCTGGAAATAATGCCAGACGGCTATGGATTCCTCCGTTCATCAGACTATAACTATCTCAATTCCCCAGACGACATCTATGTATCCCAGTATCAGATCAAGCAGCATGCATTGAAGACAGGAGATACAGTGACAGGAGAAATCAAGCCACCTAAGGCCGGAGACAAATACTTCCCTCTCGTCAGAATCAAGTACATCAACGGACGTACGCCGGAATTCATCAGAGACAGGATTCCTTTCGATTTCCTCACACCGCTTTTCCCAGAGGAAAAATTCAACCTTCTCGGCAACGGACACAACGACATGTCATGCCGCATCGTAGACATGTTCACTCCTATCGGAAAGGGCCAACGCGGACTTATCGTTGCTCAGCCTAAGACCGGTAAGACAATGCTGCTCAAATCGATAGCAAACGCAATCGCCGACAATCATCCGGAGGTTTACATGATCGTACTTCTTATCGACGAGCGTCCGGAAGAGGTGACAGACATGGCCCGTAGCGTGAAGGCAGAAGTTGTGGCATCAACTTTCGACGAGCCCGCAGAACGTCATGTGAAGGTTGCCAACATGGTGATCGAGAAGGCCAAGAGAATGGTTGAATGCGGACACGATGTAGTAATCCTCCTTGACTCGATAACACGTCTTGCACGTGCCTACAATACGGTTCAGCCGGCTTCCGGCAAGGTCCTTTCAGGTGGTGTGGACGCCAATGCATTGCACAAGCCTAAGAGATTCTTCGGAGCAGCCCGCAACATCGAGAACGGAGGCTCGCTTACAATCCTTGCCACAGCCCTCACGGAGACCGGTTCAAAGATGGATGAAGTGATCTTCGAGGAATTCAAGGGTACCGGCAACATGGAACTCCAACTCGACAGAAGACTTGCCAACAAGCGCATATTCCCTGCCGTTGACGTGACATTGTCAAGCACCCGCCGAGATGATCTTCTCTACTCCCCTGCCCTTGCAAACAGGATATGGATAATGAGAAAGTTCCTTGCGGACATGAACTGCATCGAGGCGATGGAACTCCTCCAGGACAGGATGAGACGTTGGGGAACCAACGACGCTCTTCTTCAGAATATGGACAAGGACGAGATGTAGTCTTATCCCAAAGGTATAAATCACAGACTGACTGGTGATATGCAGGTGACATGCCACCCCCGGCTAGGGGGTGCCTCCTGATAAGGAGGCGGGGGTCACCGAAATACACCAGTCAGTCTGTGATTATGTAATTACATGACTTATTTCTTGTCATGATGTTTCTTATGATGGTCATCCTTCATCTTGTTCTCCATCTTCTTCATGTCCGCCTTGGCGTCATTGATCTGCTTGTCGAATTTTGCCTTCAACTGCTCCTTGGTCAGACCTTTTGTCTCCAATTCAGCCTGCTGCCTCTTCAAATCATATTTTACCTGATTGTTGAACATCTCGATATTGTCGTAAAGTTCAGCCTTTTCGATCGCATCGCGATAGTGACGTAAAGCGCTCATCTGAGTAGGGAAAGTGTAGACTCTTTCTGCAGCCACACACACATCTCCGTCAAATGTATAGGTCTTGACATCGATGATACCGTCAAATATATGGGTGTAGACAAGGGTACTGTCAATGATGTCAACCCTCTGGACATCAGGACTATGATGTCTGATTGCATCTTTCATGAACTCACGTTCCTGCTTCATAGGAGCATTCATTTCCTGTCTTGCCTCCCTGTTGTCATTGCTGACACATCCTGTCATTGCAGCCAGAATGACTGCAGACGACACTACTAACATAAATCTTTTCATATAACCGTATAATTTAAAAACACACAGCACGGACAAAGTCAATTTCTGTGCCTTTTCAGATTATTCAGGATATTATCTATCTTTGCATTGAAATGGATAAGGCCATGACATATATAAGATGTGCTACATACGAAGACCTGCCGAGGCTGATGGAAATCTATCATGCCGCAAGAGGGATAATGCGCGATTCCGGCAACCACAGACAATGGAATGACGCATATCCTTCAGAGGAAATTGTCAGAAAGGACATTTCAGACGGCGTATGCAGGGTCTTATGTATGAAGGACGAGGTATCCGGGGAAGAAGACGTGATTGCCGCCATGGCTTTCATCGAGGGGCCGGACCCGACATATGAGAGGATATATACGGACGAGTCGATGAGTACCGAGACTCAATGGCCGGACCGGAATCCATATCATGTAATACATCGTATCGCCGCCATAGAGCCCGGGCATAAGGCAGCGGAAATCCTTATAAACCATGGATTTGACGAAATGCTGCACTCTGGAGGTCAGGCCACGATACGCATAGACACCCATGCAGACAACGTCATAATGCACCACCTGCTCAGGAAATACGGCTTCGCCATGTGCGGCGTGATCCGTCTTGCAGACGGCGCTCCACGCACTGCATATATAAAGACGGTCATAAAATGAAAGAAAACACCAGGATTTCCGGACATATCGCATGTCTTGCGGCATATGCGATCTTCGGATTCAACATAATAGTATGCAAGGACCTGACGGGGGGACATCTGATATCCCCTCTCGGCATATTCACCATAAGGTCAATCGGCGCGGGACTGCTTTTCTGGGCACTGTCCCTGTTTCTGCCGAAGGAAAAGGTGGACAGAAAGGATTATATCAAGATATTTGCAGCATCATTTCTGGGCTTTTTCATGACCCAGATCACATTCCTTGTCGCTATTCCGGAAGTGACTCCCATGCACTGCTCGATATTGAGCGCCATGTCTCCGATCTACACGATGTTCATCGCGGCAATCGTCCTAAAAGAGCCTCTTACATGGAAGAAAGGCGGCGGCGTGCTGCTGAGTTTATGTGGAATAATATTCCTGATTCTCAACAATGCCGGCACAGGCGGCGTGAGCGAAAGCAGTCTCAGAGGTCTGCTGCTGATGTTCCTCAACAGTCTCAGTTTCTCTCTCTATCTCGGTATATTCCGACCTCTGATCGACAAATATTCGGTCGTGACATTCATGAAATGGATATTCCTTTTTTCCACATTGATGTCGCTTCCTTTCACCTTCCGCGAAGTCCTCGGCTTCGGATGGACAAGAATACCGTCAGCACAGTTGTGGGAACTTGGATATCTCGTCGTATTCGCAACATTCGTCAGTTATTTCCTAATCCCGTTCGGACAGAAAAGAATCAGACCGACACTCGTCAGCATGTACAGTTATGTCCAGCCGATAATCGCCACGATAATCAGCATATGCATCGGTATGGATCAACTTACATGGCAGAAGGTTCTGGCCGCATTCATGGTGTTTGCCGGCGTATTCGTCGTCAGCAGAAGCAAGGCTAAGAAATGAATTTGGTGAGGGTCAGCACATTACGGCCGTCGGCTCTTTCATATCTGACATCATCCATTATCTGACGTATAAGGAAGATTCCCAGGCCGCCGATCTGTCTTTCGTCGGCAGACAAGGTGACATCGGCATCCGGCATCTGTGTAGGATCGAACGCCTTGCCGGAATCAGACAGAGAGAACTCTATCATATTATCATGCACTGATGCTGTAAGAGATATATCTCCGCTCTGACCTTGCGGATAAGCATACAGGACAACATTCGTAACCGCCTCTTCCAGAGCAAGATTCAGATTGAACACAAAATCCGGAGAAAGATTCAATTCTTCACCCAGTCCTTCTACAAACGCTGCCAGGCGGCTTATCTCAGACACTTCGTTCCTAAGGGTCAATTCTGTTTCCATAATCTTCGCTATCTGTATTTAAAGGCCATTACTGTAATGTCGTCACTCTGCAAAGCGCCGTCAACGTGTGATGCTATATCCTTGAATACATCAGTAATCAACGGTTTCGGATCACATTTACGATAATCATTCAACAATCTCACCAATCTTTCATCAGAATAAAGTTCTGCATGAGGATTCTCGGCCTCGGTCACACCGTCCGTATAAAGGAATAAAGTGGTTCCGCGTCCGAGATTCATGGTCTGTCCCTCGTATGGGAAGCCTTCAAAGACTCCCAACGGCAGGTTCGGCTTGACTTCTATGAACTCCGCCAGACGCGTTTCTCCGAACAATACAGGGGCATTATGACCGGCATTGCAGAAATCAAGGGTTCCCGTCCTGAGGTCCAAAATACCGAGGAAGGCCGTACAGAACATATTCGACTCGTTATTCTCTGAAAGAGAGTCGTTCAGTGCAGATATTATCTCCTCTGACTTCGTGCAATGATCGGCAATCGTGCGGAAAAGGCGGCAGGTCACAGCCATAACGAGAGAGGCTGGAACTCCCTTGCCTGACACATCTCCAACGATGAAATAGAGTTTCTCATCATTGATGAAGAAGTCATAGAGGTCCCCTCCGACTTCCTTGGCCGGAACCAGACTGGCATAAAGGTCAAGGTCTTCCCTTTCCGGGAAAGGAGGGAAAATCTTCGGAAGCATGCCCATCTGGATGGTGCTCGCGATACGGAGTTCGCTCTCTATGCGTTCCTTGCCGGCAGTGGTGACCTTGAGTTCCTCGATATAACTGGTCAGGGACTTCTGCATATACTCGAATGAGTCGTTGAGCGTCTTCAATTCATCATTCGACCTGATTTCAGGCAGAGGGACATTGAAATCACCTCCGGCTATCCTGTTAGCAGCAGAAGTGAGATCTTCGATAGGAGAAGTTATCCTGCGAATGCTCCTGTAACACATGACGATCATAAGCAGCAACGCAGCCAGAGCGACGATTATCATGGTGACACTCAGTCTTCTCACCCCTGCATAGACCTCATCCCTCGGACATACGACAGCAACCGACCATCCGGTAGCCTTCACAGGAGCATAGAATACAAAGCAGTCCTTGCCGTCCATCTCACGCGAAACCTGGCCGGAACGGCCGTTTATCATATCCTCCTGCATCTTCATGAGAGTCTCCTCCTCACAGCAGAACTCAGAAGAATAAACGGTCTCATTAAGAAGCAGATCCGGATCAGGATGGACTATATAGGAAGCATTCCGGCTGACCATCATGTTGTATGAAGTCTCGAACGCATGGAGGTCATTCACGATGGACGTGAGCCAGTTCAGAGATATGTCAGCCGTTATGACTGCAATCATGCGTCCGGATCCATCATAGAGAGGCTTAGAATACGTCGTCATCATCATCTCTCCTCCGCCGTCATCATAATAAGGCTCGGTCCAATACGGCTGGTCGAGAAGTTTCGGAATCTGGTACCAGTCCATGTAGTGGTAATCGTAATCCTTGTTGCCGAGTTGGGTCACCTCGATATCTCCGTTCTCCGTACGGAAGGAATATGGCGAGAAGAAATGGCCTTCTGACTGAAAATATCCCGGTTCGAACGCAATGGCAGATCCGTATATGAACGAATTGTTCTCCAAAAGCCTGACGACAAGTTCATACATGCTCCCGGGACTGTCAAGACGGCCGTTTACCAGCCACGCGGTGTTTTCGACAGCGGTCTCCACCGAATGCAGGATTCCGTCAATCTGATAGATGGTCTTAGACAATTCGCTCTCAGCATGCTTGAAGGCCTCGTCACGCACCTTGTCACCGGACATTCTGAAAAAAAGCAGAAAGGCAGCAAGAAATACCAGTGCAGCCAGGAAAAGGACCTGCAAGGTAAGACGGCCGGAAATTGTGTTCCTTATCTTCATTTTCTTCCCTCCTTATTTCCTACAAATTCATCATAATCCAAGGCCTTCTCTATATACTCGTAATGCAGAAGAGCATCATTAAGTCTTTCAAAAGCCTCACGTTCAAGCACATATGAAGGTGCAACACCTGGAGCATCCTCCTGCACCCTGAGTATCTCATCAAGCATTTCCTTCTGGTGATAAACACTTACGGGAACATTCTCCGCCTTGGCATATCGGATGGAAAGTTCCAGGGCTTCCTCACGATGGTCCCTCACCCATTCCCAGCCTCGGCGTGAAGCCTCTGCAAATGCCTTGCATGCCTCCGGATATCTGTTATAGAATTCTTCTTTAACATAAACACCGTCCTCAGGAAAGTCGAATCCGGAATCTGAAAAGTTAAGGATGCTTCCGACCTTGGCTCCGGACATCTTCATTCTTATCTGCTCGTTGTAACTCTTCGCCAGAGTAGCGTCAACTGCACCGGAAATATAAAGATTGACAGAGTTCATGAACATGATCCATTCTATTCCAAGATCCATTTTTCTGTCTATCATATGAGGAATCTCGCTGAAACCGACCTTCCATGTTCCGACACGCTTTCCTTTGAGATCCTCGAACGTACGCACATCCTCATCACGCGAGAGAAGGACGAGCGTGCTGTGACGCGTCGTCTGAAGGATATTCACAAGAGAGGCACCGTCATCATTTGCCATCATGGCCTGGATGAGTTCCTGGGTTATGATGTTGCAGGAACCGTCTTCAAGCCTGTTAAGTGTCGAATAGGACTTCGTGGGATGGACGATCCTCACGTCAAGACCAGCCTCCTTGTAATAGCCGTTTTCATATGCGGCATAATAACCGGCAAACTGGCTCTGCGGTGTCCATTGAGGTGTAAATATTATCTGTTGTGCCGTGGCGGTCAGATGCATGAGCAGAAGAACGGCAGACAAGAATATCAATATCCTTTTCATAGTTACGTTGATGCTTCGTATCCTACAAAATTAATCATAAATTTCATTAGTAGACATTAATTGCCTACTTTTGTCTGACAAATGACTTATACCATGATCCAATCAATCGCAAAGTCGCTGACAGACGACATATCAGGCAAACTTTCAGGAAGCGGAATCATGTTCCGCATCTTTTCAAGGGTAAAGACCGTCAATTCGATCAGACACAAGGTCGAGGTCAAATATGCAGGCAGAAAGTCGGCTCCGAAGATCCAGGACACGATAGGTATAAGGATCGTCCTGTATTTCCAGGATGACGTGGACGTGCTTTCTCTTTTCTTCGGCACGGGAGACATCGTCAAGAAGTCCATCGATGAATATGATTCGTCCACATTCCGTCCGCAGCGCCTCAACCTGACGAAAAGGATACCCGAGCATATGCGCGAAGATTTCAGGAGTTCCCTTCCGGAAGAGTTCAGGGATATCATTGACGACACTTATGAAATACAGATCCGCACCGTATTTTCCGAAGGATGGCACGAAGTGGAGCACGACTTGAGATACAAATGTCAGGAAGACTGGGACGGCTGCGAGTCATACTCACGCGTACTCAACGGCATAATAGCCACCCTCGAAACTGCCGAATGGAACATGAAGTCACTATTTACCGACATGGCAAGGCATAATTTCCTTCACGGCAATTACACAGCCATGATCAGAAACAAGATGCACCTCAGGATTCAGGGAAACGGACTGTCAGACAATCTCCATGAATTCCTCAGGAACAACAAGAACATTGCTGAAGGGGTGATGAATGCGGACCGCCTCATCATAACCTATACACTCCTGACGCATGGCGGAAATATGGAACTGACATACGACAATCTGCTGTTCCTTATCAACAGGATCGAGATGATGGATCCGTCGCTGAGAGCCCTTGAACCGGAAGAAACCACCATGATGATAGACCGGTTTCTCGCATCATAGAAATCAGAGGACATCGCCTCTTATCTCCACATGTATATGTTTATCCCCTGACTCATCGGTTCCTTCCTCGATGGAGTCGCACATGCCACGTATTATCGTATAACTCAGGTCGTCTGAAACGGATTCCTCATCGAGATAGTCCGTTTCACTGAATGGCATGGATATGTCTATCAGAAGATGGATGTCATCCCTGGACTTGGACACAGTAAGAGTCAGACCTTCTTCAAGCGGAAGGATGTTGAGGAGTTCTTCGACCACAAGTTGGATGGAATGTACCGTCCTGGTTCCAAGACGATATCTGCCGCAGAAATGCTCTATTCGTGCATTAAGTTCCGGATGGTCATACTGCTCTGACTTCACCTCATAGACCAGACACCTTGCACTTGTCATGAAATCACGCGTCCTCTGGTCCTGAGGATTGTCGGAAATCTGCTGCGGAGTGCCTGATTCACAGACCTTTCCGTCACACATGAAAACGATCCTGTCGCTCACTTCCACCGCCAGATCGATGTTGTGGGTGACAAGTGCAATGGTCATATCTTTCTTCTTCAGGCCACGTATCACATCTGCGACCTCACTTGCTGAAACAAGGTCAAGAGAAGCGGTCGGTTCATCAAGAAGCAGCACCTTAGGATGCATCATCATGCTGCGTGCTATGGCCACTCTCTGGCGCTGACCAAGGGACAGTTCTCCCGGATATGCACCCTTTCTTTCCCACATTCCAACGGAAGAAAGGAGTTCCAAAGCCTCAGCCTCTGATTCCGACCTGCTCCTGCCATGGACATGGACAGGCGCGACAGTCATATTCTGGAGAACGGTCATGTGAGGGAAAAGATTGTTTTCCTGGAACACCATGCCGATATCTCCGCGTGGAAGTTCTGCGGGATTCATGCCGCCTACAGTCAATGTACCCGAATCATATGAAACAAGACCGCTTATGCAATGAAGAAGGGTACTCTTTCCTGAACCGGTAGGACCTATGATCGAAACCGTTTCGTTCCTTTTGACGGCAAGCGAGACGTCGTCCAGAGCGACAACCCTGCCATACGAGAGACTTATGTGTTGAATATCAAGCATTTCCAAAGAGCAAGACATAAAGTTTATCATACAATACGGTTACAAGCCAAGAAATCAGGAGGAATACGAGTGACACTATCAGAAGCGGGACAAAAGCGTCGTAAGTCTGGTTTCTGATGATTTCAGTGACCTTGACAAGATCCAGAAGCGAGATATAGCCTGCATAAGTGGTAGCACGCAGAAGAACTTTCGACTCTGCGGCAAGGAAAGGGATCATCCTCTTGACAGCCTGCGGAAGAATGACAAGTCTGTATTTCTTCCAACCGTGCAGACCAAGCATTGCCGCAGCCTGATGCTGACGTACATCCACCTGTTCCAGATTTGCCTTCATTATTTTCGTGAATGCTCCGGTGCAGTACACGGCAAGTGCCACGACACATACGAAAACGGCATTCACGGGAAGCGAAGCGAATATCACATAATAGAAGAAGAAGATCAGTACGATCGAAGGGACATCATGCATGATCTTTATGAACCACATAAGCGGATCGGCGATCCATTTCAGTATGCGGTCATATGACATCCAAACGAGCAGGATGGACATGATGAAAGTCAGGATCAGGGCACATATGAAGATGGTCAATGTCACTGAAAGGCCTCTAACGAGGAATTTCCAGTAGTCATTCGCTATGATATTGTCCCTGAGTCTTTCTATCGACGAGTCAATTATGTCGTCCGGTGCGGATATGTTCCTGCCGGGGAGTCTGGACTTGTGTGCAAGAACCCTTACGGAATCTTCGCTCATGCCTTCATATTCCAGATATCCGACATTCCTGGCGATAGAGACGAACTCTTCCGACGACCTGATGTCAGCCACACCGGCGTCAAACCTGCCGGAAGTCACCGCCATTATGAAATCTACCGGCTTGGAGAAGGACTTGAATTCCGAATCAGGGAATCTCCTTGCCAGATCGTCATCATCTATCGAGCCTTTCATGACAGCGATCTTTCCGCCGGCAAGGTCGTCAGGACCGTAATAGATATTCTGCCTTGTGCCGCATGAAGACAGCAACAGGCAGAACATAATGATGATGCAGAATGATAAACTTCTTTTCATCTTCAATTACCTGACATCCAAAAGGGTTATATCAAAAATCAAGGTCGAAAAAGCCTTGATGGCCCCGGCAGGACGAGATCCGTAGCCTAGATTATACGGTATCACGACTTCCCAACGAGATCCGGCAGGCATTTCCCTCATGGCTGTTATCCAGCCGGTTATGAGTTCATTGAGACGGAAAGTCGCAGGTCTTCCCTTCTGGGTCTGGTCAAAGACTTTCCCGTTGATAAGGCTTCCCACATAATGTACGGTCACAAAACTCTTCGGAGACGGTTTCGGGCCGTTTCCCTTGTTGATGACACGATACATCACACCATTGAACATGATCTTCACACCCGGTCTCTGGGCGTATTCCTGAAGGAACTCCTGATTCCTCAGTT
The DNA here is from genome assembly GCA_045539115.1 of Candidatus Cryptobacteroides sp. Lineage (GTDB taxonomy): Bacteria > Bacteroidota > Bacteroidia > Bacteroidales > UBA932 > Cryptobacteroides. The sequence goes on along the minus strand of JAZQES010000008.1, from coordinate 9,404 downwards.
TGTATGCATTGTCTACTGGCGGCATGTCTTAATGACATTCATGGTGATCGCAGACCTCACCGTTATCCTTGAGCGATCCTGCAAGATAATCTCTCACAAGTTCATCCACATCACCGCTGCACCCTCTGATAACCTCAATTCTCTGAGCCTCAAGCACATTCTTTGCTCCCTGTCCCATATTTCCGGCCAACATGACCGAAACGCCCATCTGTCTCAGCACAGGAGCGATACCGCTCTTGCAGCCACAGCCTTCAGGCGAGGCAAGCCTGGATTTACCGGTCACCTGACCGTCAATGATATCGAAAATAGTATAATATGCGCAGTGTCCGAAATGATCGTCCACTCTGTCTTCACGCGTTGGAACAGCAATCTTCATATGCAAAAATTTTCATCAAAGTTAGCCTTTAAAGAACAATATTGCAAATCTATTTCTGGCACAAGCGTTGCTCTACCACCGTTTCATAAATATAGACAGATTATGAAAAAGTACAAATGCGCAAAATGCGGCTGGATATATGATCCCGCCCTCGGAGATCCCAAAGGAGGCATCAAGCCAGGAACCCCATTCGAAAAACTCCCCTCAAACTGGAAATGCCCTGTCTGCGGCCAGCCGAAGAGTATGTTCTTCCCGGTTGAAGAATAGGACAGATGGTTAAGCAGTTGATGTAATTGCGACAAGAGTATGTCAAAAATCTCTGTTTTAGGAAATTAGTCACGGAATCGCTTTCAAATCAGGAACATATTGCTTAATTTTGGAGAAATGACATATTATGGATCAACCCAAAATCGAGCGTATGCTCCTTCTGATCATGCTGATGAGCAGCAAGTCCGATCATACAGTCGAAAAGATATCACAAAGACTTGGCATAACAACCAGATCTGTTTACAGATATATAGAAACCTTGAGAAAGGTCGGATTTGTTGTGGATAAACGACAATCCAACTTATATAAACTCGTAAAGATCCCTGGTATTTCCATTGATTTGAACAAACTGATATATTTCTCGGAAGAAGAAGCATATATAATCAACTCGCTGATAAACAGTCTGGATGGAACAAATTCCTTGAAGACCGGCCTTCAGAAGAAACTCAGCGCCATTTACAGTCTTACAAGCATCGCAGATATAATAACAGACAAAGACTCGGCCGAAAATGTAGAATCACTCGGCAATGCGATAAGATCCAAGAAAAAGGTCATTCTCAAAAACTATGAGTCTGCGAACTCTGGTACAATATCAGACAGAACGGTTGAGCCTTTCGGTTTCACGACAAATTACATTGATGTCTGGGCATACGACCTGGAAAAGCACAGAAATAAAGTGTATAAGATATCCCGTGTTGATTCTGTCGAGATTCTGACAGAGTCTTGGGAACACGAATCCGAACACAACAGGCCGTCAGCAGACTGTTTCAGGATGAGCGGAAACAGGTCCATTCCGGTAAAACTGGAATTAAGTCTCAGGGCCAAGAACCTTCTTCTGGAAGAATATCCGCTTGCCGCAAAAGATCTCCGAGAAATCGATGATTCATGGATTCTGGAAACAGACGTACACGATCTCGCCGGAGTCGGACGTTTTGTTATCGGACTGTCTGCGGAGATAAAGTGTATAGACTCACCGGAACTTGAAAAATACATACAGGAATACGCGCAGAAGCATATAATAAACAGAAAGCGAGACCCGGAGGCCCCACTTTAAATGTTTTCACAACGGAATAATCCTTATTGTGAATTGCTTCGAAATTTCTGCAAAGATAACGATTCATTTTTGGAATGCAAGATTTATTCATAAATTTATAATCAGAAATTTATTGATATGAAAAAGATATTAGGACTTGATTTAGGAACAGCCTCCATAGGTTGGGCACTGGTGAATGAGGCCGAAAATGATAATGAGAGATCTTCTATCTGTAAATTAGGAGTCAGAGCCATATCATTTGACAATTTCACTAACAGCGAAGGTAAAGAGGTAAAGGGAAATCCGGCAGATTTTTTTGCTGCCGGCAAATCAGTTTCTCCAAACGCAGCACGGACTCAAGCCAGAGGAATGAGGAGAAACCTTCAGAGATATAAACTCAGAAGAGATACCCTGATTAATGTACTTATGGAAGCAGGTCTGATCGATAAGGACACTGTTTTAAGCGAATCTGGTAAATTTACAACTTACCAGACATTGCATCTGAGGGCAAAAGCAGTGACAGAAGAAATATCATTGGAAGAATTTGCCAGAGTACTCCTGAATATCAATAAAAAAAGAGGTTATAAAAGTTCCAGAAAGGCTGTCGGACAAGATGAAGGTACCATCGTTGACGGTATGGCCATAGCCAAGGAATTATACGAAAAGGGCATTACGCCAGGTATGCTTGTTTATCGCAGAATACTTGAAAACAAATTCAATGTTCCGGATTTCTACCGTTCAGATTTGAAAGATGAGTTCAATAAAATCTGGGATTTTCAAAGTAAGTTCTATCCGGACCTGTTTACAGAAAACCTGAAAGAGGCTCTGAATGAGAAAAATAAGACGCAGACCTGGGCAGAATGTCAGAAAGTCTGGAAAATAGTCGGTCTGAAAAGAGAATTCAAGGGTAAGGACTTGCTTAAAGAAAACTATGAATGGAGAGCAAAGGCCGTAAGGGAAAAGGTCAGTCTGGAACAACTGGCTGTTGTCTTTCAAGAGATAAATGGTCAGATAAAAAACACTTCCGGTTATCTGGGAGGCATCAGTGAGCGCAGTAAAGAGTTGTACTTCAACAATATGACTGTGGGACAACGGCAGTTGAAGCAGATTCAGGACAATCCACACAACAGTTTGAAGAATCATGTATTTTTCAGACAGGATTATTTGGATGAATTTGAAAAGATATGGGAAACGCAAGCATCCTATCACAGCGAGTTGACCAAAGACCTGAAAAAAATCATCAGGGATGTGGTGATTTTCTACCAAAGGCCTCTCAAAAGTCAGAAAGGTCTTATAAGTTTATGCGAATTCGAAAGCAGGGAAAAGACAATAGTAATTGATGGCAAGACTAAAACAAAAAGAGTAGGTCTGAAAGTATGTCCGAAGTCTTCCCCGCTATTTCAGGAATTCAAGATATGGCAAAGGCTGAATGACCTGAAAGTCAATGGTGAATATCTGGAGCAGGAATCAAAGGAGGCCTTGTTTGCGGAATTGAACATCAGAGGCAGGTTATCCGATAAGGAAGTTCTCAAAATCCTGTTCAAGAATCACAAGGAATTATCATTGAATTTCAAAGAAGTCGAGGGAAACGATACACAGGCCGCATTGTATAAAGCATATTCAAGGATCCTTGCCGTCAATGGGTATGAAGAATATGATTTCAGCAAAATGCCGGCATCATACTCACAGCATATCGTGTCAGAAATATTCAGCAGTCTAGGATATAAGACGGATTTCTTATCATTTGATTCGTCTATGCCGGATGATGATTTTGAAAAGCAGCCTATGTTCAGATTGTGGCATCTCCTGTATTCATACGAAGGGGATAAATCCATATCCGGAAATGAGAAACTTATCAATAAAATCATCGAGATGACAGGAATGGACGAGGACTCTGCCAGAATACTTGCAAGTGTCACCTTCCCGTCAGACTATGGCAGCCTCAGTTCAAAGGCAATGCGCAGAATTCTAGAACATTTGAGAGAAGGCAATGAATATAGTCTTGCATGCGAGTATGCAGGATACAGACATTCTTCAAAATCACTTACAAAAGAAGAAATCAAGAATAAAATTTACAAGGACACCCTCACACTCATTCCTCGAAACAGTTTAAGGAATCCTGTTGTGGAAAAGATCCTCAATCAGATGGTCAATGTTGTCAACGACGTCATCAAAGTATATAGAAAGCCGGACGAGGTAAGGATCGAACTGGCACGTGAACTGAAGAAGAGTGCCACAGAACGCAAGGAAATGGCTGATGCCATTGCGAAATCCACAAAAGAGCACGAACAGTATAAAGAGATACTTAAAAAAGAGTTTGGAGTCGAGAATCCTAGCAGGAATGATATCATAAGATATCGGCTTTATCTTGAACTTAAAGATAACGGCTTTCATACACTGTATTCAAACACATATATCCCGCGGGAAAAACTGTTCAGCAAGGAATTTGACATCGAGCATATCATTCCACAAGCAAAATTATTTGACGATTCATTCTCAAACAAGACATTGGAATCACGTCAGATCAATATCGAAAAGTCCAATACGACCGCCTACGATTTTGTAAAGGGCAAATATGATGATGATCATTTGGCTGAATACGAATCTAAAGTAGAGCATCTTTACAAGATTAAGGCGATAAGCAAGACAAAGAGGAACAAACTTCTGATGAAGGAAGCAGATATACCTCAGGGGTTCATAGAAAGAGATTTACGCGAAACACAATATATCGCAAAGAAAGCCAAGGAGATGCTTGAAGATGTCATCAGTTCTGTCGTATCGACAACTGGTTCCATTACAGACAGATTGCGCGAAGACTGGCAATTGGTCGATATAATGAAAGAACTCAATTGGGATAAATACGAAAGACTTGGAATGACGAACATTCGCCTTGACAAAGACGGAAGGCGAATATACGAAATTCAAGATTGGACAAAGAGGAATGACCACAGACATCACGCTATGGATGCCTTGACTATCGCCTTCACTAAACGAAGTTTCATCCAATATCTGAATAACCTGAACGCAAGAATAAGCAAGAGTGTCGAGGACAGCAAGTACATAGACCTCAAGGATTTTGATCTTAATGATTTGCCTCAATCGCAAAGAGCAGCTGCAGTAAGAGCAATTGAAAAGAATCAGATGTATCGTGATTCAAGAAACAGACTGCGCTTTATGCCCCCTATGCCTTTGGATGAATTCCGGAAAGAAGCAAAAAGACATCTGGAAGACATACTGATATCCATTAAGGCCAAGAACAAGGTAGCAACCCGTAATATCAACACATCGAAAAAGAAAGGTGGAGTAAACAAGAAAGTACAACTTACCCCACGCGGTCAGTTGCATAACGAAACAATTTACGGAAAGATCCATCAGGCTGTTTTCAAGGAAGAGAAAATCGGTCCTTCCTTCACAGCGGAAAAGATTGCGACTGTGGCAAGAGTTCAATACCGTTATGCCCTGATGAAAAGACTTGCTGAATTCGGTAATGATCCGAAAAAGGCCTTCGGTGGAAAAAACGCTCCGGATAAGAATCCATTGTTCATCGATGACATTCATTCCGAGCAGGTCCCTTCTAAAGTCAAGACTATAAGATATGAGGAGATCTATACCAAGAGAGAAGCAATAACGTCGGATCTGAAGATTGACAAAGTCATCGACAAGCAGGTCAAAAGAATACTTGAATCCAGATTGGAAGAATTTGGCGGAGATCCGAAAAAGGCATTCGTAAATCTGGATGAGAATCCGATATGGTTGAATAAGGAGAAAGGGATATGTATAAAGAAGGTAACAATTACCGGAAAAAGCAATGCTGTACCTCTCCATTCAAAAACTGACAAGGATGGTAAATATATTATGAATAGTAATGGAGAATTCATTCCTAACGATTACGTAAGTACTGGCAGCAATCATCACGTAGCAATATATTTAGATGAAGATGGCAATCTTCAGGAACAGGTCGTTTCATTCCTCGATGCAGTAACGCGAATAAACCTCGGAATGCCTGTCATTGACAGAGATTTTAACAAGGCAGAAGGTTGGAAGTTCATGTTCACTATGAAGCAAAACGAATACTTTGTATTCCCAAATCCTTCAACTGGATTCGACCCTAATGAAATAGATTTGATGAATCCGGACAATTATGCTCTTATCAGTCCGAATTTGTTCAGAGTGCAGAAATTAACTAACGGAGATTATTTCTTTAGACATCATTTAGAAACTAAGGTAGACTATAATGCCGATTTGAAAGATATTACTTGGAAAAGAATATCTACCAAAGGGCTGTGCGGTATAATCAAAGTCAGAATAAACCATTTAGGCCAGATCGTACAGGTCGGAGAATGATTCGATATTTGCAGGTATAATCAGAAGAGTAGTAATACATAAAGAAAAGACACTATGAACGAGGTAAAGATATTTCAAGATAAGAGGATTAGGTCTATATGGAATGATGAGGAAGAACAGTGGTATTTCTCTGTGGTAGATGTCATTGGAGCGCTTACAGATTCTGCCAATCCGACAGATTACTTGAAAAAAATGAGGAAGAGAGATTCTGAATTAGCAATATACCTGGGGACAAATTGTCCCCAGGTAGCAATGCTAACCGACAATGGTAAATTAAGGAAAACATTAGCGGCCAATATCAAATCCATATTCCGCATAATTCAATCTGTTCCATCACCGAAAGCGGAGCCTTTCAAACAATGGCTTGCACAAGTCGGCTACGACAGGCTGCTGGAGATTGAAAATCCCGAACTGGCACAGGAACGGATGAAATATATCTATGAGCAGAAAGGATATTCTAAAGAATGGATCGACAAGCGATTAAGAGGCATTGCCATCAGGCAGAATCTGACAGACGAATGGAAAAGAACCGGCATAACTAAAGAGAAGGAATATGCGATTCTGACTGCGGAAATATCAAAAGCAACATTTGGAATCACACCATCAGAATACAAGGAGATCAAAGGACTGACAAAGAAGAATGAGAACCTTCGAGACCACATGAACGATCTGGAGCTGATATTCACCATGTTGGGAGAAAGGGTCACAACGGAAATCTCACAGAAAGAGAATCCGGATACATTCAACAAAAGTAAGAAGATTGCTAAACGTGGAGGTAATGTAGCTGGTATTGCCAGAGAACAGACAGAGAAAGAACTTGGCAGGAGTGTAGTCTCACCGACTAACTACCTTGACTCCAGTAAAAAAGAAATAGACAATGACCTATTCGATGAACAATGATATATAAATGATCAAGCGCACATTATATTTCGGCAATCCTGCATATCTGTCGCTGAAAATGATGCAGATGGTAGTCAGAATGCCACAGAAAGATGACGGTGACCTGCCGACCGGTGAAGACATGGTCAAGACCATATCGATCGAAGATCTTGGTGTAATAATTTTAGACAATAAACAGATTACCATTACGCAGGGTCTGGTGGAGGCATTGTTAGAAAACAATTGTGCCTTAATCACATGTGATTCGAAGAGAATGCCGACAGGATTGATGCTTCCACTATCCGGCAACAGTATCCAGAACGAAAGATTCAGGAGTCAGATAGATTCATCACTCCCCTTGCGAAAGCAATTGTGGCAGCAAACCATCGAGGCAAAAATACGCAATCAGGCCTCTGTGCTGCAATATGTCACAGGAGAAGAACATCGGAATATGCTGAAATGGGCAGAGTCTGTAAGGAGTGGAGATGCTGATAATATGGAAGCACGTGCCGCAGTCTATTATTGGAAGACGATATTTCCTGACAATCCGTATTTTGTACGGGAACAAGATTCCGATGGGCCCAATGCTCTGCTGAACTACGGATACGCAATTCTTAGGGGTGTAGTTGCACGAGCATTAGTGGGAAGCGGCCTGCTCCCTACAATAGGAATACATCATCACAACAGGTATAATGCATATTGTCTTGCAGATGACATCATGGAGCCGTATCGTCCATATGTAGATAAACTTGTCACAGAAATGCTCGATGAGGATGCCACAGGAACACTTGATGCAACAAGTAAGATAAAGTTATTGAACATTCCTGTAATTGAAGTAGTTATAAACGGAAAAAGAAGCCCTCTGATGATTGCGGTATCACATACTGCTACGTCATTGGTCAAATGTTTTCGTGGCGAAAGCAGGAGGCTGCTATATCCGGAAATGAAATAAATGGATCGCTTCAGCGAATATAGAATCATGTGGGTACTCGTTTTCTTTGACCTTCCGACAGATACAAAGAAAGAGAGGAAGGCTGCTGCCGACTTCAGAAAGCAGTTGATTATGGATGGATTCATAATGTTCCAGTTCTCAATCTATATGAGACATTGCCCTAGTGCAGAAAATGCTGAAGTACATATAAAACGAGTCAAGTCTTTTCTTCCTCCATTAGGACAGGTCGGTATATTGTCGATCACAGACAAACAGTTCGGTTCAATGGAACTGTTTACTGAAAAGAAGGAAAGGAAACCACCCACAGAATATACCCAACTTGAATTATTCTAGACATAGAATTTCAAAAGTCTGTAACAAACAAAAAAATTCCGGCACAAATGCCGGAATTTTTATTTCTGATAACCACTCGCAATTTATTATGAATCAAACCATTACCAACATCCAGTTGTTATCAGTTTGTCAAAGATAAAAATTTCGAAAGCAATTCACAACTTTACAGACTGAACACACAACACGGTAACAGTTGTTATCAGTTTGTCAAAGATAAAAATTTCGAAAGCAATTCACAACTTTTATTCATAATATACGGTTTGAATGTTTGTTGTTATCAGTTTGTCAAAGATAAAAATTTCGAAAGCAATTCACAACTTTCAGGGGCGCAAGTTAGCAAATAGTATTGTTGTTATCAGTTTGTCAAAGATAAAAATTTCGAAAGCAATTCACAACTTTTCAGCAACTTGTAAAGCAATTATCAAAGTTGTTATCAGTTTGTCAAAGATAAAAATTTCGAAAGCAATTCACAACTTTCTCATCATTTAGAAGTTAGCACGCACGGTTGTTATCAGTTTGTCAAAGATAAAAATTTCGAAAGCAATTCACAACCTACGGTCTGTGGCGTTGTCTTCTCAAGTGTTGTTATCAGTTTGTCAAAGATAAAAATTTCGAAAGCAATTCACAACAAGTGGACAAAGCGCACGCGGGAAGAAAGCGTTGTTATCAGTTTGTCAAAGATAAAAATTTCGAAAGCAATTCACAACAAATCTTGGGTAATGTTAAAATGTAAATTGTTGTTATCAGTTTGTCAAAGATAAAAATTTCGAAAGCAATTCACAACCATGATTCTGCACCATTGAGGGCGGCCGCCGTTGTTATCAGTTTGTCAAAGATAAAAATTTCGAAAGCAATTCACAACCAAATACTTGGTATGTCTTTTTGTTTTCCAGTTGTTATCAGTTTGTCAAAGATAAAAATTTCGAAAGCAATTCACAACAGATAATCAAGAACATCCTCTGCGTTGTAGATGGAATAGTACTCAAGATTGAAGTATAAAAAAACTCTCACGGAATTACGGGGTGTAAAGCCCCCACCGTGAGAGTAATTTTCGGATGTTTACAAAAGTTACGAGCATGAGCCCCTAACCCATCCGACTGCAAATATACAGTTTTATTTTTAATTACAAACAAAATGCCTTAAAATGGACTTCAAACAGTTTACAAAGGAAATCGAAAAGCACGAGAAGGAGATAGACACCCTTGCCCGTAGGAGATTCC
>JAZQES010000007.1:0-8221 GCA_045539115.1 Candidatus Cryptobacteroides sp. | reverse complement strand
CACCCGTTTGCTCCACCTCTTGCTCCACCAAAGGCGGTCGTAAACCGCACTTTTTTGCGTTTTTAGGGAAAATAAAAAATCCCAATTTTCGTTGAAAATCAGGATTTTACGTTGTTTTGCTTTTCTTTGCTGTGGTGCCATCTGCACCTGTAAGGTTTACAAAGTTAAGAAAACTTTACCATCTTCCGTCACATCCACCTCAATTTTCTGTCCTTCATACCTCAGGTCGAACCTGTAGAAATTTCCTGCCGGAGTCTCGAAACATTCCGCATCATTGTCTTCAAACTGTCCGGTCCCGTATTCGGAAGCCCTCAGATAATCCAGAATTTCCTGCGGAACAGCAGACAGAAAGACCTCCGTACATGTCTGGACCCAAGCCCCATTCATGTCATACCATGCAGTGTGGTCGGTTCCTTCAGGACGAGGCCCTGTCTCAAAAGAGACCTCCCAATACGCTCCCTGATACTCCCACTCCACATCACGGGCATCCGGATACATGCGGTTGAACTCACTGCGGACATCCTTGGACGGCTTTCCATCCTCATACTTGTCGCATGACACAAACACGGCCGCTGCCAGACAAGCAAAAATAACCAAAAACCTTTTCATGTTTCACACGTTTTCTAATTTCCCGGCGGCATCAGTCATCGATCTCAACAAGAGCGAACCTGCTGTTGAATTTCAGTTCAAGACGGTTCGAAAGGGTGACCTCATATGAATTACGGTCTATTTCATAAGAAACATAAGCAGCGTCGGGATAGTTACGTCTTACATAATCACGGATCTGCATAGGTATGATCTCGGCAGGAATGCCGTTCTGACTCGACGAGATCTTGCTGAGAGAACCGTTATTTTCAAATTCAATCTTTACGCCGCTCTGAAGCATTACAGTATAATCCGGAAGAATAATATCGTCATCGACAGTAATATACGAAATCTGGTCTGCCGGATAATTCTCCGCTATGAATGTCTTTGCGGCAGCAGGAAGTTGATCATAAGTAGCAGGCTTGTCATCAGCCTTAGCCAATGTGATAAATGCCAGCGAGATAAAGAGTGTTGCAAAAATGTTTTTCATAATCTTATCGTTTAATCTTAAATATCGAAGTCTTCGATTGCAAATATAATACTCTCATTTGAAAAAACAAGCATAATTTGGAATTTTTCTAATTTAAAAACAGCAAAATAGTACAAGTTTTCATCATATGTCTCATTATGATTGCCGTTTTTCTTAAATTTGCAGCCATGAAGCGCAGAAGAAGCATAGCAGCATACATCGCCGGAATACTCATTCTGGCGGTCATGACTGTTGCCGACCTGTTCTGCGGAGGATATGCCGGACAGGAAATCATGCTGAACCTGAGGCTGCCGAGGATTGTCACTGCTCTGCTTGCCGGAGCCGCACTCGCATTGTCAGGAGCCCAGATGCAGAGCATATTCCGCAATCCCCTCGCCGACCCGCACATCATGGGAGTCACATCCGGAGCGGCGCTGGGAGCCGCAGCAGCGACCATGTTCAGCGGCCAAACAGCATTGACAGGCATTTCCATAGCCGCTTCCGCCTTCATCGGAGCATTATGTTCCGCCCTTATAATACTCTATGTTTCCGGAAGATTCCGCAATGCTTCCACGCTCCTGATCTTCGGAATAATGCTGGGCTTCATCGTCAATGCCATCGTGACCATACTCCAGTTCCGCACAGACGCGGAAAGCCTCAAGATGTTCTACAGTTGGTCAGCCGGAAGTTTCTCGACAACCACATGGCAGCAGACCGGCATCATGGCCATAGCGCTGCTGCTCGGCACAGTGACCGCCTTATCGAACCGCAAGGGACTGGATATCATACTCTTCGGTGACGAATTTGCATACATGGCCGGAGCCGATGTGAGGAAAATCCGGATTTCGGCACTGCTGAGTTGCTGCATCATGACCGCAGCAGTCACCGCCTTCTGCGGCCCTCTCGGATTCGTCGGAATCGTCGCACCTCACATTGCACGTGCAGCATCCGGCACTTCGTCCCACCGCATCATCCTCCCTATGACCCTCATGACCGGAGCGACCATAAGCATAGGGGCCGACCTGATTTCCAGAATCTCATCATCCCCACTGCCGATTGCCAGCACGATGGCTCTCGTAGGCATTCCGATAGTTCTATATATAATAATCAAAAGGCCGACACTATGAATGAACCTGTATTGAAGATCCGGAACCTTACAGTCGGCCACAAGGATATGGTCCTGTACGGAAATGTCTGCCTTGACATCTGCAAGGGAGACTGCATCATGCTGTGTGGAGCGAACGGAAGCGGAAAGACAACCTTGCTGAAAGCGGTTGCAGGACTTTCTGAAGAAGTAGTGATGATACCTGCGCGGATACCGAAGGTGGGCGGTTTCACTCTGAAGGAATTTGTGAGAATCGGATGTTTCCGACAGACCGACATGGGAGGAAAACTTTCAGCAGAAGATGAAAAGACTCTCGAAAGAGCATTGGAGACGCTGAATCTGAAACATCTGGCAGACAGGGACATATCGACTCTCAGCGATGGAGAATTCCAGAAGGCAGGGATTGCCGCAGCACTGGTAAGGAAGGCTTCCGTCATCCTCCTTGACGAGCCTACCGCATTCCTGGATGTCGAGAACAGGATTTCCGTACTGAACACCCTCAGAAGGCTCTGCGACGATTCAGGAACTGCCGTGATATTCTCAACCCATGACATACATGACGGTCTGAATGCGGCCTGCAAGGTCATTGCCCTTTGTCCGGAGGGCAGAATGATATGCACGGACGAGGACATGCAGGAAGCGGTAAGGTGCATATTCAGGCATATCTGAAACCGAAAAGCATAAAAAGTTTCAAATAGGCAGCAAAAGAGATTGCGAGAAACGAAACTTTTTATACCTTTGGGGTTCAATTTTTCTTTTATGGACAAAAGACTATTTCTGATTGACGGACACGCCCTGATCTTCAAGATGTATTACGCATTCCTGCGACATCCGATGATCAACTCCAAAGGCGTGGACACATCCATACTTTTCGGATTCACCAAATATGTTTTCGAACTTATCGAAAAGGAGAAGCCGACCCATCTTGCAATAGCATTCGACCCTCCGGGAGGCACTTTCAGACATGAAATGTATCCGGAATACAAGGGTACAAGGCAGGAAACCCCACAACTTATAATCGATTCGCTTGAACCGCTGTGTGAAATATGCAAGGCGCTGCGTTTCCCTGTGCTGATGGTGAAGGGATTCGAGGCGGACGACGTGATCGGCTCCATGGCCAAGGACGCGGAGAAGAAAGGCTTCGACGTGTATATGGTCACCCCGGACAAGGATTACGGTCAGTTGATTTCCGAACACATAAAGCAGTATAAGCCAGGCAGGTCAGGTGGTGATGACGAAATAATCGACACAGAGGCGGTATGCACCAAATATGGCATTTCCAGGCCGGAACAGGTGATAGAGATACTTACCCTTTGCGGTGACTCATCTGACAATGTGCCGGGAGTAAAGGGCGTAGGAGAGGTCGGAGCAGGAAAACTTATTGCTAAATATGACAATGTAGAGAATATATACAGGCACATCGATGAACTCACACCGAAGCAGAGAGAGGCGTTCCTGAATGCAGAAGGACATATAAAGATGAGCCATGACCTGGTCACCATCAAGACCGACATCGTCCTGGACGTGAAGGAAGAGGACATGGCTGTGGATTTCAACTATGACCCTATGATAGCAGACCTCTTCGAGAAATACGAATTCGGATCCCTGCTCAAACATGTAGGAAACATCAAGCCCGCGGTTCAGAAAGAGAGCAGGAAACTGGTCTATACTGAGATATCGGCAGAAGAAATATGCGTCAAGGCGAAGAAGGCCGGGAAATGTGCGCTAATCACGGAAGCCGAGACTTCCGGCATATTCTCCCCTGTCAGAAACGTCACCGTATCTGCATGCGAAGACGGCACATTTTACGTGTCATCGGGAAATGAAAAGGAATTCAGAGCCCTTCTGGAAGATCCTGAAACAGTGAAATATGGCTATGATCTCAAACTTCAGGCAAACCTGCTGCACCATGCCGGAACAGCCCTTAAAGGCAGGTTCATGGACATCGAACTCATGCATTATCTGATCAATCCGGAAAAGAGTCATAAGGTCGACATCCTTGCAAAGACATATCTCGACATAAATCTTGAAGATTCCCTCCCGGAAAAGAAGGAGGAAGTTTCCCTGTCACTGTTCGACGAGGTCCCGGAAGAGACTGCCGGCAATGGAATGAATCATCCCGAGGCCGTAGCGACATTGATGCTCGGAGAAAAGATCTGGGAAGAATTGGAGAAGGCGGAATTATGCTCACTATACGACCGCATGGAGGAGCCGCTGCTGAAGGTTCTCGCAGGAATGGAGAGGGAAGGAGTGAAGATCGACGTCGTGCAACTCCGCAAATACGCCAGCGCGCTTGCAGTCGAGATGAACGGCATCCAGGAGAAGGTGCGTGAGATGGCAGAGGAGCCGGACCTCAACATCTTGTCACCGAAACAGATAGGAATTCTTCTGTTCGAAAAGATGAAACTCGACCCGAAGATCAAGCCAAAGGCAGGACAGAGATACAGTTATCCCACAGACGAAGACACGCTGAACGCTCTTGCCGACAAGCATCCGATCATAAACGAGATTCTGGAATACAGAGGTGTGAAGAAACTGCTGTCGACATATATAGAGCCTTTCCCGGGATTCATATCTCCTGCCACAGGGAAAATCCACACAACTTTCAATCAGGCACTTACGGCAACCGGAAGGCTCAGTTCATCAAAGCCTAACCTGCAGAACATACCGATCCGCACGGAAAGAGGAAAAGAGATCAGGAAGGCCTTCATCCCGAGCAGACCGGAAGGCGTGATCGTATCTGCCGACTATTCGCAGATCGAATTGAGGATCATGGCCCATCTGAGTTGCGACCAGCACCTCATTTCGGCCTTCAGGAACGGCCAGGACGTGCATGCGATGACCGCAGCCAAGATATTCGGAATCAGTCTGGAAGAGGTGACGTCCGACCAGAGAAGAATCGCCAAGACAGCAAATTTCGGCATAATGTACGGAATCTCGGCTTTCGGACTGGCACAGCGTCTGCACATAGGCAGAGCGGAAGCCAAGAAGATTATCGACGATTATTTCAAGAACTTCCCAGCCGTATCTTCATATATCGAAGACACCATAGCGGCAGCAAGGGAGACCGGCTATGTGGAAACCATCTTCGGAAGAAGAAGGTATCTTCCCGACATCAACTCAAAGAATGGTACGGTACGTGCCCTTGCTGAAAGGAATGCCGTCAACGCCCCTATCCAGGGCACTTCGGCGGACATCATCAAGATGGCCATGATCAATGTGCAGAGAAGGCTTGAAGCCGAAGGACTCGAAAGCCGCATGGTACTTCAGATACATGACGAACTCCTGTTTGACGCCATACCTGAAGAAGTCGATGTCTTGAAGAGGATCGTCACCGAAGAGATGGAAAATGTAATGGAACTGTCTATACCTTTAACAGTAGAATGCAATCATGGAAACAACTGGCTCGAAGCTCACTGACCTTACTGACGTGGAACTGGTGAAACTGGCTCTGGAACAGAACCAGGCGGCATTCATCGTACTATATACAAGATATAACGCCGGAGTAAGGAACCACATATCAAGATATGTCGTACAGAAGGAAGACATCGAGGACATCTGCCTTGAAAGTTTCCAGAAGGCATTCAGCCAGATAGGTTCCTTCAATCCGGAATACAAATTCTCGACATGGCTTTACAGGATAGCCCGGAACACGGCCTTCGACCATCTGAGCAAGCATGACCGAGAGAAGAACAACATGCCCACGACATCCATCAACGAGGACATCGCCGAACTCAAGGAACTTCCGGCCATAATGCATAACCCGGAAGAAGACATCATAAATCAGCAGGAATACGACAAGTGGCTGACCAACATCGAGAAACTGAAAGACGACTACAAGATCGTGGCGAAGATGAATCTCATCGACAACTTCGGCTACAAGGAGATTGCAGACGCGCTCGACATGCCTCTGAACACGGTCAAGACGAAGATCCGCCGCGCCAAGGCACAACTGCTCAAGATGATGGACTATTCAGACGAACTACTTTAATCCGACAGATATGTTATTTGAAGAATTCAGGAAAATAATTGAAGAAAGATTCCCGGAAGTCACTCCGGAACAGATGGAACAGTTCAGAAAGATGGAAGGGCTGTACCGTGAGTGGAACGCAAAGATCAATGTCGTATCGCGCAAGGACATCGACGAACTGTACAGGCACCACGTCCTGCACTCCCTCGGAATCGCCGCATATATAAAGACAACCATGCCGGATGTTTATGACCGTCTCCGAGGAGATGGGCCGTACAGCATTGCAGAGCCGCTCAAGATCATGGACCTCGGCACAGGAGGCGGATTCCCCGGCATACCTCTCGCTGTGATGTTTCCTCATGCGGACTTCACTCTCTGCGACTCCATCGGAAAGAAGATTATCGTGGCAACCGAGGTAAGCAAGGGTCTGGAACTCAGGAATGTAAAGACTGTAAACGCCCGTGCGGAATCGCTTCCTGAGACATTCGACTACATAGTGTCCAGAGCCGTGACATCGCTGGAGAACTTCATGCCATGGGTAAAGGGGAAATATGCAGAAGGCATCCTTTATCTTAAAGGCGGAGACCTCGCGGAAGAGATCTCCACTGCAATGGCAAAGTTCAAGATGAGGAAGGGATCAGTACATGTATGGCCTCTGTCAAGATGGACAGAAGACCCGTTTTTCGAGACCAAGCAGGTGATTTTCATTGAAAAATGACTTTGTCATCACAAACAAAGTGAAGAATATTCAAAAATATTTTGCAATTCAATTGAAAAAGACTACCTTTGCACTCCCAATTTTATAGGATTATATAAAAATATCTAGATATGAAAAGAACATTCCAACCATCACAGCGCAAGCGTCGCAACAAACATGGCTTCCGCGAGCGCATGTCGACTCCTAACGGACGTCGCGTATTGGCTGCTCGCCGTCGTCGCGGCCGCAAGAAACTGACTGTATCATCTGAGGATAGATGGTAAGAAAAAGAACCCGACCGCGAGGCCGGGTTCTTTTCTTTATAACCGATCTCTGACATGGACGAAATTTTTATGAGAGAGGCCTTGAAGGAGGCCATGTACGCTGCCGAAGAGAATGAAGTTCCCATCGGAGCCGTCATCGTATGCAAAGGCCGGATCATCGGAAAGGGTCACAACATGACCGAAAGGCTTAATGACCCTACCGCCCACGCGGAAATGATAGCCATCACCGCAGCCACAGAGGCAATGGGAGGCAAATACTTGAATGACTGCACTCTGTATGTCACAGTAGAGCCATGCCCGATGTGCGCTGGCGCCATCGCATGGGCACAGACCGGCAAGGTGGTCTATGGGGCCTCCGATCCCAAGAGGGGCTTTTCAATGTTCTCGCCGTCTCTGATGCATCCCAAGACAGAAGTGGTCCGTGGCATTCTTGCGGAAGAATGCGGAAGCCTCGTGACCGATTTCTTCAAAAACAAAAGGAAGTAAGCATGGAGTGGCTCGAAGGACTGGGCCTGCTGGGCCTCTTCATAGGCACATTTCTGGCCGCAACCATATTCCCGTTCAGTTCTGACGCCCTGTATCTGGCGATTCTGGCGGCTACCGCCAATCCTGTCGGATGCCTTGTCGTCGGCACTCTCGGCAACTGGATGGGAAGCGTCCTCACGTACTGGATAGGCTGGATCGGCAGATGGGAATGGATCGAGAAATGGTTCAAGGTCAAGCCCGAGACTCTGCAGAAGCAGAAGGAGAAGATCGACAGATATGGCGTATGGCTTGCCATGACCGCATGGATTCCGTTCATCGGAGATGTGATAGCCATCGCGTTGGGATTCTACAAGACCAGACCCGGCTGGACTATGGTCCTGCTGCTGGTCGGAAAGTTTGCGAGATTTCTGGTGTGGAATCTTGTTTATGGGTTGTTTTAGGATTTGCTCACTGCGTTCGCACATCCTGTGGGACCAGGATTCCGCTGGCGTGCTATCCTGTACCGCTGTTTTCAGGATTTGCTCACTGCGTTCGCACATCCTGTGGGACCAGGATTCCGCTGGCGTGCTATCCTGTGCCGCTGTTTTCAGGATTTGCTCACTGCGTTCGCACATCCTGTGGGATC
>JAZQES010000006.1:0-3620 GCA_045539115.1 Candidatus Cryptobacteroides sp. | reverse complement strand
GACCGAACTGGACAGCATAGTCAACCAATATACAGACAAGTTCTGCAATCCGATGGTAATGTGGGGTAAATACCGCAAGCACTGGTTCAAGACGACTCTTCCGATCTCATTCCAGTTCCACCACACCCAGATGGACGGAGCCCACGCCGGTAAATTCTTAGCCAACCTGCAGAATGAAATCAACAGGTTGGCATAGATTATATCAGCGAATGACATATCAGTTTACACCTATGCAGTTACCTCCTGACTTGTCATGCTGAACAAATTGAAGCATCTTTATAAAGATTCTTCGCTGACTCTCATAATGACAGGCAGTGTAAACATGTATATCATTACATTATATTATCTGGTTACAGGAACCTGGATTATAGTCAGCCATTTCTCCGGATCTTCCTGATTCCAGATGCCGTCCACGTATGAGTAGCGAGGCGAATCAACAATCTTATATCCCTTCGCTTCAATCCATTCCAGAACATCATGAAGGCTAGGATTCAAACGGTCATATGGACCGTAAACCTTCATACACACTGCAGTCGGCACCTCTGGCAACCGCTTGAACTTTATAATTTCCGAGTCCTTTCCAATTGCCGTAACCTTCTCACAATACTCTATATCAACGTCAGTCTGGCGATAACCACCGTGCTCTACTGTGAACGAATATCCTGGCTCCGGACACTCGCATCCCAGGCGGGACATTTCAGGACCGATCGTCATATAGCACAACTTTCCAAGTTCATCGTACGATGGAATCACAGCACGATGCGACGCAACAATGACCGCAGGCAATGAATCAATGTAGATATTTTCCATTTCATCAATTTTCTTTTGGAAAGCGATCATCGCCGACAGCCGGTCCCTGCACTCGGTCAGGAGTCGCAACTGCTCCTGGCAAATCCTGATCTTGTCTTCAAGCATGTCGGTTGAAGGACGCTGTGTCTCGGAATCATACATCGTACGAATCTCTTCAAGACTGAATCCCTCTCCCTTCAACTGAATGATATTCAAAGCCTTCTGCATCTGACCGACAGAATAATACCGATATCCGGTTCTATAATCAATGATCTCCGGCACGAGCAGTCTGATCTTCTCATAATGCCTCAGAGCCCTCACAGTGACACGACAAAGGCGTGAAAACTCCCCGATTTTTAATCCATTTCTATTCATAACGCGTTATTTGTCTGCAAATATACACCATGACCTAGGGTACGAGTCAAGAGGAAAGTGAAAAAAATGATCCGGGCGAAGCATTTGATCTGTAAATCAAGGAGTGGTTTATTGTATCATCAACGGCAATGTAAGACGGTAATAGTTTTCCAGAATCTTGTCGAAGATTCTCTCTGGGGCACCGATTTCGATGATATCAGGCATGCCGTTGTCCGCACCGAATCCTCCCAGACATGCAGACCTTATGTCAGGCAGATAATTTGGCCATCTGTCAGTAATGATCAGTGGCCGTAATCCATATCGGTTCTTTCAACTGAAGGCGAGGCAGAAGCCGTACGCGTCTCCAACAAAAAGATTCATTCAATTTTATTCATGCTCGATATCTCCTGTCTTCTCTCCATTTTTGGTGCCAGGAGTAGGTACAGCATAGCCCCAACTACCTGTTCCGTCAGGGAAACGTGAGAAGGATGCTTCTTTATTCTCCGGCAGGGATTCTTCAGCAAACGGATCAACATCTGCTCCACGAACAAACTTATCTGCAACATTTCCGTTGGAGTCGACAAGTTCAAACTTGAGACCCTTCTTTGCAGAAAGTCCGGCATCAAAACCCAAAGCCGGGTCAGTCTGGTCTGCTGCAAGGACAAGAAAACCTCCTGCCGGGATCTTTATGCCGTCAGTTGCCACCCAACAGTTGTTATATTTGCCCTCGACATCAGTAGCATCTGCAGCATACTTCCTGATTGTCCAACCTGCAAGATTCACCTCAGCATCACTCATATTGTAAAGTTCGATGAACTTGTTGCCGTCATACACCTTGTTTCCGCACAGTTCATTGAACACGACGGCTGCTCCCTCTGAAGGTGTTTCCGAGTTCTCAAGAGTCTCAGCATCGTTATTGGAACTGTTCTTTGTTGCCGTTGCAAACCAGACAAGGTAAGATGAGCCATCTGGCTTACGACCGAATGTATAACCATGATCTCTTAGGCCGGAATCCTTCGACAGGCTCGGTATCTCTATTTCATCAATCTTCTCGCCTGCCGGATTGTAAAGGAATACCCAATCTCCACCTACACCAAGGCCAAATGAAGGACCAGAGGTATTTTCCTTGTAGACATCGACAGTGAAGAATCCTTTTGCCGGTACTATTGTACCTGCAGGAAAGACATATGAACTTTTTTCTTCGTGCTTGTCATCATATATCTTATATCCGGTAATGTCAATATCCTGAGCAGTAGCATTGTAGAATTCAATGAAGTCAACGCTTGCATCCCATCCTGACGCTGAGAATTCATCTGAATTATCAGTATAAACTTCATTTATGAACAGACCTGACTTATTGACAAACTCTTCGCGGCCCGGACCTTCATTTCCGGTTCCCTTAGTTCCGTTCCTGAATATTTTCCAATCCGATGCACCATCCTCGACACGACCATATGACTCATTCTCATTCATGCTCGGAAGAGCAACCTCATCAACAATGCTGAAATCAGAGTTTGCCAATACCACGAATTCATCCGGTCCTTTGCTAAGTCCCCATGACGGATATTTCTCTGAATCATCAAGAAGACCATATTTATCACAGTCAACCACCATATGTCCTTTGGCCTTAATCACACTGCCCTTTGGGAATGTCCAACATTCTTCTGATCCGCCGCTTTCCCACATAAGAGCACCGGTCAGATCAATGTCGGCATCGGTTGTGTTGTAGAGTTCAATCCAGTCAAGATCATCTGCTTCAGATTGATCGCTGAATGTGTATACTTCATTGATAACCACACCCTCAATATCAGTAATGCGTGGCTGTTGGTCATCGTCCTTGACGCAGGACACTGAACTTAATGCCGCCATGGCAGCAATTGCATAAAATACTTTTTTCATACTTTTATTATAGTTTTTATCCCAATTGGAACTTTCTTGAAGATCTGATCAGACGTGAAAGAGTTATGACCATAGATTCAGACTCCTGCAGAATATTCAGATACAAGTAGGCCGTATTTATGTTCACCTGCTTGGCCTGGATGTCATCCATAAGATCCTTTCTCATGTCGGAAAACTCGTTCTGCAACAGCGACAATCTTGGTTCAAGATCCCTGAGCCTCGAAAAATCATCTACTGCACTTATCTCGCGGAAGTCTGCAATGCATGCTTCCAAAGCATCTCTCTGTGGTCTGAAATCTTCGATATATTTCTCAGGCAGAGGAGTAAAGTTGTTATCGACATGCTCATATGCGGGTTCACACATACGACGGATTGTATAATACAACTGTTCCAGTTCATTGAATGATGCGAAGAACCATGCATTTTTAGTCATCGCTGTCTCCTGATCGATACGGCGCATGCATATGGTTTCTTTTCTGCGAAGATTCTTCATCTTCTCCTTCTCTTCTTTCAATTCATAAAATGATTTGCGGAGAATCTTGATGTTTTCGGTCATAAGGCCCTCAGTTATGTTCTCA
>JAZQES010000005.1:0-190557 GCA_045539115.1 Candidatus Cryptobacteroides sp. | reverse complement strand
GATTTACAGTCTGCCCCATTTGGCCACTCTGGTATTCTCCCAAAATTCTCTTAAGAACTTTTGAGCCGATGGAGGGAATCGAACCCACGACCCCGAGATTACAAATCACGTGCTCTGGCCAACTGAGCTACATCGGCAATGTTGTCTTGTTCCGCGTGTCAGGATGTTTTCCTTAACGGGATTGCAAAGGTAGGCATTATTTTTAATTCTGCAAACTTTTTCAATCTTTTTTTGAGATTTTTTTGAATTCTTTCTCAAAAATAACCTTCGTCCTTTCTTTTGTCAGGTTGCATTCTTCCCTCAGTTCATTCTGCGTTCCCTGACTTAAGTATCTGTCTTCTATCGCGATAGGTGATATAGGCAGTGTTTTCCCCGTTCCGGCAAAGTATTCGCTGACTGCTCCGAAGAGACCGCCGATCACTGTTCCGTCCTCTATGGTCACGATCCTTTCGAACCGTTCTGATACTTCTTCCAGAAGTCCGAGATCCAAAGGCTTTATGTACCTTATATTATATATGGCAGGATTCTTTCCTGTCTCCTGTTTCATCTCTTCTGCCGCTTCCACAGCCCTGTTTGCCGACGGTCCGGCGGCTATCACGGCCACATCTTCTCCTTCGAACAGCAGTTCTCCCTTGCCTGCGGCCATTTCTTCGAACTGTGCATTCTTCCAGTCGAGTCCCTCTCCGTACCCTCTCGGATACCTTATTATATAAGGACCTTTTTCAGACATCATGGCCGAATACATCATGTTCTTCAGTTCAACCTCGTCCTTAGGTGCGGCGATCACTGTTCCCGGAATGGTACGGTATATCGCCATGTCGTAGCAGCCATGATGGGTGGCACCGTCCTCTCCGACTATGCCCGCTCTGTCCAGACACAGCACGACAGGGAGTTCCTGAAGGGCCACGTCGTGAATCAACTGGTCATATGCTCTCTGTGAAAATGAAGAATATATGTTGCAGAACGGCTTGAGGCCTCCTGCTGCAAGGCCGGCCGAGAATGTTACAGCGTGTTCTTCCTCGATTCCTACGTCGTAGAACCTTTCCGGCATTTCCTTGGCCAGAAGGTTCATTCCGCATCCTGATGCCATTGCCGGCGTGATGCCGACAACTTTGGAATTCATCTTTGCCAGTTCGACCAGAACCGTTCCAAATACATCCTGATACCTGCTTATTCCTTTTTCGTTCTTTATCCTTTCGCCGGTCTCAGGGTCGAAGATGCCCGGAGCGTGCCATACTGTCTGGTTGGCTTCGGCCGGAGCATAGCCCTTTCCCTTAGTTGTTAGCGTGTGGAGAAGGATCGGACCACCGAGATCCTTAAGTTTCCTCAGTGTCTTTATGACCTGTTCGATGTCGTTGCCGTCAATCGGACCGAAATAACGGAATCCCATGGCTTCGAAAAGGTCGCCGCCGCTATGCCTTACCAGCGACGACTTTGTATTGACAACAAATCTCTGAAGCCATTTTCTGAATCGTCCTTCACCGAGTTTGTCCCACACATGTTTCTTTGCCTTGTTGTATCTCGGGTCTGTGGTTATCTCCAGAAGGTATTCGTGGATGGCTCCGATGTTTCTGTCAATGGATATGTTGTTGTCATTCAGAATGACGAGGATGTCGGACTTGGCCGCACCGGCATTGTTGAGACCTTCAAAGGCCAGTCCTCCGGTCAGCGAACCATCTCCTATGAGGGCTACTGCCTTGCTGGAAAGTCCCTGCTGCTTGGCCGCTTCCGCAAAACCGAGGGCTGCGGAAACGGATGTTGACGAATGGCCTGCTCCGAATGCATCATGCTCGCTTTCAGACCTTTTAGGGAATCCGCTTATGCCGTCCTTCATCCTGTTCTTTCTGAAGGCTTCGCGTCTGCCGGTGATTATCTTATGGGCGTATGCCTGATGTCCTACATCAAAGACGAGTTTGTCTGACGGTGAGTCGTAGACATAGTGAAGGCCGACGATGAGTTCGACCGCCCCAAGGCTCGATCCGAGATGCCCCGGGTTTATAGAGCAGCATTCAATCATGTAATGACGTATTTCAGAACATAATTGTCTCAGTTCGTCCATGCTGAAACTCTTTATGTCCTGAGGGGAATCAACCCTTTCTAGAAAATTGTACGTCATTTCCTTTTGCTCCATGATGAAAGTCTAAAATCATGCGAAGTTACGACTTTATTCGGATAATCCGAAATCTGTTTTGCCGATTAGGCCAAAAACCGTTATATTCGCATCGGCTATTGCCGATGAACGAAAAATCAAATAACAAATATTATGGCAGAAACAATCAAAAAGTATCTTAATGACAACTTTGCGGCGAGATGGGCGGCACTCATCCTTATCGCTCTTGCAATGTTCTTCGCTTACATGTTCGTTGACGTGATGTCTCCGCTCCAGTCTCTCGTCGAGTCTTCAAGGGGATGGAACAGTTCCGTATTCGGAACATATGCGGCTTCCGAGTATATCCTCAATGTGTGCGGATTCCTTATTCTTGCAGGTATTATCCTTGACAAGATGGGCGTACGTTTCACCGGTATCCTCTCCACATCGCTCATGGTCCTCGGTGCATCGATCAAATATGTCGGCATCACAGACTGGTTCCAGGCTACGGCTTTCTGCGAGTGGCTCGGCTCATGGTGGACAGCGCTTCCTGGCAGTGCCAAGATGGCTTCACTCGGATTCATGATCTTCGGCTGCGGCTGCGAAATGGCCGGCATAACAGTGTCAAAGGCAATCGCGAAATGGTTTGACGGCAAGGAAATGGCTCTCGCAATGGGTCTTGAAATGGCAATCGCCCGTCTCGGTGTGTTTGCTGTCCTCTCCGTTTCTCCACGTCTTGCTGACAAGTTCGGCAACATCGAGGCTCCTATCCTTTTCTGTGTGGTCCTTCTCCTCATCGGACTCATCAACTTCATCGTGTTCTCTGTCATGGACTCGAAACTCGACAGGCAGATGGGTATTGTCGCAGGCGGCGAATCAAGCGAGGAATTCAAGGTGAGCGACCTCAAGAAGATCTTCAGCAGCAAGATGTTCTGGCTTGTAGCCCTTCTCTGCGTACTCTATTATTCGGCAATCTTCCCGTTCCAGAGATATGCGACAAACTTCCTTGAAGTGACTCTCGGCATCGGTACTACCGAGGCTGCGGACCTTTTCAGATGGTTCCCGATCCTCGCAATGGTGCTCACTCCATTCCTCGGAGGCTTCCTTGACACAAAGGGAAAGGGTGCGACCATGCTCATGCTCGGTGCGATCATCATGATCATCTGCCACCTCAGTTTCGCATTCCTCCTTCCGCTTTATCCGCACAAGTGGTTCGCCCTCCTTCTCATCGTGGTTCTTGGAGTGTCATTCTCGCTTGTTCCTGCGGCTCTCTGGCCTTCGGTTCCTAAGATCATCGATCCTGTCATCCTCGGAAGTGCATACTCGCTCATCTTCTGGATCCAGAATGTCGGACTCTGCTTCGTTCCGCTCCTTATCGGTGTGGCTCTCGAATCGACAGGCGGATATACCGTGCCTATGATCATATTCGCATCGTTCGGTGTCCTCGCATTCATAATGTCGTTCTTCCTCAAGGTAGAGGACAAGAAAAAGGGATACGGACTCGAACTTCCTAATATCAAGAAATAATGTCAACCTTGAAAAATACTCTCAAGGACAACAGATGGGCATGCTGGCTTGCGCTGGCATGCCTTGTTGTTCCTATGTTCGCCTCATACTTCTTTGACGACATGTTTTCGTCGCTGTCGGAACTGTTCAAGAATCCGGAATGCCTTGAACTGGGCTGGAACATGGCGGACTACGGCTTCTATTCAAGCGGATATTCCTTCCTGTGCATATGGGGAGGTCTCATCGTGTGCGGAGCTCTGCTGGACAAGTTCGGCGTACGTCTGGTAGGGTCGATTTTCGTCGGTATGATGGTCGGAGGCGCAGCTTTGGTCACATTCGCCATATCCGCAGGTTTTGCTCCCAGGACATCGCTGACAATAGCCTATATCGGATGCATGCTTTTCGGCCTTGGAAGCGAAATCGCCGGAGTCTCCGTGACGCGTTCGATCGCAAAGTGGTTCAAAGGACGCAATATGGCTCTTGCGATGGGACTGCAACTTGCCATAGCGCGTTTCGGTACCGCTACTGCGATTCTTGTCGCCCCGATGATCGTAACCCAGAAGGCGGCGGGGGAGATATATACTCTTTCTGACACTAACAAGCCCGCTCTGATCGGTCTTGCAGTACTTGCAGTCGGAGCCATTTTATGGGCCATATTTGTGGCGATGGATGCCAGATTTGACAGACAGACCGGCGATACCGACAAGGTGGAGACGGCGGAAGATGACAAGTTCCGTTTTTCCGACATCCTGAAAGTGCTCGGCAATCCTCGCTTCCTGATGATCGCCATACTTTGCGTGACCTTCTATTGCTGCGTGATACGTTTCAAGAAGTTCGGAGTGTCCATTCTCCTGCCTCTGTTCGGAGTGGATCTTGACATCGCAACGGTCTTGCTTGCAATGATACCTTTCTTCACCATCCTCTTCACCCCGTTGTTCGGAGCATTGGTGGACAAGGTCGGAAAGGCCACTGTATGGATGATCGTGGGATCGGCTCTCGTGCTCATTTCGCATCTCATAATAACTTTTGCCCCTCAGGGTGTACCGGCATATGCATATGTGGCAATCGCCCTTCTCGGCATAGGATACTCTCTGGTGCCGTCTGCAATGTGGCCTTCGGTACCGAAGATCATTCCGGAGAAGAATCTCGGCACGGCATATTCTCTGATCTATTGGGTGCAGAATCTCGGAATGTGGGCGGTACCTATATATATAGGACATATATTCACCAGAACGATAACGCAGGCGGGTGATCATTCTCAGGAAGTTGCTGCAGCGATACAGGCGGAATATGTATTCATCCTGCTTGGAGTCGTTGCGATAGCGGTAGCCGTAATGCTCCGCATGGCATCCCGCAGGAGACCTGACCTCAGACTGGACGAGCCTGCAAGCTGATAAATCCATACGCGATGTTTATATTGTTGACAATACTCGTTATCATTGTCATGGTATCAGGCTGCAGTGCAGATACCGGGATTCCTTATGTCTTTGATCGCGAAAATACTGCTTCGCAATACGATGCTCCGGAAATGCCCGGACCGGACAGGCTTCAGCCCGTCGAGGCACTCCCTGATCCCTTTCTTTTTTCCGATGGCAGACGCAGGGTGAAGAGATATTCCCAATGGGAACGGAGACGTTCTGAAATCCTCGCTGAATTGCAGCATTATGAGGTAGGATACAAGCCGGCAACTCCTCGTGACTGCATAAGGCCACGTCTTTCAGGTGACACCCTGATTGTGGACATAACGGTCAACGGGCAGACCCTTACCCTTCATTCGCTGATAACTTATCCGGAAGGAGACGGACCGTTTCCTGCAGTCATAGGTATAGGGTTTGCGGCAGGAAGCCTGCCTAAGCATATCTTTACAGACCGTAAGATCGCTATGGTGAGTTTTCCTTTCTGGGAAGTGATGTCACATACCCAGAAGCGTGGGCATGAACCGATCAACCGTCTGTATCCGGATGAACTTGAAATGGGCAGTTATGCTGCATGGCCTTGGGGCGTAAGCAGGCTTATAGATGCCTTGGAGATACTTGGAGAGGAATCACGTATAGATGTCGGTCATCTGGCTATATCCGGATGCTCATTTGCCGGAAAGATGGCTCTTTGGGCCGGTGCCATGGATGAAAGGATAGCGCTTACAATCGCACAGGAGCCTGGTGGAGGAGGTGCTGCGGCATGGCGTGTCTCGGAAACCCTCGGCAATGTGGAGACTTTGGGAAGGACCAATTACTCATGGTTCAAGGAAAGCATGAGGGTTTTCAGTGAGGAAAATGTGAAACTCCTGCCTGTGGATCATCATGAACTCTGTGCCCTGGTGGCTCCCAGAGCCCTGCTTGTCTTCGGAAATCCTGATTATGAATGGCTCGCTGATGAATCGGGATATGTGTCATGTGTGGCTGCAAGAAAGGTCTGGGAGGCATTCGGCATAGCGGACCGTATGGGATATTCATTTGTTGACGGCCATATGCATTGCATGCTTTCGCAGGAACAGTGGCCTGAACTTGAGGCTTTTGTGGACAGATTCCTTCTCGGCAAGGATGTCTGTACTGATGTGACAAAGGCCCCGATGTTCGAGTCTGTAGATACAGACAGGTGGATAAACTGGTGAAATCAATTTGAATTGAACAATAATAGACTATGAAAAGATTATCCGCAATTGCAGCAACAGTCATTCTTTCAGCATGCACTCACACTCAGGATCTCCCTGAAAACGTGATGGCTACAGGTTATAATCCTGTCATTGACAATCAGTTTACGGCGGATCCTACGGCCCGCGTGTTTGAAGGGAAACTATATATGTATCCTTCTCATGACATTCCGAGCGTCATCACTCATCGTGACGGTTCTGCGTGGTTCAGTATGCCTGACTATCATGTGTTCTCTTCCGAAGACCTTACGCATTGGACAGATCATGGGGTCATACTCAGACAGGAAGATGTGCCATGGGGAAAACCGGATGCATATGCGATGTGGGCTCCTGACTGCGTGTTCAAGGACGGCAGATATTATTTCTATTTTCCTGATGCTCCCGCGGAAGGCTTCGGCTTCGGAATCGGCGTGGCTGTCGCAGACAGGCCGGAAGGACCGTTCACCCCTGAGGCGGAACCGATAAAGGGCGTGACAGGCATCGACCCTTGCGTACTTGTGGATGACGACGGACAGTCATATATATATTGGTCTGGAATGGGGCTTCTCGGATGCCGTCTGAAAGACAATATGCTTGAACTGGACGGAGAACCGCTCAGGCTTGATGAGGCTTTTCCGGCAGGGTTCAAGGAAGGCCCTTTTGCATTCAAGCGTAACGGCATCTATTATCTGACATTCCCATGGGTGAGGAGGAATACTGAGGCCCTGGCTTATGCTGTCAGCGACAATCCTCTCGGCCCGTTCGAGTTCAAGGATGTCTTCATGGATGAGTCTCCGAATGACTGCTGGACCAATCATCATTCCTTTGTCGAGTACAAGGGACAATGGTATCTCTTCTATCATCATAACGACTATTCTCCTCATTTTGACAAGAACCGTTCAGCACGCATAGACAAGGTCACATTCAACGAAGATGGAACAATAAACAAGGTGATTCCTACTCTCCGTGGCGTTGGCCCTGTCGAGGCATCATCCAAGGTGCAGCCGGACCGCTACAGCAGCATCGACGGTGCTGTGATTGCATATGTCGACACTACGGATTATTTCAAGGGATGGAAGACGGTGTTCGCCAATGCAGGGGATTCAGTAAGTTTCGATGACCTGGATTTCGGAAAGAAGGCTCCAAGGACGATGACGATATGCTATAAGGCCGGCCCGGAGGCTGTTGTCGAGGTGCTTGCCGGGGAAATCATCATCCCATGCGCTCTCCCGCAGTCCGGTGACTGGACGGAAATGACATATGATATGCCGGAAAAAGTCAGAGGATTGCAAGACATCACTATAAGTCTTTGTTCTGATTCGGATGTGGAGATAGATTGGATAACATTCAAATAACCATAACAGCCATGAAGAAATTGTTTGTGTTCATTATTGCGGCCTTTGCGCTGGCTGCATGCGCTCAGGATGTTGAGCAGAAGACATTCGTGAATGTCGGTAATCCGCTTGTGCGTGACAGATATACAGCCGATCCTGCCCCTATGGTGGCCTCCGACGGCCGCCTGTATGTGTTCTGCGGCCATGACGAATGTTTTGAAGACAGACCGGGATATGAGGGAAAGTACGGATTCAACATCACCGAGTGGCTCTGCTATTCTACTGAAGATATGCACACATGGACCGATCATGGGGTGGCCATGAAGCCTACGGATTTCTCTTGGTCGATAGGGGAGGCATGGGCGTCGCAGGTGATTGAGGCGGACGGGAAATATTGGTTCTACGTCTCTACCCAATGTGGCGAACCGAACTGCAAGGCAATAGGTGTAGCCGTGGCGGACAGTCCTGCCGGCCCTTATGCCGATGCCATCGGACGACCTCTCGTGGTTGATGATATGACGCCGAATGGCCCTCGCGGCTGGTGGAACGATTTCGATCCGACGGTGATGATCGATGATGACGGCACTCCTTGGCTTTGCTGGGGCAACGGAACATGCTTCCTTGCCAGACTGAAGAAGAACATGGTGGAACTGGATGGAGAGATCATGACTCTGCCGATGGAGAATTATGTGGAAGGACCATGGATATACAAGCGTGACGGTCATTATTATAATGTATATGCATCCATGGGTGCGGGTCGTGAGAGCATATCTTACGCAATGGCGCCGTCGATGGAAGGTCCTTGGACCTTCATGGGTGAACTGACCGGAATGGGCGAGGACAGTTTCACCATCCATCCGGGAGTGATCGACTACAAGGGAAAATCATATCTGTTCTATCATAATTCAAGTCTTTCGCTTGACGGCTATGGTCCTGCTACCGGAAGACGCAGCATCTGTGTAGATGAGATGTTCTATAACCCTGACGGAACCATACGTCCTGTGATCCAGACCAGTGCAGGGGTTTCATTGAAGGGATGGTCAGGTCATGTGAGGACTCCGGAAGAGGGCACTCCTGCTTCCACTAATGTCCCAGTAAAGGAATATCCTTGTGTGGATGCTCAGGGAAGGGCCACATTCAGGATTTCGGCGGATGATGCTCATGATGTGGTTGTGGATATATGCGGAAAGAAATATCCTATGACCAAGGGTGATGACGGAATGTGGATGGCTACGACCGACCCGCTTGTGGTAGGCTTCCATTATTATTTCATGGAGGTCGACGGTGCCAGGTTCGTCGATCCTGCGACAGAGACATTCTATGGATGCGGCCTCATGGCGGGCGGAATAGAGATTCCGGAGTCTGCGGAGGATGCCGCATATTACACATACGACAGGAACATACCTCACGGACAGGTGCGTGAATGCCAGTATTGGTCTGATATAGAGCAGTCTATGAGAAGATGCTATGTCTATACTCCTGCGGAGTACGAGAAAGGAAGGCGCAAATATCCGGTACTTTATCTCCAGCATGGAATGGGAGAGGACGAGAGAGGGTGGCATCAGCAGGGAAAGATGGCCAACATTTTGGACAATCAGATTGCGGCTGGAAAATGCGAGCCGATGATCGTAGTCATGGACTATGGCAACTGCGGACATATAATAGGTTCGATACCAGGTGAGACTCATGCGTCTTTCGGTGCTTCCTTCACGCCTATACTCCTTCGTGAGATAATACCTTTCATAGAAAGCACATTCAGGGTCAAGGCTGACCGTGAACACAGGGCCATGGCAGGACTTTCATGGGGAGGTCACCAGACTTTCGTGACCACAATGGCAAACCTTGACAAGTTCGCCTGGATAGGAGCGTTCAGCGGAGCGATCTTCCTTGCGCCGGGAACAGATCTCAGGACTCTTTATGACGGTGTTTTCGCTGATGCGGACAGATTCAACAGGGATGTCCATCTGCTTTTCCTCGGAATGGGTTCCGAAGAGAATTTCGGCACGGAAAGCCTCTCCGCTTCGTTGTCGGAAATAGGTATAGACAATGTCTATTATGAGTCGCCGGGCACTCATCATGAGTGGCTCACCTGGCGCCGATGCCTCAATGAATTCATTCCTCTGTTATTCAGATAATATTTCCTGATCAAGAATAATAATCATGAAGCAGTTGACTACGTTTTTTCTGGCTATGGCTCTGATTGTCATGCCTTTCGTCCATGCAGATGCAGGAAAGAAGAAGGATATTGTTGAGGCTTATCCTGCTCTGGCTCCATATTTCACAGTGCCGTCCGGCAAGGTGATGTCTCCCGATGAACTTGGATTTATCCGAAGATGGCTTCTGCTGGAACCGATCAGCAAGCCGAACCGTACGAATACGGTGTTTGTCGACAGTTATGTAAGGGAGAATCTTGATACGGGATGGAACAAGGGAGATTCTTTCAAGGTGCCAGCAGATGGTGACAAGGCATGTGATACCCTGACATGGCATGCCCTCGACAGCCGGCTTTTCAATGTGAAACTGTATCGTTATGCTGTGGGAACAGAGACGGGACGCTACGGACTGATCTTCCGTGCCGTTACCGTGATAGAATGCCCGGAAGATGTTGAGAATGTGCGTCTTGCGGCAGGTTCGAACTCGGCATCGATGTGGTGGATAGACGGGGAAGAGGTGCTGATTCTTTCAGGTGACAGGAGAATGGTGATGGATGATGCTGCGTCACGCAGACTGACATTGAAGAAAGGTCGTCATGTCATAACCGGCGCAGTGATCAACGGCCCGGGAATGAGTGATTTCTGCTTGCGTTTCATTGACGAAGACGGGGCTCCGGTCAGGAATTTCGAGATACTTTTAAAATAGGACGGATCATGAAGAGTCTATATATGTTTTTATTGTCGGCCGCAAGTCTGTTTGTTGCGGCAACTGCATCCGCTCAGGAAGGGAAACCATGGATTCACGACCCGTCAACGATTGCAGAATGTGACGGAAAATATTATACATTCGGAACGGGTGGTGGCGGTCTCATTTCGGAAGACGGATGGATCTGGAACGGAGGTGCCGTGCGTCCCGGCGGGGGAGCGGCTCCTGATGTCATCAAGATAGGCGATAAATATCTGATAGCATACAGTTCGACCGGCGGTGGTCTTGGAGGCGGACATGCCGGCAGGATACTCACGATGTGGAACAGGACATTGGACCCGACATCTCCGGACTTCGGCTATACTGAGCCTGTGGAAGTCGCTTATTCCGAGGTTGATGAGGATTGTGATGCAATCGATGCAGGTCTTTTCATGGATCCGGTGACCGGCCGTCTTTGGTGTACATACGGCACATATTTCGGGTTCATCCGCATCGTGGAACTTGATCCTCGCACAGGAGGCAGGGTTGAAGGCAATGAGGCCGTTGATATTGCAATAGACTGCGAGGCCACTACCGTCACATATCGCAACGGTTGGTATTATCTGCTGGGAACTCACGGAACATGCTGTGACGGAGTTAATTCCACTTACAATATAGTCGTTGGCCGTTCACGAAATGTTACGGGACCATATCTGGACAATTGCGGCAGAGACATGCTTGCCGGTGGAGGAAAGATGGTCATCGATGCTGAGGACCGTCTTTTTGGTGCGGGTCATTTCGGACGTCATATCGAGGATGAAGGTGTCGAGAAGATGTCGCTTCATTTTGAGGCGGACCTGAACCGCAGCGGCCGCAGCGTACTTGCAATACGACCTATATTATGGATAAATGACTGGCCTGTAGGCGGTTCGCTCTTTGAGGAAGGCACATATGAGATTTCATCGGTCCGCAGGGGATATGCTTTGGAACTGGCCGTAGATTTCACGAGGATGCAGATGGACAGACGTCCGTTCTTCATGATAGATCCGGATGAACCGGTGGAATCCCTTGAGATGCAGAAACTGGAGGATGTCCAGGCTGCATGGCCTTCAGGCGAGGTTGCCGTCCGTATCGGTGACTGGATGAACCGTCCGCATCAGAGATGGACGATAACTGCTGTTCCGGATGCCGGCGGTTATCTTGGCGGACCATATTTCAAGATTGCCATAGAAGGTACCGGCAGGGTGCTGGCGGCGACGACAGGAGCGGAGGTCATTGCTCTTCCTGAATTTACGGGGGCTCCGGAACAACTCTGGCGTATAGAACAGTTGACAGACGGAACTTATCGCATGATGCCGAAATCCATACCAGGATGCAACGAGCCTTATGTACTTGTCTCGATTGCAGACAGCACTCCTACATTGGCAAGATACGATTTCGCTTCTGACAACTGCAAATGGGTCTTCAGGAGGAAATAAAATCACAGACTGACTTTTGATATGCAGGTGACATGCCACCCCCGGCTAGGGGGTGCCTCCTGACAAGGAGGCGGGGGTCACCGAAATACAAAAGTCAGTCTGTGATTTTTATTACGATATGTCGCTATCTCATTATGGTCGCCTCTCTGTCAGGACCGACTGAGATGATCTTGATCGGTACTCCGAGGTACTGCTCCATGAATGCGATGTACTCGCGGAATTCTGTAGGGAGATCCTCTTCTGCACGGCAGTGAGTGAGGTCTGTATTCCATCCCTTGAACTCAGTGTATACAGGCTGGATGTCTGCAAATGTGTCGAAAGGCCACTGGTCAGAAGGCTGTCCGTCAACGATGTATGATGTGCAGACCTTGATGGTTTCGAATGTGTCGAGGCAGTCAGACTTCATCATGATGAGGTCGGTCACGCCGCTGATCATCACCGCATATTTAAGGGCTACGAGGTCGAGCCATCCGCAACGGCGAGGACGTCCTGTAACTGCTCCGAATTCATGTCCGATGGCACGGATCTTTTCTCCTGTCTCGTCGAAAAGTTCAGTCGGGAACGGACCGCTTCCTACGCGTGTGCAGTATGCCTTGAAGATACCGTATACATGTCCGATGAGGTGAGGATTGACGCCGAGACCCACGCATGCACCCGAGCATGAAGTGGTTGATGATGTGACGAAAGGATATGAACCATAATCTACATCCAGCATCGAGCCTTGAGCACCTTCGGCGAGGATGTCCTGAGTCTTGAGCAGGTCATTGATGTAGTATTCGCAGTCGACAAGTTCGAAGGTCTTGAGATACTCCACTGCCGCCATGAATTCAGCATCTTCCGCGTGTGGGTCGCACTCGAATCCCATCTGGTTGAGAAGGGTGATATGCCTGTTCTGCAGTTTTGCATATCTGTCGGCAAAGTCCGGAGCGAGGATGTCTCCTACGCGAAGTCCGTGTCTGCTGATCTTGTCGGTGTAAGTAGGTCCTATACCCTTGAGAGTGGAACCGATCTTGCCCTTGCCCATGGCTGCTTCATTGGCAGCGTCGAGAAGCCTGTGAGTAGGCAGGATGAGATGGGCCTTCTTTGCGATCACGATACGCTCGTTTACAGGAATTCCTGTCTTGGCGATATTATCGCACTCGCCTTTGAAAGTGATCGGATCGAGAACGACGCCGTTGCCGACGATGTTCTTTGCATCCTTTCTGAAGATTCCGGAAGGAACTGAACGGAGTACGAAACTCTTTCCTTCGAAATGGAGTGAGTGGCCCGCATTAGGACCGCCCTGGAAACGTGCTACGACAGGATAGTTTCCTGCAAGCACATCAACGATTTTTCCTTTGCCTTCATCGCCCCACTGGAGGCCGAGTACAACATCAAGTTTCATTTTCGGTATATGTTTTCTGTTAATTATCGTCTGTTAGAAAGGAAGGTCATCATCCGGAAGGTCTTCCACGATGTTCTGTGGCTTTGCCGCCGGCTGAGGCTGGCTGTACTGTGGCTGCTGCGGTGCACTGTAAGTCTGTTGCTGCGGAGCATACTGCTGTGGTGCCGCCTGTGGTGCCGCAGGATTCATGGAAGCGGGATTGTCGGATTTCCTGCCGAGAAGTTGGAGAGTGTCGGCCATGATCTCGGTGGTATATCTCTTGTTGCCGTTCTGGTCATCCCACGATCTTGTGCGAAGACGTCCCTCGATGTACAGTTGGGTTCCTTTCCTTACATATTTCTCGATGACATCGGCGGTATTTCTCCATGCTACTATGGAGTGCCATTCGGTATGTTCCTGAAGGTTTCCGTTTCTGTCACGGTATCTTTCTGTTGTGGCTAATCTGAGCGAAGCCACTTTCGCTCCGTTGGTCGCGTCTCCTGTGTATCTCACCTCAGGATCCTGTCCTACGTTACCTACGAGTATTACCTTGTTTATCATCTTGAAATCTGTATTATGAACGGGCTTGGCCCAAAAACTTTGCAAGATAGTGATATTTTCTTATAAAACCGCAGACATCTTGTCCAAATCTGGTTTTTCTCCCGTAAAAATCTGATATCCGGTCATAGCCTGATACAGAAGCCATGTCTTTCCGCTTACATATTCCGCTTTTGGATTCGCCTTCTTCATCCTGTTTATGAATGTTTCGTCAAATGATGGATTCCGGTAGTTCGCTTCGAGAATCAATTTAGGCCTTCCCGGACAGAAGTCGCTGTCTGTCAGGTCGTTCATCTGGGCAATCGCGGTCGGGATGTTGTATATGATTATGTCAGCCTCTCTGAAACACTCCCTGAAATCGCTCAACGGACGCATGTTCCCGTCTCTGACTGTCCTGTTCATACGTATGACTTCCATTCCCAGCGATTCCGCCGCTGCCGCCGCTGCCTTGCCGGCACCACCTAGGCCAGAAATCAGAACTTTTGCAGGTCGCCGGGTGTCAGCAGCGAAAAGCGTGCTACCCCCCTGGCCGCAGGGGGAGGTACCCGCTCCGCAGGAGTGGGAGGGGTTCTTTTCGCCTGCTGACATCCCGGCGACCTCTAACAGCCACTTCCGAACGCCGAGAAAGTCTGAATTATAAGCCTTTACACCTTCCGGAGTCTTTATCAGAAGATTTGTCGCTCCGATGGCCTTGCATTCATCGGACAGTATGTCAGCCTTGGCGAAAGCCAGTTCCTTGAAAGGTGCAGTCACATTGATTCCATCGTATCCGTTCAGGAATCTCTGATATGCCTCCTCAAAATCGGGAGTCTCTATCAGTTCATATGGATATTTGCCGTCATACCCCGCCTTGAAAAGGGCAGGGGACAGTGAATGTGCTATCGGATGGCCTATAAGTCCGAATTTACTGCTTCTCATAAATAGTTGATGCTTAGGCTTTTACTTAAAATGCCTGCGTCAGAATTGCAGCAGGCGTTTTGGGTAAGTCGTTGATTTATAGTGTGTTGCCTGTTGCGCTTTTACGCTGTCTGACTGCCTCAAACATAAGGATCGCCGCCGAGACCGATACATTGAGCGAATCCAGTTTGCCCAGCATAGGTATCTTTATATGGGCATCAGCAGCCTTTCTCCATACATCGGTCAGGCCGGTCGCCTCAGTACCCATTACGATTGCCGTGCCTTGTCGCATGTCCGTGTCATAATACCATTCCGAATCCTGAAGTTGTGCCGTATATATCTTTATATTGTTGTCTTTCAGCCATTTGATGGTCTCTTCCGAAGATGCTATGGCAACCGGTACGGTGAAAATGGCACCGATGCTCGACCGGATGAGATTGGGATTGTACATGTCTGTCAGCGGGTCGCATACGATCACTGCATCGACTCCCGAGGCATCAGCACTTCTGAGAACGGCTCCCAGATTGCCCGGTTTCTCGACAGATTCCAGCACCACAACAAGAGGATTCTCCTTAATTTGCAGATTCTCCAGGCTCATCTCCTTGCAATGGAGTTCTGCTATCACCCCTTCTGTGCCTCCGCGATATGCGACCTTGTCATAAAGGTGTTGCGGAATCTCCATATACGGGCAGTTGCACTTGGAAGCGATCTCCTCGAAATCGGTCTTCTGCAGTATCTCCGGGCATATGAAGACAGTATGTGGTTCATATCCTGCCTCGATGCAATGAAGCAGCTCGCGTCTTCCCTCGACCACGAACACCCCCTTCTTCCTTCTCTCCTTCGACTTCTCCTGAAGCGCCAGCAGATCCTTGATCTTCGGATTCTGCGCCGATGTTATGCTTTCTATTCTCATATTGTTCTTTTACTTTTCGTACCAGGTCTTATAGTGAAGATAATGCTCGGCATTCGCATGAGCCTTGGCCTGAATCGCTTCCGACCCTTCCTTGATCTTGCGAGCAGGGATTCCGGCCCATATCCCAGGCTCAAGTGTCTGATTTGCAGGCACTACTGCACCGGCTGCGATAATCGTTCCGTCCGGTACCACGGTGTTGTCCATGACAATGGCTCCCATGCCCACTATCACATCATTCCCGATGATGCATCCGTGCACATTCGCCCCGTGTCCGATCGAGACATCATTCCCGATTATGCACTCCGACTGCTGATAAGTCGCATGCAGCACTGCATTGTCCTGGATGTTCACACGGTCGCCGATACGGATGGCCCCGACGTCTCCACGGAGAACCGCTCCATACCATATGCTGCAGTCGTCTCCGATTTCGACAGTTCCTATGATCGTCGCCGTCTCCGCCAGGAACGCACGCTCTCCTATGACGGGCATGTCGCCCTTGAGTTCCTTGATGATTGCCATTTGCCTGATATTTTGCACAGACAAAGATAGTCAATGCTTTTAATAAATCTGCAAGTCTCTTACAATAAGCGGCATTGCCGACCGCTGTGGGGAGTAGCGAGATACCCCGTTGAGGGGTGCCGGCTATGGATGGCGCTATCTTCAATGGCGGGACATAGACGGAAACTGGGCGGAGGTTTCTGATTATTCATACCGCGGTGTGGCCGTCGAAGCCGGACTGATCTTCTCCTGCCGCGGATTCTCCCTTTCCGCCGGCGTCTCTTCCATCTCCTTCAAGACCGCAACTCTTACGACAGGCCTCGGATTCAGATTCTGACATATGATAAGACTCCAAGGCTGTACAGCGAGGCGGCATTGGCTCCCGAAAAGGGAAGGGGCCCACGTCAGTGGGAAGGACCGCCGGCTGTACAGCCTTGGAGTTTTATAGAATATTCTTGAATGATCTCGATGAGATCAAAAAATCATTTACTGATTTTTTGGTCTCATCTGCGGGAAGAAGAGCACATCCTGGATGGTAGGGGAGTTGGTCATGAACATTGTCAGACGGTCGATTCCCATACCGAGTCCTGATGTCGGAGGCATACCGTACTCGAGTGCGCGTACGAAGTCCATGTCGATGAACATAGCCTCATCATCTCCCTTGTCTTTCAGTTTCAACTGATCCTGGAAACGCTCGTACTGGTCGATAGGGTCGTTCAACTCGCTGTATGCATTCGCGAGTTCCTTTCCGCATACGAAGAGTTCGAAACGCTCTGTGAGTTCAGGGTTGGTGCGGTGACGCTTGGTGAGCGGAGACATCTCCACAGGGTAGTCTGTGATGAATGTAGGCTGCACGAGGTGCTTCTCGCAGTACTCTCCGAAGATTGCGTCGATGAGTTTGCCCTTTCCGAATGAAGGGTCTGTCTCCACGTGGAGTTTCTTGCAGGTCTCGCGGAGTTCGTCCTCTGACATGCCTGCAACATCAACTCCTGCATATTCCTTGATTGCCTCGAGGATAGGGAGACGGCGGAAAGGCGGCTTGAAGTCAACCTGGTTCTCGCCGATTGTAACCTCTGTCTTGCCGTGGAGTTTGAGGGCGATCTTTTCGAGAAGTTTCTCCACGAATTCCATCATCCAGATATAGTCCTTGTACGCCACATAGATCTCCATGCAGGTGAACTCAGGGTTGTGGGTCTTGTCCATACCCTCGTTGCGGAAGTCCTTCGCGAACTCATATACACCATGGTATCCGCCGACGATGAGTCTCTTGAGGTAGAGTTCGTTTGCGATACGGAGGTAGAGAGGAATGTCAAGGGCGTTGTGGTGAGTGATGAACGGACGTGCTGTGGCACCGCCTGGGATGCTCTGGAGGATAGGTGTCTCCACTTCAAGGCAGCCGGCCTCGTTGAAGTACTCACGCATTGTAGCCACGATCTGGCTTCTCTTGATGAATGTGTCACGGACCTGTGGATTCACGATGAGGTCCACATATCTCTGTCTGTATTTGAGTTCAGGGTCAGAGAATGCATCGAACACTTCGCCGTCCTTCTCCTTCACGATAGGAAGGACGCGGAGCGACTTGCTGAGAAGTGTGAGTTCCTTGGCATGAACCGAAAGTTGGCCTGTCTTGGTGATGAACGCGAAACCTTTGATACCGATGATGTCACCGATGTCAAGGAGTTTCTTCCATACTGTGTTGTACATTGTCTTGTCTTCGCCCGGGCAGATCTCGTCACGGTTCACATAGATCTGGATACGTCCGGTCTCGTCCTGAAGTTCTCCGAACGATGCCGCACCCATGATACGTCTTGACATGATACGTCCTGCGATGACCACTTCCTGGAAATTGCCTTTCTCTTCGTCAAACTCCGCCTTGATCTGCGCTGCAGATGTGTTGATAGGGTAGAGTGGTGCCGGATAAGGCTCGATTCCGAGTTCTCTGAGTTTCGCGAGCGATTCTCTTCTGAACAGTTCCTGCTCGTTGAGGTCCATGATGCTCATAGTCGTAAAATATTTTTTTTGTTATCTGATTTTTCTTCAAAAGCCACATTATGGCAAAATAAAGCACAAAAATAGCATAAATAATTCTGAAATTGAAACAAAATCCATATCTTTGTATGCTATGCGTGCTGAAAAGAAATGGATTCTCAAGGAAAATGCTGAACCTGAGGTGGTAAGGCAACTTTCTTCTGAATTGGGAGTGGACCCTGTTTTGGCGGAACTTCTGGTTCAGAGGGGGGTACGTACATTCCATCAGGCACGCTCCTTTTTCCGTCCCGACCTCAATGACCTGCATGATCCTTTCCTGATGAAGGATATGGACAAGGCTGTCGAGAGAGTGCATCAGGCTGTCACAAACCGTGAGAAGATCCTGGTCTATGGAGACTACGATGTGGACGGAACCACTGCGGTGTCGCTGGTATATTCGTTCCTCCGCCGTCTCACTTCCGCAATCGATTTCTATATTCCTGAAAGATATGATGAGGGTTACGGCGTCTCGTACAAGGGCATCGACTGGGCAGCGGAAAACGGATTTGGTCTCATCATCACTCTCGACTGCGGCATCAAGGCCAACGAAAAGGTGGAATATGCGCGTGCCAAGGGCATAGACATGATCATCTGCGACCATCATCTTCCTGAAAATGAACTCCCTAAGGCCGTTGCGGTTCTCGACCCGAAAAGGGAAGACTGCAACTATCCTTTCGATGACCTTTCAGGCTGCGGTGTGGGATTCAAACTGGTCCAGGCCTATTCCCAGGAGTATGGCATACCGTTCGAGACACTTATCCCGCTTCTTGACCTTCTTGTGGTCAGCATAGCGTCTGACCTTGTGTCCGTGACGGATGAAAACCGTGTCCTGGCTCATTTCGGACTCAAGCAACTTAACGGCAATCCTCGCGAAGGACTTCTTGCGATGATCCAACTTTCCGGACTCGAACCTACGCACATCACTATCGATGACATCGTCTTCAAGATCGGCCCTCGAATCAATGCGGCCGGACGTATGGAGTCGGGAAGAATTGCAGTGGAACTCCTTACGGCATCGGATGCGGAGGAGGCTATCCGTATCGGAACGGAAATCAATGAGCATAACAACGAAAGGAAGAACATCGACCGCCGTATCACTCAGGAGGCTCTGGACATGGTGCGGAGCGGCAACTGCCTTTCATCTGACAATGCTACAATCGTATATAACCCTCAGTGGCACAAGGGCGTGGTCGGAATCGTGGCTTCAAGGCTTGTCGAGGCTTTCTATAAGCCTACCATCGTGTTCACCCAGTCGCAGGGCGGTCTCGTGACAGGTTCGGCGAGAAGTGTGCATGGCTTCGACCTTTATGATGCCATAGAGAGTTGCTCGGACCTTCTTGAGAATTTCGGCGGACATCTCTATGCAGCCGGACTCACATTGAAGGAAGAAAACCTTCCGGAGTTCTGTGAAAGAATGGAAAAGGCCATTTCCAATTCGATCATTCCGGAGATGCAGACTCCTGTGGTGGATGTTGACGCCAGACTCAATTATTCACAGATCACCCCTAAATTCCTCCGAATACTCAAGCAGTTCCAGCCTTTCGGACCAGGCAATGCTGCTCCTGTCTTCCTGACGGAGAATGTCTATGACAACGGAATGGGACGCAAGGTAGGAGCAGAAGGAGGCCATCTTAAACTTGAACTGATCCAGGAGTCACATCCTTACCACCACATATCTGCAATCGCGTTCAACATGGCTTCGTTCTTCGACCATATAAAGGCAGGAAATCCGATAGACGTCTGCTATTCGATAGTCGAGAATTATTATCGCGGCACGGCAAATACCCAACTTCGCATAAAGGACATGCACGAAAGGGACGAGATGATCTGACGTCACCCGTTTTCAACTTAAAAATACTGGAGGATAGAGATATGGAGGGAAACAACGAATTGAAGACTGCCTGGGATTTTGTCGAAAACACAGGCAAGAGCGTCTTTCTTACAGGTAAGGCAGGTACGGGCAAGACCACCTTCCTCAGACGTGTTGTGGAGGAATCCCGGAAGAGGACAGTAGTTGTCGCACCTACCGGAATCGCTGCAATCAATGCCGGCGGAGTCACGATCCATTCGTTCTTCCAACTTCCTCTTCATCCTTTCATTCCCGGGGCCAAGATAGAATCCAAATTTGCATTCAGCAAAGAAAAGAGAAGCATAATCAAGACCATAGACCTGCTCATCATAGATGAGATAAGTATGGTCCGTTGTGACCTTCTGGATGCCATAGACTCTGTCCTGAGGCGTTTCCGCAACCGTTTCAAACCCTTCGGAGGCGTTCAACTCCTTATGATCGGAGACCTTCAGCAACTTACCCCGGTGATCACGGACGAAGAGTTCCAACTTCTCGCTCCATATTATCCGACTCCATATTTCTTCGGCAGCCGTGCCCTGAGTCAGATAGATTATGTGACCATAGAACTGAAAGAGGTATATCGACAGCAGGATGAAGAATTCATTTCTATATTGAATGCCGTCAGAGGCGGCAGGCCTTCGCCTGATGTGATCCGTGCCCTCAACAGCAGGTATGATCCCGGTTTCATTCCGTCGGCGGATGAAGGTTACATACGTCTGACCACACATAACCATATCGCCAACAGTTACAATGAGCAGCAGATCGGGATGATCGATGAGCCGGTCCACTGTTTTGATGCGGAGATAGAGGGCAACTTTCCCGAATATTCATATCCTACCGAGGCAAGACTTGAACTTAAAGTCGGAGCGCAGGTCATGTTCGTGAAGAATGACCCTTCTGCGGAACGGCGCTATTTCAACGGCAAAATCGGCATCGTGACGGATTTCTATGACGAATACATCCTTGTGCAATGTGCCGGAGATGATGAAAAGATAGCGGTGGAACCTCTCGAATGGGAGAACTGCCGATATGTCATCAACGAGCAGACTCAGGAGATGGAGACCGAGGTGCAGGGTATATTCAGGCAGTATCCTTTGAGACTTGCATGGGCCATAACTATCCACAAAAGTCAGGGACTTACATTCGACAAGGCCATAATCGACGCTGCCGCTTCATTTGCGTCCGGACAGGTCTATGTCGCGCTCAGCCGATGCCGGACTCTGGGTGGAATGGTGCTTGCCACTCCTTTGCGTCAGGATGCGGTGATCACGGACCAGAGGGTCGATGATTACATTGGAGGCCAGGAAGAGGCGGCACGTCGGAGTGTCTCACGTCTTGAGTCCATAAAGGAAGAATATTATAAGGAACTTCTCGGCCAACTGTTTGACTTCAAGGAACTTGCTTCCTTGCAGAAAAGGATGCTCGGGATATGCACGGAGTTTCCGTCCGGTACCGTGGTCGGCCTCGCCCAGAAGCATAATGACATACTCAATTCATTGAACGGGGCTGTAGTTCCTGTCGGATCGAAATGGCAGAAGATCATTGCTCAGAAACCATATGCGGAAGTGTGTTCTCCGGAGTTCTGTGCCAGAGTCAGGAACGGATGTTCATATTTTCTGTCTGAACTCGAAGGAATGTATGGGGATTTTCTTGACAAGACAAAGGATATCAAGGCTGAGAACAAGGATCTTATCAAGCGTTATGGCAATGCATGGAATGATCTTGATATGGAACTTTCCGGCATGAAGATATTGCTGAAGGCGATGTCAGCAGTGCCTTTTTCGACTGAAAACTATCTCAGAGAACGTCAGGTCGCGGTTTTCGAGGCTTCGGGATTCGTTCCGAAGGAACTCAAGACCAGGAAAGCCTCAAAGAAGACAGCAGCAAAGCCGCAGAAGGAGAAGAAGGAGGATACCAAGGTCACGACCTTCAAACTTTACAAGCAGGGGCATTCTGTAAAGGAAATTGCAAAGGAACGCGACCTTAATCAGCAGACCATCGTACGCCATCTTGCTCACTACGTGGCAAAAGGAATGATAGATGTCAATGAACTTGTTCCTGAATCCCGTGCGGAATCTATCCGTGACGTGGTCTCGTCTCTTGGCACAACAAAAGGACTCGCCGCCATAAAGGAAGCGAGTCCGTCAGATGTCTCTTATCAGGATATCGTTCTTGTCATCGCAGGGATGGAATCTCAGTCATGATCATTCTCACGATCTCATCCATGTCTTTTCCGTCCGTATTGATAATGATGTGAGCGGTCGTTTCATATGTGGATGAACGCTGGGCCATGAGTTCGGTTATGCGGTCACGAAGCGGCATTCCCGAAGCAAGCATCGGGCGTCCCTCTATCTCTCCTTCAAGATTCTTCACAAGAGTATCTACGGAAGCCTTCAGGTAAATGCATAAGGTCCTCTCTCCCACCATCTCCGCACATTCCTTCCTCATTATTGTCCCTCCGCCCAGTGACAGTATTGTACTCGTCCGGGGAGCATGAGGTGTTCGAGGACCGTGACACCCGAGGCACCTCTGCTCCCCGGACAGAATGATACCAAGACTTTCTTCTTCAATGTCCCGGAACGCCTCTTCACCATCTGCTGCAAAAATCTCCGCAATCCTTCTTCCCTCCTTCTTCTCGATCTCCTCATCAAGGTCTATAAAACGGCAGCAGAGCAATTCCGAAAGTCTCCTTCCGATACTGCTCTTGCCGCATCCCATGAATCCTGTCAATGATATTATCATAGAGATCTAGAACAAGGTCAACTGAGGATCATCATCCAACGTGATATCTATAGGTTCAGTGTCTTCCACATCCGAATTGTCAATTTCTCCGGCCTGGTTCTCAGCCTCGGACTCTTCCGGCAGGATGTCGTCTTCCGGCTTATGAAGCGGCTCGATGAACTGGACCTTCTTCACGTCGTACTGACTCGTCTTCTTTCCTTTCGCCTGAAGGCCCTTCTTTGCGATAAACTCTTCAGCATCAATATGCTCCGGATCCCTGTTCTCGTTCTTGCCTCCGAAAATCACCTCTATCTGCGGATGCTTGTCATCGCTTATCGCGACAAGATATGAACCTTTCGAATCCGAAATGAAACTTACCGGAGTGTTGTCGCTGATGTCGAACGAGAATCTCTTCACATAGAATGCTCCGACTCCCTTGTCATAGTACAGGGCCGTGTAAGTCTTGTTAGGGTCGAGTTTCTCGATCTTCAGGAGGTCGCCCTGATATCTGTTGCTCAGGTCGAATGTAGTCGTATAATAGGTTCCGTCCTTGAATATCGCAAGGATATGGTCGCCGGTATTGAACTGGCCGAGATGGAGTCCGCGACCGTCTTCGTTGAGCCTCTGGATGTCTTCGTCAAACCATATGTCCTTTCCTCCGATGGTAGAGATACCTTTAGATTTCAGGCTGATCTTCTGGATCGGATTCTTTGAGAC
This sequence comes from Candidatus Cryptobacteroides sp., assembly GCA_045539115.1. GTDB lineage: Bacteria > Bacteroidota > Bacteroidia > Bacteroidales > UBA932 > Cryptobacteroides. The sequence goes on along the minus strand of JAZQES010000005.1, from coordinate 167,139 downwards.
GAGATTGCCTCGCGAGGCACGACCCTTGATTCCCAATTGTGAGAAATCATACTCGTCGATGAGTTTCTTGAGTTTCGGACGCGGACGCAGATATATCTTGACAGTCTCTGCCTCGCCGTTATGGTTGACCGTGAACCACAGGATCTTTGATCCCGGAGTGCCCTGAGTGATGTCATATTCCTTGTCACGCGTGATGCCTGTGACAGCGAATCTCTTGGCATAACTTACGGCAGTCTTTCCTTCGCGGTAGATGACGTTGTATATGGTCCTCTGGTCATTTCTGTTGAATATGCCGACATAAAGGATGTCCTTTCCGAAGAAAGCCTTCTCACTGACCTTTGTGACGACATATTTTCCGTCGTTATGGATCACGATGATCTCCGAAAGATCCGAGCAGTCGCAGATATATTCCGCATTGTCTTCCTTCTTCAGGTTTGTACCTACGAATCCCTCTGCCTTGTTCGCATACAGTTTGGCATTGTTGCTTACTACCTTGGTTGACTCGATGGACTCGAATTCCACAATCTCCGTAAGTCTAGGATATGCCTTTCCGTATTTCTTCTTGAGATTCTTGAAGTAGTTGATGGTGAACTCTGTAAGATGGTCAAGGTGGTTCTGTACCTCTTCCATTTCTGCCTCGATTCCCTTCAATTTCTCGTCAACGGCCTTTGTGTCGAACTTCGAGATCTTGCGTACAGGCTTCTCTACCAACTTGTTGATGTCCTCCATGAGGATAGGCCTCTTGAGGAACTTCTGATATTTCATCATCTCATCGAAGACTTCCTGAAGTTGGTCTTCCCAGGTCTTGGCATCTCCTTCGAGAATCTTGTACACCTTGTTCTCGAAGAAGATCTTCTCAAGCGAATTGTAATGCCATTCGTTCTCCAGTTCGCCGAGCCTGATGGAAAGTTCCTGTCCGAGAAGATCTCTTGTGTGGAATGTGCTGTGGCGGAGTATGTCGTTGACGCTCAGCACCTGAGGTTTGTTCTCATGAATCACGCATGTGTTCGGGGTCACTGCTACCTCGCATGCGGTGAAAGCATAGAGTGCGTCGATGGTCTTGTCCGGCGAGACATCGTTAGGAAGATGGATGAGGATGTTGGCGGTCGCACTGGTGAGGTCGTCTATCTTCTTCACCTTGATCTTGCCGCTTTCCTTGGCCTCCATTATGGATTCCTTGACAGCGTCAGTAGTCTTGCTGAATGGTATCTCGGTGATGGCCAAAGTGTTCTTGTCGATCTTCTCTATCTTCGCACGTACCTTTATCTTGCCTCCTTTCCTCTTGCTGCTGTATTTCGAGCAGTCTGCTGAGCCTCCGGTAAGGAAGTCCGGGAATATCTCGAAATCACGTCCTTCAAGGACTGCCACTGATGCATCAATGAGTTCGTTGAAGTTGTGTGGAAGTATCTTGGACGCGAATCCTGTACCGATTCCTTCCGTACCCTGCGCAAGGAGAATCGGGAACTTGACAGGGAGTTCCACCGGTTCCTGATTCCTTCCGTCATATGAAGTCATCCAGTTGGTGGTCTTGGGGTTGAACATCACCTCCTTGGCAAACTTGCTGAGACGTGCCTCGATGTAACGTGGTGCCGCATTGGCGTCACCTGTAAGGATGTTACCCCAGTTTCCCTGGCAGTCTACGAGATAATTCCTCTGACCGATCCATACAAGGGCTCCGAGGATGGACTGGTCACCGTGAGGATGGAACTGCATGGCCTGACCGACGATGTTCGCTACCTTGGTATAACTGCCGTCATCTATCCTCCACATGGCATGAAGTACACGCCTCTGAACCGGTTTCAGACCGTCTATCAGATGCGGTACCGCTCTGTAAAGCACTGTATATGACGCATAGTCGATATACCAGTCCTTGAACATTCTGGCGAGTTTATATTTCCTGCTGTTTTCCCCGAAAAGTTTGTCGAATCTGCCAGGAGTGCCTTCCTCCGGTGCTTCATCTTCATTCTCTTGTCCGATGTTCATGTCCTCTTCAGGGAGTTCCATATCCTCAAAACTCATAAATCACCTCACTTATTCTTATGGTTATCAGTATTCGTATCCGAATTTCCTCAATTCCTTCTTGCTTTCCCTCCAGTCAGGATCCACCTTGACGAAAAGTCTGAGGAACACCTTCTTCTGGAAGAAGTCCTCCATCTCAATCCTGGCCTGTGTTCCGACCTTCTTCAATGACTGGCCGCCCTTGCCGATGATGATGCCTTTCTGGGTGTCGCGCATCACATATATGACAGCACTGATGTCGTACCTTTCCGCACCTTCCTTGAACTCTTCCACAACGACTTCGCAACTGTAAGGAATCTCTTCCTTGTAGTTGAGGAAGATCTTCTCTCGCACAATCTCCGAAGCGAAGAATCTGAGATTCTTGTCTGTAAAGACATCCTTGTCGTACCATGCCGGTGCCACAGGAAGATTCTCGACGATTGCGTCGAAGATGTTGTCAAGATTGAACTTCTCCTGTGCCGAAGCAGGGAAGATGATGGCGTTAGGAATCTGCTCCTTCCACCAGTTCATCAGTTCAAGCACCTGCTCCTGGCTGCTGATGTCTATCTTGTTGATCACCAGCACAACGGGACACTGGATCTTCTGCAGTTTCGCGATATATTCCTCGTTCTTGTCTCCTTTTTCCACCGTGTCGGTGACATACAGGATGATGTCCGCATCACCGATCGCTGTGTCGACGAAATTCATCATGCTCTGCTGGAGCCTGTAATTGGGCTTCAGGATGCCCGGAGTGTCGGAATATACGATCTGGTAGTCATCGCCGTTGACGATGCCCATGATCCTGTGTCTTGTGGTCTGCGCCTTTGCTGTGACGATTGAAAGTTTCTCGCCTACAAGGGCATTCATAAGCGTAGATTTGCCAACATTCGGATTACCGATGATGTTGACAAATCCAGCGCGATGTCTTTTGTTGGTGTTTTCTGTTGTCATTCTGTTATAATTCTGAGCGTTCCTCTCATGTCATTCTGAGTGTTCCTCTCATGTCATTCTGAGCGTCAGCGAAGAATCTTTTAAAGATATGCACCCATCTTGAGAAGGTTAGTCTCACCTTCTGTGAGATATCTCCATTCACCTCTCTTGAGACCTCTCTTGGTGAGTCCTGCGAAGTATACCCTGTCAAGAGCCTTCACTTCATATCCGAGCGATTCGAATATTCTTCTCACGATGCGGTTCTTTCCCGAGTGGATTTCGATACCGAGTTTTCTGTGGTCATCCTCCTCGATGTATTCGAGTTCGTCAGCAGCGATAGTGCCGTCGTTGAGTTCGATTCCGCTGAGAATCTTCTCGTAATCCTCCTGTCTGAGTTTGCTGTCGAGAGATACCTGATAGATCTTCTTCTTGTCGTATGAAGGATGTGTCAGTTTCTCGGCTATCTCACCGTCATTTGTGAACATGAGCACTCCGGTGGTGTTCTTGTCAAGACGGCCCACAGGGAATACTCTTGAAGGACATCCTTTGAGGAGATCCATCACGGTCTTGTCTGCATGAGGATCGCTTGCTGTGGTCACATAGCCCTTTGGCTTGTTCATCACGATGTAGATCTTTTCCTCACCCTTGAGTCTCTCACCGTTGAATCTGATGTCGTCAGTGTTGATGTTGACCTTTGTACCGAGTTCGGTAACGACCTCACCGTTTACTGTTACGACGCCTGCGAGGATGAAGTTGTCAGCCTCTCTTCTTGAACATACGCCTGAGTTGGCGATGAACTTGTTGAGTCTGACTTCCTCCTTGATAGGAGCCGCTACCATGTCGTTGTCCGAGAATGCCTCGTTGCTTACCTGAGGCCTTCTGCTTATCATCTTGTTGATTCCGCTCTCCTGTTCGTCACGGAAATAGTTGAAGTCCTTCTTGTAGAAACTCTTCTTGCCGGTGTTCCTGAATCCGCCGGACTGTCTTCTGTCTCCGCTGGAATATTTCCTGTCTCCACCGGAATACTTTCTGTCACCGCCGAAACTTCTTCTTTCGCCGTTTCCGCTGAAATTCCTTCTTTCAGAACCCTCTCCATAAGATCTTCTCTCCGAGTGTTCGCCGAATGATCTCCTTTCTCCGAAAGATCTTCTTTCACCGTTTTCAGAGAATGATCTGCGAGGTCTGTCGCTGCTGAAACTTCTTCTCTCCGAGTGTTCGCCGAATGATCTTCTTTCTCCGAAAGATCTTCTCTCGCCGTTCTCAGAGAACGGTCTGCGAGGTCTCTCGCTGTTTCCATAAGACTTTCTCTCGCCATTCTCAGAGAATGATCTGCGAGGTCTGTCACTGCCGAAACTTCTTCTTTCGCTGTTTCCGCCGAAGTTTCTCCTGTCGCCATTGTTTGACTGGCTTCTTCTTTCACCGTACTCTCTACGGCCATCTCTGCGGCCATTGCCGCCTCTTCTGTTGTCTTCCATTTCTTTACGCCTGAACGGCAGATTAAATAGTTAAATATTAATATGTTGGCTCACGCCAATTATAGGTCTTCGACCTGTCAGTTCAATTTGAATATGTATGTAATCGTTCCTTTCTGCAAGGCCGGAGCATCTGCACTCATGTTGAAATGAGCCTTCAATGCCGCCTTTCTCGCCTCCTGCCAGAGTGTCTTGTCCGTCACGGTCGTGCCTTCCGCTCCTGCCAGGGCCTTCGTTACCGTGCCATAGTTGTCCACCCATATGTCCACTACAACGACCCCGTCGGCCGCCACTCCGTATGTAGGTTTCGGCAGTGTACCGTCAACCGTTCTGCCCGAGAGTTTCGCATTAGGCTCTCCGGCAGTCTCTCCGGTCTTGGTATTGCCTTTTGCATGTCCTGCAGCCAGGGCGTCGCTGACCTCACGTGCTGTCTGGGCAGCCAGAGTGTCTTTCTGCGTCTTGTTCTCGGCTGCAGTGAATAGAGCCTTCCTGTTGATCTCCTTCTTCCTCTCAGGCTCCGGTGTCTCCACATCTCCGAATTCATCTACGGTGGCCTCCGGGGCTTCATTGCTCTTTGTGCCTTCGTTCTGTGCCTGCGACCTCTGCACAAGATTTATGTCCTTGGTCGGATCCGCTTCTTCGCTGCGTGGCTTTGTGCCGTCCAGCGTCTGTTTCGGGATGCTTATCTCCGGTTCATCGAATTCGATGAGGATCTGTTCCTGCTCCGGTGGAGGCGGGTCCAGATAAGTGAATCCCATGATGAAGCAGCATATCAGGAGGACGACATGCATGGAAATGGTGAGAGCGACTCCTGTCACCCTCGACTTCTTTTCCTGTCTTTCCCTTTCCTTGAGATACTGTTCCGCCATATTTTCTTGATGTTGAAGCGATTCCGGTCTATTCCGGTGATGTCGCCATTATGACCTTGTAATGATTCCTTTTCGCAATGTTCATCACTGCCACGACTTCCTTGATAGGAACTGTCTCGTCTGCATATATCGAGAATGTCGGATCTTCCTCAGTCTGGAGAAGTTCTATCAGTTCGTCCTCTATCTTGTCGAATCTTATAGGGGTCTCGTCTCCGTTGATGTGATACGAGAATCTGTCGGTTTCCTGCCAATGCTTGATGGAAACGCTCACGGTAGCCTTTGCCGATACCTGTCCTGTGCTCTTCGGTAGAAGAAGTTTCAACGCATTCGGGTTGATGAGGGTTGAAGTGACAAGGAAGAATATGAGCAGAAGGAACACGATGTCAGTCATCGATGACATCGAGAATCCCGAATCTACCTTTGTTGTCCTTTTGATTGCCATGTCCGGGGAGATTTTTTATAATGCGGGCTCGTGGAGCATGTCGATGAACTCGATGGTTGTGCTTTCCATCTTGAACACGAGGTTCGAAATCTGTGAAGTGAGGTAGTTGTATCCGAAGTATGCGATGATACCGACGAAGAGACCGCCGACTGTCGTCACCATAGCCTCATAGATACCTCCTGAAAGCAGGGTGATGTCGATGTTGTTGCCTGCGGTAGACATTCTGAAGAACGCCTCGATCATACCTGATACGGTTCCGAGGAATCCGATCATAGGAGCACCTCCGGAAATGGTGGCGAGCATAGGAAGACCCTTTTCAAGTCTTGCTACCTCGACATTTCCCATGTTCTCCACAGCGGCCTGGATGTCAGGAAGCGGTCTTCCAATCCTCTCGATGCCCTTTTCCACGAGTCTCGCGATAGGAGAATCGTATTTCTGGCAGAGAGCGATCGCAGACTTGATCTTTCCTTCGTGGATGAGGTCACGGATGTCCTTCATGAAGTTCTTGTCGATCTTTCCGGCCTTGCGGATCATCCACCATTTGTTACCGAAAATATAGATTGCCATGATAGAAAGGATGAGGAGGACAATCATCAGCCATCCGCCCTTTACAGCCATGTCGATGAGGGAAAACTGCATCTCCTGGGAAGCAGCCGCCCCAGTAGTCATTGCTGTGGTGTCCACAGCCTGAAGAAGATTGAAAAACATAGTTATTTACGGTCTTTTTAATTATCGTTTCCGGGTCTTGATCCGCACAAGTGCAAAATCATGCAAAATTAGTCAAAAAAACGCGAATACTCAAATTTATTTATATGTGGCCCCGGTAAAGAAAAGTGCTTTTCCCGGGACGGAACTTCCTGCATCTGAACGGGAACCGTTTGCGATGAGGTCTGCAATCCATTCCGGATCGCGTTTCCCTCTGCCGACCTCTATCAAGGAACCGACTATGGCTCTCACCATGTTGCGCAGGAACCGGTTCGCCCTGATCCTGAACACGATGTAGTCTCCTTCGCGGCATTCCATCCCCATCATCGATACATGTGTGGGGACATATGTGCTCCATCCTGCCTCATGGACAGTGCAGACGGATGTAGCATTGTTGCCGCCTGTCTTTTCGAAGCACCGGAAGTCGTGCTCTCCCAAAAGTTGTGCCGCAGCCTCGTTCATCCGGCTTAAATCCAGCGGATAACGCATCCTGTACGAAAATTTCTCGCAGAAAGGATCCTTTCTGAAATGTATGAAGTAATGGTATTCTCTTGATCTTGCGTCAAACCGTGCGTGAAATTCTCCGTCCGTTGCCGAAACTTCGTGGACGGCTGCCTCTCGTGGCAGGATGGCATTTAATTTGTAGCAAAGTTGCGCCGTGTCGATGCTGACTTCGTCAGGCATGTCAAAATGGGCGATATAGTTGATCGCGTTGACGTCTGTGTCGGTCCTGCCGGCTCCTGTGACCTGGATCTGTCTGCCTGTGAGAGTCTTCAGGGCTTTTTCCAGATCGCCTTGGACCGTGCGGTCGTTGTTCTGTATCTGCCAGCCGCAGAATGAACTGCCGTCGTATGAAAGCCTGATAATGTATCGCATATTGCCAAAAAATGAGTAATTTTGTAATTTAAAATGCAAAAATATCAAAAATCATATTTATGGACAGCATAAACATCAAAGAATTGAACGAACGGATCCAGAGGGAGAGTTCATTCGTGGACATACTGACGATGGAGATGAACAAGGTCATCGTCGGTCAGAAACACCTTGTGGAGAATCTCCTGATCGGCCTTCTTGCCAACGGACACATCCTTCTTGAAGGCGTTCCGGGCCTTGCCAAGACCTTGGCCATCAATACTCTTTCCCAGGCTGTTGATTCGAAGTTCAGCCGTATACAGTTCACTCCGGACCTTCTTCCGGCCGATGTTCTCGGTACGCTCATATATTCACAGAAGAGCGAGCAGTTCCAGATAAAGAAGGGACCGATATTCGCCAATTTCGTCCTTGCTGATGAGATCAACCGTTCTCCGGCAAAGGTGCAGTCTGCACTTCTCGAAGCCATGCAGGAGCGTCAGGTCACTATCGGTGACGAGACATTCCCGCTTCCGCAGCCTTTCCTTGTGATGGCCACCCAGAACCCGATCGAGCAGGAAGGTACATATCCGCTTCCGGAAGCCCAACTCGACCGTTTCATGCTCAAGGTGGTCGTAACTTATCCGAAGAAGGAGGAGGAACGCCATATCATCCGCATGAACAACTCGGGCACATTCCCTAAGGCTTCGCCGGTGCTTCAGCCGGAAGACATCGTAAGGGCACGTGAGGTGGTGAAGGATGTGTATATGGACGAGAAGATCGAAAGATATATCGTGGACATCGTTTACGCGACACGTACTCCTGGTGATTATGGCCTCGGCAAACTGGAGAGCCTTATTTCATATGGTGCGTCCCCACGTGCCAGCATTTCTCTTGCCATGGCCGCAAAGGCATATGCGTTCATCAAGAGAAGAGGATATGTGATTCCGGAAGATGTGCGTGCAGTGTGCTATGAAGTTCTCCGTCACCGTATCGGCCTTACTTATGAGGCGGAAGCGGAGAATATGACAACAGACCAGATCATTTCAGAAATCATCAATGCTGTAGAAGTTCCATAATGGGCGGAATGAGTGCAAACGACCTTCTGAAGAAGGTCAGGAAGATAGAGATAAAGACCAAGGCGCTTTCGCACCAGATCTTTGCCGGAGAATACCATTCGGCCTTCAAGGGAAGGGGAATGGCGTTCAGCGAGGTGCGTGAGTATCAGTATGGTGATGATGTGCGCAACATGGACTGGAATGTGACTGCGCGCATGAGGTCGCCGTATGTCAAGGTCTTTGAGGAGGAGAGGGAACTGACTGTCGTGCTGCTGGTGGATGTCAGCCGTTCGAGACTCTTCGGAACAACAGGTGCCAGCAGAAGGGATGTGCTTGCGGAAATCGCTGCAGTCCTTTCTTTTTCCGCCATCATCAACAATGATAAGGTCGGCGCCTTGTTCTTCAGTGAAAAGGTCGAGAAGTTCATACCTCCGAAAAAGGGAAGGAGCCATCTTCTTCATATCATAAGGGAAATCATCGAGTTCGAACCTACTGTGGACGGAACAGACATTTCCGAGGCACTCCGTTATCTGACTAATGCCATAAAGAAGAAATGCAATGCATTCCTGCTCTCTGACATGATTGACGTCAATGACGACGGCACTCCGAGATATGAAGATGCACTCAAGGTAGCGGTAGGAAGGCATGACCTTTCGGTGATCGAGGTTTATGACCCTCGCGAGAGAAACATTCCGGATGTGGGACTTGTGCATATAAAGGACTCGGAAACGGGAAAGACCGCATGGGTGAATACTTCCGACAAGAAGATGAGGCTGGCGTATGAAGAGTGGTTCCGGAATGTGGAACAGTCTTCTTCGCGTCTTTTCATGAAATATAATGTTGACAAGGTGAGCATAGCCCTTGACGAAGATTATGTCAAGGGACTTATGAGCCTGTTTAAAAACAGATGACGATTTATGCGTAATGCATTGATTCATATTATCCTGCTTCTTTCTGTGCTGCCGCTTTCGGCCCAGGAGACGGATACTTCTGCGGTGGTTCCTGCCGGAAAGGTCATCCCTGTCGAGGGGGCCTTCCTTCAGCAACTTCAGGAGAGGGATTCAGTCCTGGTTGCGGACCAGTTGATCTATGGCTTCGAACTGAAAGGAGTCAGCGAGAACACGCGTCTGGCTCTTCCGGAACTTCCGGAGGAACAGGATTACAGACTGATGTTTCTTTCGCCTTGGAAACTTGATACTGTCAGGGTGTCGAAGCCGGCGAAAGGGGAACCGAGGCTTCTGGACCTTAGAGGAAGCGTTGTGATAGCCTCGTTTGAGGAAGGATTGTACGAACTGCCCCAGATTGCGGTCGGTAGGATGTCCGAGGACGGAGTCATCGACACTTTGGTCTTCGATCCTATACGCCTGGAAGTCAAGACTATGCCTGTCGACACCGCGACTTTCGTCCCTCATGACATCAAAGGACAGATAAGATATCCGGTGACAGCCGATGAAATCATTCCGTGGGTCTGCCTCTTCTGGGTCGTGGCTGTTCTGGTCATACTTGCGGTGTGCCTTATCATGATGCATAAGCGAAAGAATGATCCGGCATATGTACATACTGATCCGGCTCATATCGTGGCCTTGCGTAAACTTGACAGTTACAGAGGTAACAAGTTGTGGGCACCGGAGAAGCAGAAGGCCTTTTATTCCGGTGTAACCGACACCTTGAGAGAGTATATCTCTGAAAGATACGGAATCGGTGCCATGGAGATGACTACTGCTGAGATATTCTCTGAAATGAAGTCGACCGATGCACCGGAAAATCTTGTGAAAGAGACCAGGGAACTCTTCGAAAGAGCAGATTTCGTGAAATTTGCCAAATATATAGCGTCCGATGATGACAATGCATCGGTGCTTCCTGTGGCAGTGAAATTCGTTACCGGCACATATCAGGCCGACATTCAGGCCGAAGAGGCTTCTGCCGCAGAAGTGGAACCGTCAAAGGAAGGAGGTGAGTGATGTTTTTCGAATATCCGAAACTTTTGTGGCTGCTTGTGGTGCCGGGACTTCTGGTGCTGCACTACATATATCTTGAACTCAGTCAGAGACATCCTCATCTGAGGGTATCGACTTCTGTTCCATGGACCTTGAGGGGAAGGTCATTCATGTCGTTCCTGCGCCATGTTCCGTTTGCGTTGAGGATCTTCGCATTGTCTATGATCGTCGTGGCGATAGCGAGACCACGCTCTTCGGAAGAGATGGAAAGAGTTGATACTGAGGGAATAGACATTGTACTCGCGATGGACGTTTCAACATCCATGCTGGCTCGTGACCTTGTCCCAGACCGAATCAATGCTTCAAAGGACATCGCCATCGAATTCATCTCGCAGCGTCCGTCAGACAGGATGGGTATCGTGGTCTTTGCCGGTGAAAGTTTCACACAGTGTCCGCTTACCACTGACCGTGCCACACTCATCAATCTCATGAAGGAAGTCCAGACCGATCTTATTGAAGACGGAACCGCCATCGGTAACGGTCTTGCGACCGCTGTGGCAAGAATGAAGGATTCCGACGCCAAGAGCCGTGTCATTATCCTCCTGACCGACGGTGTCAACAACAGGGGAGAGATTTCGCCTCAGATGGCTGCCGAGATCGCCAAGACTTACGGCATTCGTGTATATACAATCGGAGTCGGCAAGGAAGGTACTGCACCATATCCTGTGATGACTCCTTGGGGAGTGGAGATACAGAATGTCAAGGTGGAGATCGATGAGGCTTTGCTGGCGGAGATCGCAGAATCCACCGGAGGACGTTATTTCAGGGCTACCGACAATACGAAACTCGCAGAAATATACAGCGAGATCAACAAGATGGAGAAGGCCCGTACGACAGTGGACAGTTTCCCTGTCTATAAGGAACTGTTCGGAAGATATGCGCTGCTTGCTTTGCTTGCGATACTTCTTGAACTTGTGTTGAACTGGTTTGTAATAAGGAGGTTGCCATGATACATTTTGCTCAGGCTCAATATCTTTTGCTTCTTCTGCTGATTCCTTTCTTCTTCATCATCCACGCTCTGGTGCTGAAGATGAGAAGGCGTCGTATCAGGAAGTTCGGAGACGAGGAACTGGTCAATCGTCTTATGCCTTCTTATTCCAATGCCAAGACATGGCTCCGTCTGGTGCTGTTCTCGATAGCGTTCTTCTTCCTTGTCTACGGACTTTCAAGGCCGCAGATAGGTGCAAAACTCAAGAAACATGAGACCAAAGGTTCTGAGATCATGATTGTTCTTGATGTGTCCAATTCGATGCTTGCGGAAGATTATTCTCCGAACAGGCTCGAGCGTGCCAAACTTGCCATTTCGCGAATAGTCGACAGGCTTCGCGAGGACCGTATCGGACTCATTGTCTTTGCCGGGAATTCATTCGTGCAGTTGCCTATCACCACTGATTATGTGTCTGCAAAGATGTTTCTCAACTCAATCTCGACGGAGTCTGTTCCTGTTCAGGGAACGGCGATGGGAGAAGCCATCAACACTGCAATGCGCAGTTTCAGCGCTCAGAGTGAGAAAAGCCGTGCGATAATAGTGATAACTGACGGTGAGAACCATGAGGACGACCCTGTCGCTTCCGCCAAGACTGCAGCAGAGGCTGGTATCCGTGTCTTTACAATCGGTGTCGGCTCTCCTGAGGGCAAGCCGATCCCTATGGACGGGGAACTTCTCAAGGACAAGAACGGTGACATTGTGGTGACAAGATTGGAAGAGGATGTGCTCCAGGAGGTCGCTGAGGCCGGAAACGGAGTGTATGTGAGAGCGGGAAACAGCGAATTCGGTCTGAATCCTATCATCGACGACCTCAAGAAGATGGACGATGAGAAATACAGTTCGATTGTATTTGAAGAGTATGACGAACGTTTCATGTATGCTCTCGGATTTGCCTTGCTTTTCTTTGTCATCGAGATGCTGATCGGTGACAGAAGAGCGAAACGGCATTTGTTTAACAGATAGAGTATACGAGGCGAAAAAACAAAAAGATGGTGAAGACTAGATATATATTATTATTGTTGTTGTCTGTGTTGGTCGTGACTCCGATGTGGGGACAGGTGGACAAGAAGGATGTGAGAAGGGGTAACAGAGACTTCAGGAAAGAGAATTACAGAGAGGCAGAAATCGATTACAGAAAGGCTCTGGTTAAGGATTCCCTTTCTTTTGCCGCCAATTATAATCTGGCTGGTACACTTTATCGTGAAGGTGATTATGCCCAGGCGATGCAGTCACTCGATAAACTTAAGGATGCGGCACCTGCAAGTCAGTATTCTGCAGACTATTACTTCAATCTTGGTGATGCTGCTCTTCAGCAGCAGGATTATCAGAAGGCTGTAGAGGCATTCATGCAGTCTTTGATCCGCAGGCCTGATGACCTGCAGGCAAAGGAGAACTTCATCTATGCTAAGAAGAAACTCCAGGACCAGCAACAGAATCAGAACAACGATCAGAACAATGATCAGAACAACGATCAGCAGAACCAGAATCAGGACCAGCAGGATCAGAACAAGGATCAGCAGAACCAGGAACAGAATGACGACAAGCAGGATCAGAACCGGAATGATCAGCAGCAGCCTCAGCAGGGTGAAGAACCAAAGATAAGCCCTCAGGCGGCACAGCAGATGCTTCAGGCCATCCAGGCAAAGGAAAAGGAGACTCAGGACAAGGTCAACAAGCAGAAGGCCGAAGCCTTGAAGTCAAGACAGAAGGAAAAGAATTGGTAAAAGTCAGCAGGGAAATATGAAAAGATTATTTTTGACAATGTTCGTAATCTTGTCTGCAGCCATGGCGATGGCTCAGACAAGAATTCAGGTGCAGACTCACAATGTAGTTGCATCTGACGAGCAGTTCAATGTTACATTCATCATCGAGGGAGAAGACAAGTCGTCCGACTTCACATGGTCTCCGGGAGAGGATTTCCAACTTCTCTGGGGCCCTCAGCAGGGACGTTCCACAAGTGTGCAGATGATAAACGGAAAGACTACCAAGTCTGTCCAGACCACTTATTCATATGTTCTCCGTCCGGTCCGGACCGGAAAATTCACCATAGCGAGAGCCACTGCCAAGGTTAAGGGCAAGGAAATATACTCCGATCCTGTGACGATTGAAGTCGTTTCTGCCGGAACCTCTTCCGGTTCTGCCGGCTCTCAGCAGCCTTCGGGTCAGCAGCAGGGAAGCCAGAAACAGCAGAGACAGTCACAGACCGGTGCCGTACAGGATGACGACATATTCCTGACAGTAAGCCTCAGCCGTTCCAATGTGGTTGTAGGTGAGCCGATTACGGCAGTCATCAAATTGTATCAGAGAGTGAATATCGCCGGTTTCGAGAGTGCGGAATTTCCTGGTTTCAACGGTTTCTGGAGCCAGGAACTGGAAGCCCCTACCAATATAGAATTTACGCGTGAGACATACGACGGACAGATATATAATTCCGCTCTTCTGAGGAAATTCATCCTCATACCTCAGCAGCAGGGAAAGATAACCATAGACCCGGCCGAACTTGTGTGTCTTGTGAATGTAAGGGTATCTTCCGGCGGTGCGAGCATATTTGACGGATTCTTCGATGATTACAGGACCGTCCGTAAGAGAGTCTCTTCCAAACCTCTGACTGTCAATGTCTCACCGCTTCCTGCGGGGGCTCCTGCTTCATTTGCTGGCGGTGTGGGTGAATTTACGATATCTTCCCGTCTCAGCCGTGATACACTTAAGACCCATGAGGCGGCATCGCTTATAATAACAGTTTCCGGAAAAGGAAACGTATCGCTTCTTGAGGCTCCGAAGGTAAATTTCCCTCCTGATATGGAAGTCTATGACACAAAGGTTTCAGACAAGATCGACAGGGGAGGAATTTCCGGAAGCAGACAATACGAATATCCGTTCATTCCTAGAAGTTACGGTGACTTTGTGATCGAACCGGTCAAGTATTCGTACTATGATGTAAACCAGAAGAAATACGTCACTCTTGAAACAGAACCGATCGACCTGACAGTCCTCAGAGGAAATGAGACGGATGCAGGTGGTGTCGTGGTCAGCGGCCCTCAGCAGAAGGATGTGAAGACTCTCGCCAGCGACATCAGATTCATTAACACCAAGGATCATGCTCTGGAATCAAAGGGACATTTCTTTGTAGGTTCACTCCTTTTCTGGATTGTCCTTCTGCTGGTATTCGTTGCTGCATTTGTTTGCTGGCTGTCTTTCAGACGCATGGCAGCAAGAAAGGCAGATGTTGTCGGAACCAAGAACAGAAAGGCGACCAAGATGGCCTTGAAGCGTCTCCAACTTGCAAAGACCTTCCTTTCGCAGAACCTTTACACGGCATTCTATGAGGAACTTCACAAGGCTCTTCTCGGTTTCATATCCGATAAACTGAACATGCCGGTGACAGAACTTTCAAGAGACCGTATGACAGAAGTCCTCAAGGAAAGGAATGTGAATGAAACTTATGTGGAAACATTCATCAGCATACTCGATGCATGTGAATATGCAAGATATGCTCCTGATTCAGGACATGATGCTATGGCTGCGCATTATGAAGCCGCAGTTGACGTCATATCATCTATAGACTCGGATATGAAAACAAAGAAATCTTCCGCAAAGACCGCTGCACTGGCACTCATGCTGTTGCTTGCCCTTCCTGCAACCGCTGTTTCTCAGGACAGGGAATACCTCGATTCATTGTGGAATTCTGCAAATCAGGCGTATGTTGAAGGACGTTGGACAGAGGCACTGGATGACTACGGACTTATTGTCGGCATGGGCCTTGAATCCGCCCAACTTTACTGCAATATGGGTGACGCCTGTTTCAAGGACGGAAATGTGCCGAAGGCCATCCTGTACTATGAGAAGTCGCTCAAACTGGATCCGTCCTATTCAGATGCAAGATTCAATCTTGAACTTGTGAACAGCACCATCCAGGACAGGATCGATCCTGTTCCGGAGTTTGTACTCAAGACATGGGCAAGGAAGTTATGCTATGTGACAGACTCCGATGCATGGGCGATCATTTTCATCATCTTCGTGGCTCTTGCCTTGGGAATGTTCCTGCTTTTCCTTCTTGCTCCGACTGCTGGAGGTCGTCGTGCAGGCTTCTTTACAGGCCTTGTAATGGTCATATTGGCCTCAGTCTCATTGACTTTCTCGATATGGCAGAAAAATGATTACATGAAAGCCGATGATGCTGTCGTCATGCGTCCGGTGACTTCGGTCAAAAGTTCGCCATCTGCTGAATCTTCCAAGGACCTTTTCATCCTTCACGAAGGAACGAAAGTCAGAATCATAGATGAGGTTGGTTCATGGAACAACATCGAACTTGCTGACGGACGTCAGGGATGGATCCCTTCCGCTGATATAGAAATCATATAACACAAAAACTGATACATTATGAAAAAGTTATCATTTCTTCTCCCCGGCCTGCTTGCTATGGGACTCTCTTTTGCTGCCCATGGTTCTCCAGCCAAGGAAAATCTTCCTGACTGGCAGAATCCTCAGGTAGTACAGTGTGGGCGTCTGCCGATGACCTCTCGTTTTGAGACTGATGGCAACAAGTTGATGCTCAACGGAGTATGGGATTTCTGCTGGTATGGTACGATAGCGGAAAGATCTGCGGACTTCTTCAAGACTGACTTTGACGCTTCCGGTTGGGATACGATACCTGTTCCCGGAATGTGGGAAATGAACGGTTACGGTGACCCAGTGTATGTAAATGTCGGATATGCATGGAAGGGCCATTTCGAAAACAATCCTCCTTATCCTGCGGACTGGCATAACTATGCAGGGCAATATCGCAGGACATTCGTACTTGATGATTCATGGAAGGGAAAGGATGTATTCCTTCATATAGGATCCGCTACTTCGAATGTGCGCGTGTGGGTGAACGGAAAGGAGGTCGGATATAGTGAAGACAGCAAACTTGAAGCACGTTTCGACATTACCAGATTTGTGAAGAACGGCGAGAACCTCATCGCATTGGAGATTTTCCGCTGGTGCGACGGAACTTATCTTGAGGATCAGGATTTCTGGAGAATGACCGGAATATCAAGGGATGTATATGTGTATTCACGCGAGAAGAAGAGGATAGAAGATATAAAGGTAATCGCTTCTGCTGACGGAAACGCTTCCGTCGAGACGGAGGTCAGCAAGGGAGTTACATCTGTAAGTTACACTCTTACAGACCCTTCCGGAAATATTGTTGCCTCTGAGACTGTCAAGGTAGGCAAGGCTTGCTCGGAAAGAGGCTATCCTGTCGCCAATACTGTCCTGACAGTTCCTTCTGTGAAGCAGTGGTCTGCAGAATCACCTTCGCTCTACACTCTTACAGTCGCTTCTTTTGACAAGAAGGGTCAGACTGAGTCGACCACAATAGAAATCGGATTCAGGGATGTCTGCATCAAGGACGGTCAACTTCTCGTCAATGGACAGCCGGTGCTGATCAAGGGTGCGAACAGGCATGAAATGAATCCTTATAAAGGTTATGTCGTTACCGAGGCGGACATGATTCAGGATATCCTTATCATGAAGCAACTAAATATCAATGCAGTAAGAACCTGCCATTATCCTGATGACCCTCTCTGGTACACTCTCTGCGACCGTTATGGCCTTTATGTGGTGGCTGAGGCAAATATTGAATCTCATGGTATGGGATATGGACCTGAATCCCTGGCAAAGGCCGCTGAGTTTGAAACTGCCCATCTCGAAAGGATACGAAGGGCTGTAAGACGAGACATAAATCATCCTTCAGTGATTGTGTGGAGTCTTGGAAATGAGGCTGGATTCGGAGAGAATTTCATGAAGGGATATGACATGGTCAAACTCATGGATACGACGCGTCCGGTTCAGTATGAACAGGCGAAGTTTGATGAACATACAGATATTGTATGCCCGATGTACTGGGATTACGAGAAATGTGAGGAGTATGCTTCATCAAATCCTGTCAGGCCTCTCATCCAGTGTGAATATGCACATGCTATGGGTAACTCCCTCGGAGGACTTAAGGAATATTGGGACCTCATCCGGAAATATCCTTCATATCAGGGCGGATTCATTTGGGATTTCGTGGACCAGGCTCTCTGGTGGCCGACTGACGCCGAAAAATATGGAACAGACCATGTGTTCGTTTACGGTGGCGATTTCAATGAATATGATCCTTCAGATAATTCATTCTGTTGCAACGGTATAATTGCAGCCGACCGTACTCTCCATCCACATGCGTACGAGGTGGCATACCAGTATCAGTCGATACATACCGATGCAACTCCGGAGGATGTGCTTGCCGGCAGAGTGTCTGTATATAATGAGAATTTCTTTGTCGATCTTTCGCGTTATGCAATGGAATGGGAAATCGAGTCTGACGGACATCCTGTATTGAAGGGATATGTGCCTTCTCTTGCTGCAGGCCCTCAGGAGACTGCAGAAGTCAATATAGATTGTTCGGAAGATCTTCTTGCTGAGGTATGTGGTCAGGTGAAGGACCATGATATTTATCTGAATGTAAGATATGTGCTCCGTAAGGCTGATGGCCTTCTTCCTGCGGGTTCGGTCGTTGCATATGACCAGATCCTCATAAATGAGAAGGAAATCCCGGCATATGCAAATGCTTCTGGTTTACCGTCTTATGGTTCTGACGGAGATCTACATTCTTTCTATGGTGAGATGTCATTTGATGGTTCCGGAAATGACCGTCTGGCCCCTTGGAAGGCTGTTTTCAATTCATCTACAGGCTTCCTCGAGAGTTATGTTGTCGGTGAAAAGGAACTTCTCGCGGCTCCTCTGACTCCGGCCTTTGCGAGGGCGGTTACGGAAAATGATATGGGAGCAGGTCAGGAGAAACGTCTGCAGATGTGGCGTACGCTTGAACTCAAGGTGAAGTCCTTCAATGTGGAGCAGACCGGTTTCTGCTATCGTGTTACAGTGGATTATGAGCCGGTTGCAGAGGGAGCGGCAGTAAGTGTCATATATGACATATATGCCGACGGTGCGGTTGCTGCAAGAGAATGCCTCAATGATGCAGGCAAACTTTCGGAACTTCCTATGCTTCCTCGATTCGGTATGCAACTTGCCATGCCGGGAGAGTTCTCGACATTCGAGTTCTTCGGTCTCGGACCTCATGAAAACTATGTTGACAGAAAAAGTTCAGCGGTTACCGGGCATTATGTCCAGAGGGTTGAGGATCAGTATCATTACGGCTATGTCCGCATTCAGGAGTCAGGTACCAAGAGCGGTCTCAAATGGATGAAGGTTCTCGATGACAACGGATGCGGTTTCGAAATCACTTCAGATGTGAAATTCTCAGGCTCCGCTCTTCCGTTCAGTTGGCAGGAAATGGACCTCAAGTATCAGGGCAACAACCAGGCTCACTCCCTTGAACTCAAGGCTCTGGCTCATGAGAACGACCGTTCGAAAGGAAAGACCTGGGTCAATTTCGACCTTATGCAGATGGGTCTCGGATGTATCAATTCATGGGGCCAGTGGCCTCTCGCAGAATATCTCATACCTGCGCAGGAATACACCTTCTGCTTCACCCTCACTCCGGTAAACAATTGACGCAGATCGATCTTTACCAGAGATAGCGGCTGGCCTCAAAGTCGGATCAGACTTTGGGGCCAGCCTTTTTTCATCAAGGTTAAAATGTATACTGTCATTCCGACCGAAGACAGTGAGTGGAGGCATCTCTGACATGATAGTGTGGGCCGCCCAGGACTATATCCGCTGTATTTGTAGTATCCTGTCCGTACAATCAACATATTTACGGATGGCGCACATCATTTTGACCTTTCCGTCCGTAATGTCGGCTGTTTTACGGCCGCGATGACAGACAATCAGAGTGAAGGGTGAGGGAAGGACCCAGACAAGTGCGAGGACGGCCTTGAATCGAGGTGTACCACTTCGTTGAATATCATATTATAAGTTCCAGTACCTATCATTCTGAATACTTAAATATCTAAGGAAATGATATATCAGTTTACACCTAAGTGGTTATCTCCTGCCTGTCATGCTGAACAAAGTGAAGCATCTTTGTACAGATTCTTCGCTGACGCTCAGAATGACAAGTAGTGCAAATCAGAATGACAGGTAGTGTAAGCATGTTTATCATTACCATATCAAATGTAGAATTCTAGTGAACATTGAGCATGAAAACTTCACTGGAACAAGCCTAAATCGACAAAAATCGCCTTAAATAAAGAGTTCTAGTGAACATTGCGGCTCAAATCTTCACTAGAACCGAATTTGCCAGACCCCCATCTCTGTAATTCCGGCGAACCTCTTTGCAGTCATTCCGCCCGAACTGGATTGTTTACTGTCATTTCGACTGACCCCCATCTCTGTAATTCCGGCCGAACCTCTTTGCTGTCATTCCGACTGAACGATATGAGTCGAGAAATCTCTGGCAGGGACTCATTTATAAAGATGCCCCGACTGCACTAGAAGACATTACAGTAAGTTGTACTCGACATGACAATAGTCTGCGCCTGACAGATCAGGGCAGCCTTTCAAAAAGAAAAGCAGGAGATAAACTGCCACAATGAGTTTATCTCCTGCTAGATTATATGTAAATAACTTTTTCTAGTATCTGTTCAAAGGCATGCCGTTTGTCTTCATGCGTACCTGCTTTCTGACAGCGGTGAGAACCTCTTCATAAGCCTCGCGTCCTTCCTCGGTCTTTCCTGCGATGAGGTCGAGATTGTTGGCAGCATTTGTGAGAACCTGGTCAATGAGGTTTACGATGAACTCCATGTCCTTCTCAACGAAACCGCGTGATGTGATTGCAGGAGTACCTACGCGGATACCTGAAGTCTGGAACGGTGTGCGTGAATCGAAAGGTACCATGTTCTTGTTGACTGTGATGTCAGCCTTGCCGAGTTCCTTCTCTGCAACCTTTCCTGTAAGTTCAGGGAATTTTGTGCGGAGGTCGATGAGCATGAGGTGGTTGTCTGTACCGCCTGATACGATCTTGTATCCCCTTGTTGCAAATGCTTCAGCCATTGCCTGAGCGTTTGATACGACCTGCTTCTGATATTCCTTGAACTCCGGCTGGAGTGCTTCATAGAAAGAAACTGCCTTTGCAGCGATACAGTGTTCGAGCGGACCGCCCTGAACGCCTGGGAATACGCTTGAATTGAGGATCTGTGACATTTTCTTCACCACTCCCTTAGGAGTCTTGAGACCCCATGGGTTGTCGAAGTCCTTGCCGAGAAGGATGATACCTCCACGTGGACCACGAAGAGTCTTGTGTGTAGTTGATGTCACGATGTGCGCATATTTTACAGGGTTGCTCAGAAGGCCTGCCGCGATGAGACCTGCCGTGTGAGCCATGTCGATCCAGAGGATTGCACCGACCTTGTCAGCGATTTCACGCATTCTTGCATAATCCCACTCGCGTGAATATGCCGAGGCACCTCCGATGATGAGTTTCGGCTTGAATTCGAGCGCCCTCTGCTCCATCTGCTCGTAGTCGATCATTCCGGTAGACTCGCTGAGACCGTATGCTACGGCATTGTAGAGTATGCCTGACATATTTACAGGAGAACCGTGCGTGAGGTGTCCGCCATGTGCAAGGTCAAGACCCATGAAAGTGTCTCCCGGCTTGAGGCAAGCCATCATCACCGCCATGTTTGCCTGTGCGCCTGAGTGTGGCTGTACATTGGCATATTCTGCTTCGTAGAGTTCGCAGAGACGGTCGATCGCAAGTTTCTCGATCTGGTCTACAACTTCGCATCCGCCATAGTATCTTGCTCCCGGATAGCCTTCTGCATATTTGTTGGTGCAGATCGAGCCGAGCGCTGTCAATACTTGCTGGCTGACATAGTTCTCTGATGCGATGAGTTCGATTCCCGAGGTCTGTCTTTCCTCTTCCTTCTTGATTAGATTGAAAATCTGGAGATCCTGTTTCATAAATCTTGTTTTAAAGCAACTGCAAAAATACTCATTTTTTTATTTTTATTACCTTTGTGTTGAAAACTTTTTGGATTTTATGCATAACAGGAAACTTTTGAATATCGAACTCGGCAGAGTATCCGCGGAAGAGTATAAGGAACTGCCTGATTCGGGCATAGTTATAGTGCTGGACAATATACGCAGTGCCCATAATGTAGGATCTGCCTTCCGTACCGCCGACTCCTTCAAGATCGATAAGGTGTGGCTTTGCGGAATCTGCGCCCTCCCTCCTTCCGCTGAAATCCATAAATCTGCCCTTGGTGCGGAAGATAGTGTGGCCTGGGAGCATGCCGATGACACGATGGAGGCAGTACGCAGACTGAAGGAGGAAGGTTATATCATCGTGAGCGCCGAACAGACAGTAGGCTCCGTGATGCTTGATGCATTTGTTCCGGAAAAAGGGAAGCGATATGCCATCGTTTTCGGAAACGAGGTGGCCGGAGTAAGGCAGGACGTAGTGGATGCTTCGGATTTCTGTCTGGAAATTCCCCAGTACGGCACCAAGCATTCTCTCAATGTCTCTGTCAGTGTGGGAGTCATCCTCTGGCATTTCCGTCTGAATATGAATAAATAATTATATGTCTATGAAAAAAACATTGTTCTGTGCCCTTATGGCAGTTGCAGCCCTGGCGGCATGTACTCAAAAAAGCGAAGTGACGCTTATGAATGCTGATGACTTCAAGACCGTAGTTGACGGTAAGGAAGTCGGATTATATACCTTGAAGGCCGGCGACATCACCATGCAGGTGACGAATTTCGGTGCCCGTGTAGTAAGCCTCTGGACTCCTGACAGGAACGGGACTTATGAAGATATCGTATTGGGCTACAATAATATAGAGATGTATCTGAACAATCCTGGAGAACGTTTCCTCGGTGCTGTCGTGGGACCTTATGCGAACAGGATCGCTGACGGAACATATACCATCGGAGAAGAGACTTACAATTTCCCTAAGAACAACAACGGCCAGACTCTCCATGGCGGTGAACGCGGTCTGGACATGGTAGTCTGGGATGTGACGGCGGTGACAGACAGTTCGATGGTTCTTGAATATCTCCATGCGGACGGACAGGAAGGCATGCCGGGCAATCTGAAGATCGTCATGACATACGCACTGACTGACGCCAATGAGTTCAGAGTGGATTATGTGGCAGAGACTGACAAGGCGACCCATGTGAACATTTCACACCACTCGTTCTTCAATCTCAAAGGAGAGGGCAAGGGCACCATCAATGACCATGTGCTTATGATCAATGCTTCTGCAACGACACCTGTGAATCCGGTGCTCATCCCGACAGGCGAAGTCGCTGACGTGGCAGGAACTCCTTTTGATTTCCGCGAACCTAAGCCGATAGGACAGGACCTCGGAACAGAAGACGAACAGTTGCGCAACGGTGGAGGATATGACCATAACTGGGTGCTGGACAGGCAGTCATGCTGCGGACTTGAACTTGCCGCTTCCGTTCATGAACCTTCTTCCGGACGTTTCATGGAGGTCTTGACAGACCAGCCTGCCATCCAGTTCTACGGAGGCAACTTCTTTGACGGAACCACTTCCGGAAAGTACGGACGTACTTTGAATTACAGGGAATCACTGGCATTGGAAACCCAGAAATATCCTGACACTCCAAACCATGAGGCCTTCCCTTCCACATTGCTTGAACCTGGTGAGAAATATACCCATACCTGCGTGTACAGGTTCAGTGTGAAATGATGGCTTCGGGCCTTATGTGACAAAATGTCAGTTCATGCGGACTGGCATTTATTTTGCCGTTTTGACCCCGGCCTCGATAATGAGGCATTTATCAGAAATCAATCAAAATATAAATAAAAATGATCAGACCATTAGCAGACAGAGTAGTCATCGAGCCGAAGGCGGCCGAGACTCAGACAGCCTCAGGACTTTTTATTCCTGACACCGCAAAGGAGAAACCCCAGCAGGGTACGGTAGTGGCGACCGGCCCTGGAAAGAAGGACGAGCCTATGGAAGTGAAGGTGGGTGATGTTGTCATCTACGGAAAGTACGCAGGCACAGAGGTGTCAGTAGAGGGAAAGGACTACCTCATCATGAAACAGTCCGATATATTGGCAATACTTTAACGTCATCCCCGACCTGATCGGGGACCTGAATACAATATTATGGCAAAGGAAATCAAATTCAATATTGACGCACGCGCCAAGATGAAGGAAGGTGCGGATGCGCTTGCAGATGCAGTAAAGGTAACTCTTGGTCCAAAGGGACGTAATGTGGTGATCGCCAAGAAGTTCGGCGCACCTCAGGTTACAAAGGACGGTGTAACTGTTGCAAAGGAAATCTCACTTGAAGATCAGTTCGCTGACATGGGTGCCCAGATGGTAAAGGAAGTCGCTTCCAAGACCAATGAGCAGGCCGGTGACGGTACTACCACAGCGACTGTCCTTGCACAGGCAATCATCAATGTCGGTCTCAAGAATGTGACGGCAGGAGCAAATCCTATGGACCTCAAGAGGGGTATAGACAAGGCTGTGGCGGCTGTTGTCGAGAGTCTCCGTGAGCAGAGCCAGGAAGTGGGCGAGGATTATGCTAAGATCGAGCAGGTCGGAACCATTTCTGCGAACAATGACAATTATATCGGTAAACTCATCGCTGACGCAATGTCCAAGGTGAAGAAGGACGGTGTGATCACAGTCGAGGAAGCAAAGGGAACAGAGACAGAGGTGAAGGTTGTCGAGGGTATGCAGTTCGACAGGGGATACATATCTCCATACTTCATGACAAACGGTGACAAGATGGAGGCTGTCCTTGACGCTCCATATATCCTCGTTACAGACAGGAAGGTGTCGACAATGAAGGATCTTCTTCCTATCCTAGAGCCTATCGCACGTGAGGGCAAGTCACTTCTTATCATTGCAGAGGATGTTGATGGTGAAGCACTTACCACTCTTGTCGTGAACAAACTCCGCGGTACTCTCAAGATTGCTGCCGTAAAGGCTCCGGGCTTCGGTGACCGTCGCAAGGAAATGCTTCAGGACATCGCTGTCCTCACCGGAGGAATGGTGATTTCAGAGGAGAGAGGATTCAGCCTTGAGAACACGACTCCAGACATGCTCGGAAAGGCAGAGAAGGTTGTGGTTACAAAGGACAATACCACTGTAGTGAACGGTGCAGGCTCGGCAGAGGCTATCCAGGAACGTGCAGACCTTATCCGCAAGCAGATCGAGACAACTACATCGGATTATGACCGTGAGAAACTTCAGGAGCGTCTCGGTAAACTCGCAGGCGGAGTTGCAGTCCTTTATGTAGGTGCTGCCACTGAGGTCGAGATGAAGGAGAAGAAGGACAGGGTAGAGGATGCACTCAGTGCTACACGTGCTGCAGTAGAGGAAGGAATCGTTCCTGGCGGTGGAGTGGCATATATCCGTGCTTCAGAAGCCATCAGGAATCTCAAGGGTGTGAACGAGGATGAGACAACAGGTATCCATATCGTTGCACGCGCAATCGAGGAACCTCTCCGTCAGATCGCTGCGAATGCAGGTGTAGAGGGCAGCGTGATCATCAACAAGATCCGCGAAGGCGAGGGTGATTTCGGTTACAATGCACGTACTGACGAGTATGTGAACATGTTCGAGGCCGGTGTGATAGATCCGACCAAGGTTTCACGCGTGGCTCTTGAGAATGCCGCTTCTGTGGCCGGAATGTTCCTCACTACCGAGTGTGCTATCGCTGACATTCCTGAGCCGGCTGCTCCGGCAATGCCTGCAGGCGGCGGAATGGGCGGAATGATGTAAAAATACCGACATTAGTATAAACACAGACTGACTGGTGATATGTAGGTGACATGGCCCCCCCCGGGCCCCTGAAAATCTGTCGATTTTTGGGGTGTTGATTGGCTAGGGGGCGCCTCCTGATAAGGAGGCGGGGGTCACCGAAATACACCAGTCAGTCTGTGTTTGTATAAAGTCTAGTCAGTCACACCGTCGCGGAGACTACCGTTCTGATCCTGAACAGGCAGAGTACCGCCGGTGTTGTCGATTATGGCGAGATTGGTGTTGAGTTCCGATGATGTGAACCTCATAAGCCACCATCCGTCATCTGCAGTCATATTGAAACGGAATGCTGCAGGAACATTGCTTTCTGCACCATCGTGAAAACGTACCAGAGGCTTGTTCAGCCTGCGTGTGTCGCTGTTGGAGAAGCCCTCGCCCCAGAGTTCGACTCTGCGCTGGAACCATATCTCGTCAGTCAGACTGCGGCCTGATGCCGCGGCGGAATACGAAGGGTCACGGTAATTCCTGACAAAATTTTCCAGAAGGTCACGTGCTGCTCCTTCTGCACCGCTTCTTGCCAATCCTTCCGCCTGTATGAGAATCATTTCCTCAACCCTCATGAAAGGCCAGTCCTCATCGTTACTGGTTCCGCCGACTGTGTACATTCCGAACTTTACGTTAGTATACGGAAGGAACGGCATCTTCACATTATCTATGGCCAAAGGACCTACGGCATTGCCGCTCACCCCGTTCCATGTGACATATTCGAGAAGAGGAGAGCCAAGATCCTGGTCGACCCACCATCCCTTTCTGACATCCGATGACGGAATCTTGTCGTAAAGAATCTTGTTTATGCATGAATAGACCTGTGTGCCGGCAGAATAACCGTCTCCGGAAAATGAGCGTATCCACGCACTTGATGTCGCATAAGGACTGCTCATCGCAATGTCTGTTGTCATGTCGTAGCCCCATATCCAGTTGTGTTCGGAAATATCCATGAATGACGGCCTTGACACTTCTTCGATGCTTGCCGGTATGTATCCTTCTGCGGCCTTTGCCGCATCTGCTGCCGCCAGAGCCCATTCCTGCATGTTGAGGTAAGCCCTTGCACGCAGACCGTATGCGGTCTGGATGTCAATCCTCGCCTTGTCCGTACGGATGTAATCTTCGAGATTGCCTATGGCATATGTAAGGTCTTCTATGATAAGTGAATAGACTTCCGCCACACTTGCACGGGGATTATTCGTGAAATCTGTCGTCTTTTCAGTCACGATAGGCACACATGGCTTGTCCTCGCCTCCGGCGGCATATCCGAATTGGAAATATGGAACCAGGTTGAGGTACGCAAACGCCCTTACTGCCCTTGCCTGTGCCAGTTTATGCCTGATTTCCATTTCCTGTGTGTCTGACGGATAGGAATTGATGATTGCGTTTGCTGACGCTATGGTGTTGTAAGGTGCTGCATAGCGGATGTACGGATTGGCGTAATCCGCATTTCTTGAAGTCAGATTGCCACATGAAGAAAACCAGTTGTATCCGCTGTTGGCAAGAACGACGTCAGCGCCTTCGATATCATTGGAAAATGCCATCATGACAAATCCGAAGTCATCCGGTCTGCTGCCTCCGGTCACGCTGCCGGGGGCTCCCATTTTTGTGAACATTCCGTTGAAGGAAGCATCTGCCCTGGACGGGATCAATGTGTTGGTCTCCTGGACCTGCTGTGTCAGGCTATATTCTCCCTGAGGGATTGATTCGTCCATTCTGCTGCATGCCGCAACAGGAAGACATATAGCCAGAAACTTGATGATCTGTTTCATTTTGATTCATTTAAAATGTTATCGTTACTCCACCTGTCAGCGTCCTCATGGCCGAATATGATCCGCTGTTCAGGCCGGAACCTGATGTGAAGGATCCCAGTCCGAGAGAATATCTGGGATCGACTCCTCTGCGGGCCGAAATCACGGCCAGGTTATCTCCGGCGACATAGACTCTCAATCCCGACAACCTCATAGCCGATGTTAGCCTTTCCGGGAAGGTGTATCCCAAGGTTATGTTGTTTACACTGAGATAGTTGGAACTGATCAGGTAGTTGCTGACTGCTGTCTGTCCCACGCTCGTGTCTCCGTCCAGCCTAGGAATGTTGCTGTCTGGTCTGTCTTCTGACCATGAGTCCAGGACATCCTTGTGCCATGCGGTTCCGGTTCCTGATGAGGTGTGCATGAGGGCCTGATAGGTGCCGTCATAATATTTTCCGCCCAACTGGAACGAGAACTGTGCGGAGAAGTCTATTCCGTGAGCCTTGAATATGGTTCCGAATCCTCCGTAAAGTTTCGGGAGCACAGACCCGAGTTCATATTGTGAGGCTTCAGAGAAAGTCTCTGTAACGACTGATTCCCCGGTCCACCGGCCTTCCTCGTCAAGGACTTTCCTATACCATTGGGCCTTGCCGTTTTCCGGATTCACACCTGCATATTTCCTCATGTATGCCTCGTATAGCGATCCTCCGACCTTATATATATAGTTGCCGCCCTTGATGCCTTCTTCCGATACGGATTCGTCCAAAGACACGATCCTGTTGCGGTAGTGGCTTATGTTCACGTTCCATGACCATGTCATCTCGCTGTTGCTGACAACCAGTCCTTCGAGCGAAGCCTCGAATCCGTCATTTATGATGGAACCTACATTCACCGGATAATATCCTGTCGGATTACCTGCCGACAGAGGCACATCCTTGCTGTACAGAAGATCGACGGTCTTTCGGGAGAAATACTCCACACTTCCGTTGAGTCTGTTGCCGAAGAGTTCGAAGTCTGCTCCGACATTGAAAGAATGTGATGATTCCCAGGTCAGTTCCTCGTTACCCTTATAGTCCAGGTCGATGGAATATTCTCCTGTCCCTTCGTTGTAGGAATGGGTGTAATTGTCGGAATACGGATAATATTTCCTTGCATAGTTCGAGTTCGGATAGAGATTGTCGTTTCCCTGCACTCCGTAACTTGCCTTGATTTTCAGCATGCTTATCCATCCGGCATTCTGCATGAACTCTTCCGAACTTATGAGCCATGCCGCTCCTACACTTCCGAAATTGCCCCATCTGTGGCCGGGAGCGAATCGTGACGATCCGTCACGTCTGTATGAACCGCTTACAAAATACTTTCCGCTATAATCGTATTGGGCTCTTGCGAGAAAGCCTTGGGTAATGTAATCTGCTGTGTATGAGGAGGTCTGCTTTGAACTGACGCCATCTGCATTGCCCAGTTCACCTATCCTCGGGTCGAACAGATGGTCATTCTGTCCTTCCAGGAACTGTTCTTTCAGGCTATAGATCTCGTATCCTGCCAGGACGCTCACATTATGGCCGCTGTTCCAGAAATCAGTCTTGTATTCGGCGAGATACTGGCTGTTGACCGCAAATGTCCTTTGATGGCTGACATATGCAAGGCCGTCGGTAGCGCTCTGGGATCCGAATCTGCTATACATCGCATTATATCTGGTGTTGTCGTTTGTCAGACCTATGTTGGCTGTAAGAGATAGTCCTTTCACCGGTGTCAGGACCACTCCCCATTTTCCGGTCAACATGTCGGCATATGTCTGCTTGCTGTCCAACTCGTTGTCTCTCACGGCATTGCCGACAAATGCGGGACGGGCGAAATTCGTCTGGTTCGAATCATAGACCTTCATGCCGTTCTCGTACATGATGGTCCCGTCGGCATTCCTGACGTAAAGAGGATAAATAGGTCCCATCATGTTCGCTACATAGAAAATATTGCCCGCAGAGCCGTATGAACTTGTATATGACGGTCTCTGAGAATCGGTGTGCGAGTAACTCATGCTGCTGAGGACCTTGATCCATGGCTTTGCCTGCCAGTCGACATTCACTCTGGCCGTATAACGCCTGTAATCCGAATTGTTCACGATGCCTCCGTCATCCAGATATCCTACGCTCCCGTAATAGTTGAACCTGTCTTTCGCTCCGCTTACAGACAACGTGTATTCCTGTCTGAACGAATCCCTGAAAGCCTCGTCGTACCAGTTGTCCGGAATGTAGTAGTACTGTCCGTCTGAATATCCCAAGGTCGCTTTCGGATTGATCTTGAAGTCCTTGCCAATGAAAGCCTCGCCTTCCGGAACCGTGAAGACCTGATATCCAAGACCTCCGTTGTTGCGGTCGAAAAGGTTGGCGTCTGCATAGGCGTATGCTTCCTCAGGGGTCTTTCCTGCATAGATCTGCGAATTGTACATCATCCTGTACTGCGTCTCATAATATTGGGCAGGATCGCTGATCACTTCATATTGAGGGATGAGTCTTGAATTCGAGCCCCATCTGGCGTCGAACCTGACTTTGGCTCCTTCTGTCGCCGATGCCCTCTTTGTGGTGATGAGCACTACACCGTTTGCGCCCCTGGCTCCATAGATGGCACTTGCCGATGCATCCTTCAGAACGGACATCGACTCCACATCGTTCGGATTTATGTCGGATATGGCACCGTCATAAGGCATTCCGTCCACAATGTAAAGAGGGGAGTTGCTGGCGCTCATCGATCCTATGCCGCGGATCCTTATCGTCGCACCGCCTGAAGCGGGGTCGCCGGATGAAGATATGACCTGCACGCCCGGAGATGTTCCGGCCAGGGCGCTCGTGACGTTCGTAGATATTCGGGATTCTATCGCTTCCGGTCCTATCATGGAAGCGGATCCGGTGAACGAACTCTTGGTGGATGTTCCGTATGCAACCACTATCGTTTCGTCCAGATACTCGCTGTCATGGTCGAGTACTGCATCGATGATGCTCATGGAGTTCACCGGAATCCTCTTTGTGACATAACCGATGGATGAGAACACGAGGACTCCGTCTTCCGGCACCGCAAGGCTGTATTTACCATGGTCATCTGTGCTTGTACCTGTCATTGTCCCTTCCAGATGTACCGAGGCGTAGGGGACAGGATTGCCGTCTGAGGAATCTGTCACAATTCCGGATACTGTGATTTCCTGTGCAGACAAGACTGCTACGGAGAGGGCAGCCAGCATTGTGAAAATCATTTTCATCTTGACTTTTATTAACAATTAAACTTTCTCCCTCAGGCCGTTGCATGCGGTCCGAGGCGGATAGCCCGGCTGTCAATAAGAGTCAGGTCTGCATTCGCATTTATTGTGCCATCTGCACGGATATGACGATGAAAAAAGAATATGCCGTCAGTTCCTTCACAGGGACTGGCGGCATGTCAATATTTATGTAAATAACCAGAAGGTATCAGTTATTGAAAGGATAAAGTGTCTGTGTGCCTATAAGTTTTATAGTATTCCTTTCGTTGCCTTCTTCTGTAAGTATTACATATGTAGGTGCCTTGTTGTCATCGGCTGTGATAGTGAATGTCCTTGGACCTGAGTAGCCGAATGGGAACAGAGCATAGGCGAAATTGGCGTTGTTATGGTACCATACACCGTCTCCGCCTCCTGACATTGCGAACTGCATCATGATCTTGTCCTCACCGATAAGTTCATAATTGAAGAAGAGCCCGCCTTGATAGTTGCCTGCTCCGTCTGTGCTGTAGAAGTTGAATCCCCATTTACCGAACATCGAACTTCCCATGTACGCGAGAAGCAGTTCTTCTCCGATAGCATTAAGTCCTGCCTTGACCTGATTGAAGTAGGTCTGACCGAATGCACCGAGGTTGCTGTATGTGATGTACCAGTCACCGAGCAGGAATAACTGGTTAAGTGGAGGAATTATCTGGTTGATGACGAATTTTCCGTCTGCTGCTGCAAGTGTGCCTTCATCGGCATTGAATACGAGACCATCATATTCTTTGCCTGCGATCTCTACAGGCTCGTAGAATGTAATGCCCTCAGGGGTATAGCAGAATGATGATTCTCCGCTGACAGCGGTTGTGTCGGTGTCAGTATATACATTATAGTTGAAAGAGAAGATGTTGCCTGCAAGAGAGCATGATGTGGTATCACTGTCCATGACCATCTCATATGCAGGTGCAGTCATTGCTGCATCAACAGCGTTTATGCTTTCAAGGTACTCGACAGGGTCTCCTGAAAACTTCACGAGTGTATATTTGTTGTTTGTCCTCTTTCCTCTCATATAAACTTCGGAAGCATCTGCTGACTGGCCTGTGATACGGAATTCATAGTCTCCGTGGTAGGCCTCGTAATTGTTGACGTCCGGAGTGGCGAAGAAATGGATGTTCTCGTTATATGTGTCGAAAGTGATCACCGGACCGTCATCAGGAGTCATCTTGTAGAGACTTGATACAGGTGTGGCGATGTCATCATCGAGTTGGAAGTATGCAGTGACAGAGTCCGCGTTGAATTTCAGGACATATGAATATCCTCCATATGACTGGTTCTCTTCAGGGAAATACTGAAGCAGCCAACCCTCTTCTGCAGATGCAAGGAGGCTTCTGTATTCCTGAAGATATGCCTCCATTCTTTCTGCAGGAGTCTTGTCAAAGAGTTCCTTCTCTTCCATGAGACATGACGTAACAGTCATTCCCAGAACTGCAAGCAGGATTAAATATATCTTTCTCATAATGAATATCCTTTTTAGTTAAGTGTTTCCAAATCAAGGGTATCGATCTCGCCCTGGCGTCTCTGGATCACGTCCCTGAGTTCGTTGAGGTCGATGTTCCAAGAGTTCAGCATGTAGTTGTATACAATGTCGAACTTTGCACTGATGAGGGCTGCTCCGTCTCCTGCATTCT
Source organism: Candidatus Cryptobacteroides sp. (assembly GCA_045539115.1). Classification (GTDB taxonomy): domain Bacteria; phylum Bacteroidota; class Bacteroidia; order Bacteroidales; family UBA932; genus Cryptobacteroides. The sequence goes on along the minus strand of JAZQES010000005.1, from coordinate 135,446 downwards.
TCAGGACATTCTCCCAATATTCAGGTGGATTAGTCACATAGATCGAAAGAAGTTCCACGAAGTCCTCACCTGCCTCAGAAGATGCATAAGGACTGATGAAACCATCTTTCCATGCGGCAGCGTCTGTCTTGTATGCATCGCTCCATGTGTCGGTAACGTAATCAGGTCCCGAGATTGCGTTGAAATCGCTTGAATAAGGCTTTGTCTGATTCAGGATATGCGCAAACTCATGGTGCATTGTCTTGAAGTAGTATTCGTTGAGGTAGTCCGGATCAAGTTGGAGTTGATTCACGAAATACATCGTGATCTTCAGACCGCCTTCAGCAGTACCGAGAACGAATGTGCCGTTGTTGCGGTATGCTCCGGAACCTACAAGATGGATCATCTTCGGATAATAAGTCTTGATGAACTCCCTGCTTCCTGTGATCTCGTCATAAGGCTCGAAGCAGAGGAATTTCATAAGTTTTGCCATCTTGACAGCATTCTCGTACTTTGCAGGAACAAGCCAGTAGTTGAAGTCCGACTCGTTCTTTTCCATGCGGTACTTGAACATGATGTTGTAAGGCTCTATATAATTAGTGACAAGCCACTTGTCAAACTCGTTTTCTTCTATCTTCGAGTCAATGATCTGGCTTTCAGGATCCAGCGGCTTCTCTTCGCAGGCGATGAATGATATTGCCATCACCGCTGCTGCCATATATTTCAAAAACTTTGTCATATATCTAAGATTTAACGGGTCCATTATCTAGGGTTTGGAGTCATGCCTGCAGTGATCACATCCTTTGGAAGTTGGAGAGCACGTCTCTCATCGTCGACTGTAAGCCTGTCATAAGTCTCGAGCACCTCAAGGGTTGTTCCGAGTTTTCTACGTGTGATCTCGATACCGTAACGCTTCACGTCAAACCATCTCATTCCCATCATGTAGAACTCTACACGGCGGATATAAAGGATTGTATGGAGGTAAGATTCCATCTTGCCGTCTTCCTTGATGGTGAAGAGAAGCGGGTTAAGTTTCTTCTTAGGGGTAGGTGCGTCGTCTGTGTAATATTCCATTCCTTCCGCCCATGCCTTGATAGAGTCCTCGGTAAGGACAGGGTCGCAATTCATAGGATTCAGCGTGTTTGCTGTCCAGAGGTTCATGTCTGCAAGAGCAAGGTCATACTGTTCCTTCATGATATATGCTTCCGCTCTGTTGAGAAGTGCTTCTTCGGCAGTAAGGGCAGCATAGATTGTACGGTAGTAACCGATACCTGCAACAGGGTCTGTGTACTCGAAAAGATAGTTAAGACGCGGCAGCAGAGTCTTGTCGAAACCGGTAGCCACATATACATACGGTGTGATCTTGTACATGTTGGTGTAAGTGTACTTACCTACCTCAGGAGTAAATCCTCCCCAAGGAGCGAGGTTCAGAAGTTCTGTCTGCATGAGCATGTTTCCTCCGGTGATCCTTGACTCATAATAATATGGTCCGAAAAGGAGACCGAGTGCCGAATAACCGGTCTGGATGAGGAAATTGTTCTTTGCATTCGTGCTGTTGTACTGAGGTCCTACGACGGCCAGATCCTTCGGATAACTTCTAAGAGTCTCATAATCTCTGAGAAGTTCTGCCGGAGATACTCCGAGAGCCTTGTTCGCGCACTCGATGCACTCGTCCCATTTTCCATAGTTCAGGTAGAAACGTGATGCGAATGTATAAGCCGCCTTCTCATTGAAATGATACTTAGGAACGCTGTATCCTGCATCGTTCACAAGAGGAAGACCTTCCTTGATGTCCTTCTCGATGGCAGCATATACCTCGGCAACGGTGCCACGCTCATATTTAGGATTGAGTTCCGTTTCTGGCTTGTCCATGTATGGAATTCCGAGGTCGCTGTCCGCTGTCTTCGGATCATATGCCTGGCAGAAAAGGTTTACAAGGAGGAAATGGTTGTATGCCCTTGCGATGAGTGCTTCTCCACGTGAAGCCTGAAGTTCAGGACCGTTACCCATCTCGTCGATTGCCACGAGAGCCTGGTTAGCGTTTGTTATGGCTGTATAGAGCGCGCCCCAAACTGACTTCGGATCTTCATTGTCGGTTTCGGTTACATCCGCCCACTGGTAAACCTGAGTATAGATTCTTTCCGTATACGGTGAGTCCTCTCCAAAATCGTCAACATTGTCGGATGAAATCTCTGACAACATTATATATGCGTTCTCCGGGTATGCGCTCACAAGGAGTTTCTCCACCTTCTCTGCGGTGTCGATCTCCGCACGGTTGTCCGGCATGACGTCAAGCCATTCGTTGCAGGCGGTCAGCGCAAACACCAGTGACAGCATTATAAGAGTTATATTCTTGATTTTCATATATTTCTGTTTTTATTGTGTTTACAGGCCAAGTCTCAAAGTCACTGTGAACTGCTTAGGCAGAGGAGTTGCCACACCACCGGTGTTGAAGAACTCCGGATCCTGTCCGTTCAGTTTCTTGTCGGCATACAGAAGTGCGAGGTTCGTACCCTGTACCTTGATTGAGAGAGAGTTCATCTTCATTGCCTTCACCCACTCCTTTGGGAAGTCATAACTGAGGGATACTTCCTTGAGTCTGATGAAGTCACCCTTTGCAATTCGCTCTGAAGAGAAGTTGTAGGCGTTATACGCATATGCGAGATTGCCGTCGTTGTAGTTCTGCATTCTTGATGAGATCACCGGAATCGTCGTAACCTTCTCGTCTCCAGGGACAACCCATCTGTTCTTGAACTCTTTAGGCATTGATGACAGGTCGCTGTATGAATTTGAGAATACAGGATCCATACGTACGACGTTGCCGAATGAGTAAGTGAAGAAGATGTTGAGTTTGAGGCCTTTCCACTGGAAAGTGTTGCCGAATGAACCGAAATCGGTAGGGTCGGCTGTTCCTGAATACTCAAGGAAGTCGATTTTGTCACGCTCCTGGAAATAAATTCCGGTAGTAGTAACGTTTCCGTCCTGGTCTAGGAAAGTAGGGAGTCCCTGCTCGTTGAGGCCTCTGAAAGGAATCGAGAATACAGAGCGGACAGGATATCCTTCGAGTGCGAATCCAGTTCCGGCAACGAGGTCAATGACTCTCTGCTGGTTCTCCAGATCTGTGACTTTATTGACTGCATGTGAATATATGAAGTCAGTTGTCCATTTGAAGTTCTTGGTGTCGATGTTTCTGGTCGAGATAGTCAATTCGACTCCTGAAGACTCCATTGACGCTACGTTACCGAATTTGATCACCTGACCTCCGATACCCTGTGTAGTGACAGGACCGATGAGGTCATAATTGTTTCTCTTGTACCAGTCAGCCTCGATGTTGATTCTGTTGTCGAAGAATCCTATCGCACCTCCGATGTTGAGTTCGTGCTTCTTCTCATATGTAAGGGCCGCATTCTCGAGGTCGGAAACATAGAGTGCTGATTCACCGTCTCCGGCATTAGGACGCCATGGGTTTGTCGCGTTGATCACAACTCGTGAGTTGGTCACGCTTGCAGGGCCTCTGTCGGCAGTAAGTGAGTATGAAGCCTTGAGTGAGAGGAACGACAGGTATGGCCATGCGCCCTTCATCCAGTTTTCTTCATGGATGTTCCATGCTCCTGAAACGTTCCATGTAGGAAGCCATCTCGCAGAAGTCGTCTTTCCAAGTTTGTTGGTACCTTCATATCTGATGGTTCCGTTGATCGTATAACGTCCCTTGTAGGAATAAGTACCGTTTGCAAAGAATGCCACACTTCTCATGAGGCTGTTCGCCATTGTGTAGTACTGAGTGTTTTCCTCTGCACCTTTCTTGAACACCTGATATGCGTAACGGGCGATCTCACCCATTGCATACTGCATTCCCCATCCGCGGAACCAGGTCTGCTGACGCTGAACCTGATTGAGTTCCATACCTCCGAAGAAGTTCATGATATGTCCTCCCTTGAATTCCTTGTTGTACTGGATACTTGCGCGGAAGTCATAAGAGAGCATCTTGAAATCGGTTCTTTCATAGATACCTCCGTCAGGAAGAACTGTAATCGGCACTGCGTACGGATTGTCCGGGTCAGTATAGAGGAACGGGTTGTTGTCACGTATTGTCGTCGTAGGCATAGCCCTGTAAGCCATAGCCTGGTTCGAGTAGTCCGTGATCGTATGCTGCTGTGCAGTTGAAGAATACTTGACTGCGCCGAGAGCCGATAATTCAAGGCCTGTCACAGGCTTCAACTTGAACTCACCCTGGAACTTGAGGTCAGTGACGTCGAAGTCCATGTAGTTGTTTTCAAGTTCATGAACGATATTGAAGTCTGCGTAGTTTCTTGTGTAGAAGGCATCAGGATCCAATACCCTTGATGTGTTGAGGGCATATGAATAAGGGTTGATGTCGAAATCACGTTTAACCTCACCACTTACGATGTCCACATCCGAAGAAAGTGTTCCCGGAGCCCTCTGCTTACGGTAAGAAGCGCTCGAGATCATGTTGAACGAGAGTTTCTTGAAGATGTTGTAGTTGGCATTGAAGTTTGCGGTATAACGGTTCACATTGCTCTGCTTTGCCCAGCCCGGATCGACCATGGCACTGATGGAAGCATAGTATTGTGACTTGTCGTTACCTGATGAAAGGCTGATCGAATGATTGTGCTGGAGCGAATTGCTGAAGAGCAAGTCGAACCAGTCTGTGTTGCGGTACTCAGCCTGACGGAGGAATGCGTTTCGTGCAGCCTCTGTGTTTTCAAGAGTTCCCGCTGTGATCATGTTGTACATCTCACCGTAGATTCCGCTTTCACTTGCATTCGGAACTGCAGAATAGTTGAGCCATCCCTTCTGCTCAAGTTCGCGGTAGATGCTCATCTGTTCCTGTGAGTTCATGATGTTGAAGTTCCTGTATGAAGGCTTCAGACGTGTTGTGAACTCACCTGTATAACTGATTCTGCTGCGGCCAGCCGCTCCTTTCTTGGTTGTGACTACGATCACACCAGCCATGGCGCGGGCACCATATATGGAGGTTGCCGATCCGTCTTTGAGGATCTGGAAACTTTCGATGTCATCGGCATTGAGTCCGGCAATGGCGGAACTGATAAGTGTTGTGGCGTCTCCTGATGAGAGTTGGTCTGCATCAACTTCCACAACGTCTTCCATTATGACTCCGTCAACGACCCACAGAGGCTTGGAACTTCCGTAGATGGAAGTCGCACCACGCACGCGGATCTTTGGAGCGGTACCGAACGATCCTGACACATTCTGTACAGACACTCCGGAAGCCCTTCCTTCCAGAGCACGGCTGATTTCAGCCACTCCGTCCATTCTGGCCTTGTCACCCTCCACCTTGGCTGTAGAGCCTGTGAAGAGTCTTTTGTCCATCTTCTGCATACCGGTCACGACAACTCCTTCCAGTATCTCGGAATCCGGTCTCATGGTCACCTCCAGATATGGCCTTACAGCCACCTCTACAGTTTCCATACCGAGGCAAGAGAATACCAGAACTTTTGCATCTGCCGGCACTTCAAACTGGAACTTACCGTCGATGTCGGTAATAGTGCCTCCGTCGGTGATACCTTTGACTGTAACGTACGCTCCGATGACCGGTTGGCCGTCCGCTTCAGAAGTCACGACGCCTGAAACTGTCGGGTTCTGTGCGGACATATATGTGGCGCACAGCAACAGAAAGGCAAAAAGCAGCATCATTGTTTTTTTCATAGATTCTGACTTTTATTTGTTAAACATAAATATTGATGATTCAGCAAAAACACTACACTGAATTTCCTGACCTTATTAAGGGGCGTTTTTTGTTGCGCCTAAATTATTAACTATCAAAACTTTGAATATATGACTACATTTGCTTACATACGGGTGAGTACTGAAATGCAATGTCATGCCAGTCAGGAATATGAGATCAGGCAGTACTGCTCCCGGCACCATATCACCATTGACAGGTGGGTGTCAGAGTCCATATCGGGTACTGTTGCCGTGGAAAAGAGACTCTTGGGAAAGACTATAGAGTCCATGTCGGAAGGTGATGCCCTTATATGTACGGAACTGTCCCGTCTTGGGCGTAACATGCTGATGGTCATGGGAATACTGAATCTGTGTTCTCAGAAAGGAGTGGCAATCTATACCATCAAGGATAATTTTGTCCTGTCGGACAACATCAATTCCAAGATCATAGCCTTCGCCTTTGCATTGGCTGCAGAAATCGAAAGGATACTCATCTCTCAAAGGACCAAGGAAGCCCTGGCAGTAAAAAGGCTTGAGGGAATAAGGCTAGGCAGACCTCCTGGAAGATCTCAAAAGAAAGAGGCTTTTATAAAGGTATATGACGATGCTGTACGTATGTATCACATCGGGATTCCGATGTCGGAAATCGCCAGAAAACACGGAATTCACAGGAATACATTGAGAAAATATCTCTCCGACATTGAAAAAAGTCGAAAAAAATGAAAAAAGTGAAAATTTATGATTCGTAAGGTTTTGTTTTAGCCTGCTTACAGATTGTAATCTGGTAATCAAAATTTGTAATGATTAAAATTTGTTAAAACGAAATAGCACCCTTAGAGTGCCATAAAAGACGTTTTTGAAGAAGTTTGGAATTTTAAAAACTATTAGTGAACTTTGTAGGAAATGGTGCTTTGAAAAACGCCCGTTTATTAGTGCATTAATAGTTAGTTGTAGTGTACTATGCAAATTTTCAATATTTATGTTTAACTAATTCAAATGCTTATGAAAAAAATCAAACTTTTTTTCACAGCCATTCTGGTGCTGGTGACAGCGGGCCTGACATATGCTCAGAGTCTTACAGTCACAGGAACTGTATCGGATGCCGATAACGGTGACCCTATCCCGTTCGCATCCATAAGAGTTAATGGTACCATGATCGGAGCAGCAGCCGGTGCTGATGGTAAGTATACCATTACAGTACCTTCAGGCAATTCAGTGCTCATCTTCAGTTTTGTGGGTTACAAGACCACAGAGATTCCTGTTGATGGCCGCCAGTTGATTGACTGCTCTCTTGCTCCGGATGCAACCGCACTCGACGATGTTGTGGTTGTGGCTTACGGTTCGGCAAAAAGAGAAGCCGTTACCGGTTCGGTGACATCTGTAAAGGGTGAGACCCTCGCTTCGGCTCCGGTTACATCTGTCGACAAGGCCCTCTCGGGTAAACTCGCAGGTGTGCAGATCACAGCCGCTTCAGGCCAGCCAGGTGCTCCTTCACAGATCCGTATCCGCGGTAACTCTTCCATCAATGCGTCAAACGCACCTCTTTGGGTTGTCGATGGTATTCCGGTTGTCAGCGGCGGTACAAGTGAGATGACAAACATGTCAAACGGTATCGCTACCATCAACCCTAATGACATCGAGTCAATCACAGTCCTCAAGGATGCTGCTGCGGCTGCAGTTTACGGTTCACGTGCTGCAAACGGTGTCATCCTCGTGACTACAAAGAGCGGTAAGAGCGGAAAGGCACAGTTCGATGCACGTGCCAAGTATGGTGTTTCATGGCTTCAGAGCGACAGCGGCTTCCGTATGATGACAGGTGAGGAACTCCTCGGTTATCAGAGAGATGCTGCCATCAACGCAGGTCATGATCCTGACAATCCTGCTTCTACTTATTATCGTCCTATGTCTCTCCTTACCGGAGAACTTACAAACTGGATGGATCATTTCACACGTCCGGGACAGATGCAGGAGTATGAGATCAGTGCAAGAGGAGGTAACAGCCGCGGCACTTACTTCTCTTCACTTTCTTACCATAAGAATGAAGGTGTTTACTACGGTATCGACTATTCACGTTTCCAGGCCCGTGTCAATGCAGACTACAAACTTCTTGACAACCTTGAGACAGGTGTACGTGTAAACGTTTCATATACAGACCAGAACGACGTCCCTATGCAGTCGCTTTACTATTCGAATGCAGCATGGGCAGGTCTTACAATGCTTCCTTGGATTCCAAAGTATGACGAGAACGGAAACCACAATGTGAACATCCCTTCAAACTCATACACCAACCCTCGTGCAACTGCACTGTATGATGACCAGTGGTCAAAGTCTTACAAGTTCCAGGGAACTATGTTCCTCCGTTGGGAGCCTGTAAAGCATCTCGTGATCGAGACAAGAAATTCTGCCGAGGCAGCGTTCACTCAGGACCGCCGTTACTGGAATCCGCTTTCTGACGGAGCACCTGGCGGATCGGAGGCTACCCTTCAGGCAACAAAGAGCCAGTATACCAACCTGACCACTTCAAATACAATCAACTATTCGAATGTGTTCGGAGGTTATCACTCTCTCCGCGTTCTCCTCGGACAGGAGGCAACAGCATATAAGTATCAGTACTCATATGTATACGCTCCGGGAGTAGACCCTCAGATTCCTTATCAGAACACCGCTCCGCAGGAAAACGTGACTTCTGAAGTCGGCTTCTCAAATGATACCATGATTTCATTCTTCGGTATCGCTGACTACAACTATGACAACAGATATTTCTTCCAGGCAACAGTCCGTGAGGACGGATCTTCACTCTTCGGTGCGAAGAACAAGTGGGGTCTCTTCTGGTCTGCTTCCGCTTCATGGAACATCAGCAACGAAAAGTGGATGGACAACACCAACTCATGGCTTGACCTCCTCAAGATCCGTGCAAGTTACGGTCTCAACGGTAACAACGGTATCAGCGCTTATCGTGCATATGGTGTCTATGGTACAGTTCAGAACAACGGTGGTGTAGGTATGCTTCCTTCACAGCCTTCAAACGAGTATCTCTCATGGGAGAAGAACTCTACATGGAACGTCGGTCTCGACTTCGGTTTCTTCACCAACAGACTCAGAGGTACATTGGATGTATATGAGCGTACTACTCTTGACATGCTCCTTGACGTGAAGGTGCCTCAGACAACAGGTTTCAGCACCAACTTCATGAATGCAGGTTCAATGAAGAATACCGGTATCGAGTTCCAGATGGACGCTGACATCATCTCAAAGAGTGACTTCCTCTGGACAGTAGGATTCAATATTGCTCACAACAAGACCAAGATCCTCGATCTCGCAGTGGATCCTGATGCAAACGGTCTTGAGAAGATCGAGGCAGGCAGTTTCATGCACTATGTTGTAGGCAAGTCCATGTATTCTTACTATCTCTCTGATTACTACGGAGTGAATCCTTCAAACGGTGAGGCTCTCTGGGTGACTGAGGATGGTTCTCTCTCAAACGACTACAACAAGGCACGCAAGTACTATGCAGGTTCACCTGAACCGAAGGTGATCGGTGGTTTCAATACTACACTTGCATGGAAAGGCCTTTCACTGAGTGCATTCTTCGAATACAAGATCGGTAATTATGTACTCCTCCTCAACGAGCAGTCATACCTCAATTCTGACGGTGCCGAGATGCAGATGAATCAGATGGCTTCATCTCTCAACTACTGGAAGAAGCCGGGTGATGTAGGTGTGAATCCTAAGCCTATCGCAGGTAACTCTACAAACTCTGACAATGCTCTCAGCGACAGATGGCTCGAAAGAGGTGACTACCTCAGAATCAAGGACGTGACTCTCTCATACTCACTTCCTCAGAAGGCTCTCGACAAGGTCCGTATCAAAGGACTCAGATTCTTCGTCAGCGGTCTCAACCTTTACTGCTTCAATGACGTGAACTACTGGGATCCGGAGATGGGTGTGACAGGTACCGGTGCCGGTGCTTATCCATTGACCAAGTCATTTGTAGGTGGCGTTGAATTATCATTCTAAAAGACTACGGATATGAAAAAATATATAGTTATAGCGTTTGCATCTCTTGCGACTTTAGCCGGATGTCAGGACTTCCTTGTGGAGGAGCCTATCCTGTCGCAGAGTAATGAACTGACACTCAGTACATATGACGGTCTTAACAAGTCTGTTGCAGGTGCTTATGCACCATTGGCTTCAAGTTCATGGTATGGTGCTGACTTCATCATCCGCAATGAACTCAAGACATCTAACGGTAAGAAGTGGATCGGTTCTACATATGATTCAGGTCGTTGCAATGACCTTTACAACCTCAATTACGAGCCTAACAATACTTCCGCTCTCTGGGGTGGTGCATATTATGTGATCTCAGCAGTGAACAATGTTCTTGCAAATCTTGAAGGCAAGGAAACAAGCGATGTGACTGCACAGGATCTCAACAATCTCAAGGCGGAATGCCTTTTCCTCCGTGCGCTTTCTCACTTCGACCTCGTGAGAACATATGCTCAGCCATACTGCTACACTGCTGATGCTTCGCATCTTGGTGTTCCGGTAGTACTCGTGACTGACCCGGGTGCAAAGCCTGCTAGAAACACAGTCGCTGAGGTCTATACCCAGATCGTTGCCGACCTTGTTGAGGCAGAGAAGGTCATCGATCCTGCGTATGTAAGAGGTGGTGTCGCTGACAGCAGGGGAGTCGTTTCACTCGAAGTTATCCAGGCTCTCCTCAGCCGTGTATATCTTTACTGTGAGCAGTGGCAGAACTCTGCTGACTATGCTGCTAAGGTGATCAACAGCGGAAAGTACAAACTGTGGACACCTGCAGAAGTAGAGGACGCTCAGTGTTATGCAGTAGATGTTCCTACCGGCGGTGAGGTCATATTCGAAGTTTACGGCAACAAGGCAAACTCTTATGATGCATATCGTGAAGGCCTCTCTCCTATGTGCGGCCCTAACGGTTATGGTGATGCAGGTGCTTCTACTGACCTCAAGAACCTCTACGAGGCTTCTGACGTACGTGGAACCCTCTTCCAGGAGAAGGACGGCGTTCTTTGGACAGCGAAGTATATCGGAAAGGGTATCGCTACTCCTGACCTTACAAATACAATCATCATCCGTCTTTCAGAGATGTACCTCAACATTGCTGAGGCTGTCCTCAACGGTGCAACAGGTCACGACGGTCCAGCCGCTCTCAAGGCTATCTCAGACAACAGAGGCGCAACAGCACAGCCTGTAACTTCTGAAGGTGTATTTGTGGAGAGACAGAAGGAACTTGCATGGGAAGGCCACCTCTGGTTCGACCTTGCACGTACCAAGAGAGACATGACCCGTACTGATTTCGTAGGTGACGCAAATGCAAAGGACCTCGAGTGGGGACATTACAAATGGGCTATGCCTATTCCTCTCCGTGAGTTCGGTGTGAACGTCAACCTTGTACAGAATGAAGGTTATAAAAACTAGTAGGAGGAAGTTATATGAAGAATATATTCAAGATATTTGCATTCGCTGCTGCATTCAGTGCTCTTTTTGCATGCAGCAAGTTAAATGAGACTCCTGTATTTGATGAGAGCAAGTCTTTTGCTGCATTTGATGTGACTTCAGTGTCAGTGAATGAGAACGCAGGTACTGTGTCTCTCCCTATCACTATCGCATCAGTTGAGCCTGTGAAGGTCGCTCTTGCATATACAACCACAGATGGTACTGCAAAGGCAGGTGTAAACTTCAATCTCAGCGATCCTTCTGCTGTCGTGATGTTTGACGGTACAACCCGCACACAGGAACTCGTGATCAATATCGTGGACCTCGCCGGTGAGTATACAGGTGACCTTTCTTTCACAGTTTCTCTCGTGAAGCCTGGCAACCTCGATCTCGGAGCAAGTTCTACATGTACAGTGAAGATCGCTGACCTCGACCACCCTCTCGCTTCAATCCTTGGCGAGTATAATGCAGCAGGTAAGGAGAACTGGGACGGTGACCTTACATGGACTGCTACATTCGAGAAGGATGATACAGATGTTTCTGTCGTTTGGATCAAGAATCTCGTGAACTTCGGCGTAAGCCTTTACGGTAATGTTTCCGATGACATGTCTACAATTACAATTCCTCTCGGACAGTCATTCGTTTACAACGCGACATATACCGGTAAACTTGTAGGATTCGGTCCTTTCGATGGCAAACTCTATTATGCGACTGACGGTAGCATCGTTCTTACCAAGACAGATGCCGGTTGGGTACAGTCATCTACTATGGATGCGGACGGTGAGAACTGGGGATATGCATTCCTTGCATTCGTGACTGCAACAGATTCTCCATACAGTTGGTTCACTGCTTATTATCCTGGCGTTACTTTCACTAAGAAATAATCGGAAGCAATATGAAAAGAATTTTTACATATATTACTGTGTTGACACTGGCCGTTGCATGTGAAAACATGTACGGTCCGGTGGAGACACCGGTGGCACCTGACACTGCTCAGGATATAGCCATCACTGTCAATGAGACAGGTGACGAGACTGTAAAGTTCACTCTCGCTCCTGCCGGTGAAGCATCTTATTATTCTTATCTCGTAGAGAAGGCTGACGCCGCTTCGGAAATTGATCCTGAGACTCTTTACAAGGTGGGTTATAAGGATGTTGCCCAGGGAACTTTCAAGTATGCTGCAGACGCAACGTCTCAGACAGTCGAAGTTGCCGGCCTTGAGTCGAATTCGACATATCAGATATATGCTGTTGCTGGAAGCCTCATGGGTATCCCAGGAAAGGTTACTACAGTTTCCTTCAAGACTTCAGATACAGTAAGCCCTGCACTCTCTGATTACACCGAGTATGAAGGTGCTGAGGGTGAGACAGGTGTTGCTCTTGTCTTTGATGAGCCAGTAGTGCGCGGCACCGGTGACCTCGTCGTAAAGTACTACGCCATGAACTCTGCTGAGATTGCAGAAGGCGTTGAACTCGGTCAGGTTACTGTTCCGGCTGAAAATGTGGTTGTCGAGGATGAGGTTGTCTATGTCGCTGTCCCTGAACTTCCAGCAGGTGCATTCTATGCTCTGGATTATCCTGAGGGCGCATTCGCTGACGTTTCAGGCAACAAGGTTGCGGCTCTGACCAGCAAGGTATATTTCGGTGAGGAGACAGAATATGAGCCTTACTATGCTGGTGTAGGTAACAGATATCCTACTGTCGAGTGGGGATTCGAGGGTATGCCGGAAGGCATTTCAGACTGGACTGCTCCTATCGTACTCACTCCGACAAGTGACTACGGCCTTGGTTATGTCTATGAGGAAAATCTCTCACTCGTTTATATTGAAACCGGTAAGACAACTTCCTTCGAATTGGTCTGCGACGAGCATTACGGTGTTTCAGGTGGCAAGATCGTTGTTTATCTTCCTGAAGAGCCTGCAAAGGGTGCTACTGTAGCGCTTACTGTCCCAGGTGAGGCATTCGAGGATTACTATGGCAATATGAATGAGGAATGGACTGCTTCGGCCAAGTCTCTTTATGATATGTCAGTTCCTTTCGAGAATGTTGTCGGAACTTATGTCATGACTCAGGTGAGTGCATTTGACGGACAACCTTATCCTTCCAAGATGGTGATTGAGGAGAGCGACAATCCTGTATATGGTAATGTGATGTTCACTACATATGAGAGCATTCCATGCAACGTAGCACCGATTTATGCTGTGTATGATCCTGAAAAGGGAACTCTTACCATGGAGTCTCAGCAGGTCTTTGCATCTGACGAAGAAGGTTATTATGCATTCGTTTCTGCTACTGTTTCGTCAGGCAGTGTAGGCATAGGAACAGCACCGGTTGTCTTTACTGTTGCAGAACCTAATGTGATCACCGGCCCTAACTACTATTACGGTGTATTGATTCTCAATCAGGCTCAAGTACCTACTGGCTTCTATGACGTTTATTACAAGTGTGCCGCTCAGTTGGATACAGAGTCTTCTGCTCCTGCATCAGTTGCAGCACCACGCGTCTACGCACTTGATACAAAAGTGAGCAGATAGCATTTATAAAGGGGATGGGCGGTGAAACGCCCCTCCCTTTCCAAACCATATGATTTTACGGCATGAAACGTACAGTGTTATCAATTGTTGCCCTTGCGCTGTCGCTTTGCAGCCTTGTGGCCCAGGATTACAGACCGACAACAACCTGGCCATATCTTTATGCTGATTTCCAGCAGGGAACGCTCAAGAAACATCAGGGAGAGCCTGTTGAAGGAACCTATAACATCCATCTTTATAAAGGAACCTTGCATTTCATCGAAAACGGAATGATACGTGAGGCCTCTTCGGTCGAAGTCTTTTCAATGAAGACCGGTCAGGATTACTATGCCAATGTAGGCGGCACGATGATGAAGGTTCTGGCACAATCTGACAATGGATTCATCGCGAAGGAGATCATCGCTGACATCGCTGCCCTCAACGCTACGGGAGGAGCATATGGCTCGTCATCGAATTCCATTGCCACTCAGGCGCTTTCGTCATTGGAAGGCATCGGAGGAAACCGTTCTAACATGAACCACATGGAATTGAAGAATTCCAAGGACGACGGCCAGATTCTCCCTGTCAAGGAGAAACTCTATCTGGTTATGCCTGGAAAGATCGTCTTTGCCGCAAAGAAGGATGTTTCCGGCATAGACGGGCTTGATTCCAAGGAACTCAATGCCTTCATCAAGGAGAACAAGATAAAATGGAGAGACCCTCAGTCACTCATCGTTCTTCTTGACTTTATATCAGATAAAACACAGAAATGATCATGAAGAAGATACTATATATGATATCTGTGCTTGTCACAGTTTCATTCATATCATGTAACAGAGATATCGTTCCTGTCGAAGACCCGCTTCCGGAACCGGAAGAGGCGATCGTGCCGGGTGAAGCCATAGTGCTTTTCTCAGATGACATGATAGGACTCATAGAGAATGACCTTTCAGAAGGCAAGGTTGTGACCAAGTCTTCCGAACTGAATGTCCTGCAGTCTCAGATGGGTATCAGTTCCATGAAGAGAATCTTCCCTCATGCTGGCCGCTTTGAGGAAAGGACACGTGCAGAAGGACTTCACAGATGGTATAAGATATCTTACAGTCCCGATGTACCGGTGACCAAGGCTTCGGAAGATCTGTCATCTGTCGACGGAGTAGAAATTGTGGAGCCTGTCAGAAGGGTGCGCAGTACCGCCGTATTCAACGATCCTCGTCTGAGTTCACAATGGCATTACTATAATGACGGCTCTCTGGACAAGAGCCATACGGCGGGAGCGGATGTCAACGTCGTACCGGTATGGGAGAATTATACGACCGGTAATCCGGATGTGATTGTCGCTGTCGTGGATGGCGGTATCGATTATGAACATGAAGACCTGGCAGCCAATTATGCCGGTGGCTTCAATTTCATCCGTGGTACGAAGAAGGTTGTTGCGCATGATCATGGTACTCACGTTGCCGGTACAGTTGCCGCTGTCAATAATAATGGCCTGGGCGTCTGTGGCATGGCTGGTGGTGATGCGGCAGCAGGTCAGCCAGGCGTCAAGTTGCTTTCTTGCCAGATATTCGAGCATAACCCTGATGATCCGGACAAGGATTTCGGTGCTGATGGAGCAGAGGCTATCAAATGGGGTGCTGATAATGGTGCGGTAATTTCGCAGAACAGTTGGGGTTTTGTTTATGATACTGCTGAAGAGCAGGCTGCAGCAACTATACCTTCGCATTTGAAATCAGCCATTGATTACTTCATCAAGTATGCCGGTATGGATGAAAACGGTAAGCAGGAAGGCCCTATGGCGGGCGGAGTAGTCATATTTGCAGCAGGAAATGATTCCCGTGAACATGATCCTATCGGAAAATATGAGCCTGTCATTGCGGTCGGTTCGATTGCTCCGGATTTCAAGAGAGCCCCTTATTCGAACTATGGTGACTGGGTCGATCTGGCTGCTCCAGGCGGATCTGTCAACTATACCTATGGCCAGGTGTTAAGTACTACTCCAGGAAGCAAATACGGATATATGCAGGGAACATCTATGGCATGCCCTCATGTGAGCGGTGTCGCTGCACTTGTCGTGTCTCATTTCGCCGGTGCAGGATTCACAAATACAGTCTTGAAGGAGAAACTGCTCAAGGGAGCCAATGCTGCGGCAGTCTCCAAGAATGCTAAGATCGGTCCTCTGGTAGATGCTTTCGGTGCCATGACATATGGAGGAAAGATTGCTCCTGAAAAGGTTACATCAATTGAAGCGAAGGCTGTTTCCAACAGCATACAGATGACTTTCAAGGTTCCTTCCGACAAGGATGACAAGAAGGCATACGGATTCCTTCTTCTTGCCTCAAAGGACGCTTCGCTTCTCGAAAACCCTGATCCGTCATCATTGCCTTCAGGAGTCATTTCCGAGACAATCATGACCGGAGACCTTAAGGTAGGAGCGAAGATTACAGGTGTGATCGGTGACCTCGGATTCGAAGAACAATATCATGTCGCGGCGTTTGCTTTCGACTATAACAGGAACTGGTCACCTCTCTCTCCTGTATATGCCGTCACAACCGAGAAGAACAATCCTCCGGTGATCACGACTGATTATCAGGGCGATTACAGGGTGAAGTCGCATGAGGTCTTGAAAGTGAAATATGCTGTTTCCGACCCGGACGGACATACTTTCGAGGTGGCCATTTCCGGCGGTTCTGACGCAGTCACATGGCAGCAGAACCCAGACGGCACTTATCAACTCATCTTCACCGGAAATGCAGCAGATCCGGGTAAATATGAGGCTGTGATTACAGTAACTGACAAATACGGTGAATCAACGGCATATGAAGTGGAATATGAAATTCTGGAAAATCATGCCCCTGTCATCGTCAAGGACATAGAAGACAGAATGTTTACAATGCCAGGTGAGAAACTCACTCTTGACATGACCGAGTTCCTCAGTGACCCTGACGGAGAGGTGCTCAAATTCGATATTTCCATTTCTGATAATACGATACTCCATATCAATCCGTCTGACAATTTCCTTTATGCGACGACTTTGAGTTATGGACTTACGGATGTCATCATCGTGGCCAGTGATTCCCGTGGACTTACTTGTACTCTTACATTCAAGGTACTCGTGAAGGATCCTTCAAATCCTCTGGTGATGTATCCGAATCCGGTTGTTGATTTCCTTAATATCAGCACGATGGATGTGGCAGAAACGAAGATTACCATTGTTTCCTCAACAGGAAAGACCATGTATGACGAAACAGGCGATGTCAGTGCTTTCTACCCTGCGAGGATAGATATGTCATCTTTTGCTCCCGGACGTTATGTGGTGAATGTCTCATTCGGAGGAAATGATTATCAACGCAATATCGTAAAACTGTAATCTATGAGAAAGACATTATACATACTAGGATTGCTTCTGGTCTCTATTACATCCGGTGCCCAGGCTTTACCTTTCACTGCTGCTGATTATGATCCGGCAGTGTTGGGAAAGGGAGGGGCTTTCATGACCGAGACCACTTCGTCGGCCTATGCCTCCTTCGGTAATCCTGCTGCTGTTCCGTTTTCCGGAAAGAATCTCGATGTTGCAGTCGGATATACTTTGTGGCAGCCATCTTCTGCCGCCTCAAACATCCTGGGCCTCGGTGCTTCATATCTGGTCAAGGAAAAGATCGGAATCTCATTGGGACTTGCATACGGCATGAACGCGCCTTATGATATCGTGGATCCAGCCGGAAACATCAAAGGTACATTCAAACCGTCGGATCTTCAGATAAATGCCGGTTTCTCGTGGCTTATCATGCCGTATCTTTCGATTGGAGCAAATCTGGGATATGCATCAAGCGCTCTTGCCGAAGGACATTCTTATGGCGCTTTCAACGCAGATGTCATGGCTATGGTGAAGTTCGGCGGTCTCAAGGCTTCGGTTGGAGTCAGAAATCTCGGTACATCTGTAAAGTCTTCGTCTGGTGACTCATTCCAGTTACCTTCTTCTGTTGCTGCGGGTGTCGGCTATACACTTGCTGCTGGAGAAAAGTTGGCATTGGACTTCAATGTTGATGCTGATTATCATTTCAACGGTGGAGTCGCTGTAGCAGGCGGTGTCTCATGTACTGTCGTAGAGATGGCCACAGTCCGTGCCGGTTACAGATATGGCGGAAATACCGTACTCCCGTCATATGCTTCTGTAGGAGCCGGTCTGTGCCTCTTCGGCGCGAGAATCGACCTTGCATATCTGATAGCCGGAAAGAACTCTCCGTTTGCAAATACTCTTTGCGTAGGAGCCGGTTTCAGTTTCTAAACGAACCTTCTGGTTATTTACATAAATATTGACCTGCCGTCAGCCCCTGTGAAGGATCTGGCGGCTTTTTATCTTTTGCTGCTGTCTGTTGTCTGCTGTCTGTTGTCTGCTGTTTACTGCCTGCTGCCTCCCTCTCCTGTCTGCCGTCTGCCGCCTTCTGTCGATATGACAGTTAGGTGCTGAAATTCAGGATATGCTTGATTTGATAGTAAGATTTCGATACACCGCCTGCTGTCGACATGACACCATATGTCTTTACAGGATATATCTGCCATGACATACACGATAACATTCTCATAGGGGTAATAATTCCTGCCCCCTATGTGGACCATTACTTCATATATGCTCTGCATGGGGATTTAGACCTCATAGTGGTAGGCGATTTTGACTCACGTGGGACTGGAACCAGGATTAGACGTGCGAAGTCTGGTCGTTAAGGCAGTATATTCAGGCAACGGTCAAGCGCGAGGACGGCCCTTTGGTCGAGCCGACCGAAGCGCTTGATCCGTAATCGCCGGAGACCGCATATTCCGGCGACGGTGCCTAGGTTAAGGGACTCTGACACAGACTATTATAGAGATGGTATTTTGGCGACAGTGCCTGGAAGGGAAAAATTTAATCAATGTCAGGCACCTGAGTCAACTTCTTTCAGACACAGGCTCTGATCGGAGTCAGCCCAGATCAAGAAATGACACCTTGGACGAAAATTGTCTTGAATGCGGCCGAGGTGTGTTGAAATCTCGCATTTTGATCAGTGAAACCGAACACCTTGGACGTTTTTATGCCAAGAAGTGACCGAGGTGTATTACAATCCATCATATTATCAGTCGAACGGATACCTTGGGCATTTCTAATTTCGAATTCTAGTGAACTTTGAGCATGGAAACTTCACTAGAACAAGCCAAAATCATCCAAAATCACTCTAAATCAATAGTTCTAGTGAACATTACGACTCCTTTCTTCACTAGAACCAATTCGCCTTAATATATTCTGTTATCGGTGTGAAAGGCAACGCAGTTGGCAAATATGCCGGTGGCGGCCATAAATAAGCCCGATTTTCTGGCCGGAGCTGGGGTTTCGCTATGAGTGGCCAGATATAGGGCCGATTTTCTGGCCATGATTGAGAACAACCGGATTTCAATGACAATTTTTACAAAGATATGAAAACCAATTCAGTGAAAGGATTTCGTCCTACTAAATGGGTCCCCTGGACATTTCGGGTGATAGATTGAGCGCCCAAACTTGAGGGTGGACATTTCGGGTGATGGAAAGGCAACAGTCAAGCTCGAGGACGGCCCTTTGGCCGAGCCGACCGAAGCGCTTGATCCGTAGTCGCCGGAGACCGCATATTCCGGCGACGGTGCCTAGGTTAAGGGACTCTGACACAGACTATTATAGAGATGGTATTTTGGCGACGGTGCCTGGAAGGGAAAAATTTAATCAATGTCAGGCACCTGAGTCAACTTCTTTCAGACACAGGCTCTGATCGGAGTCAATCTAGATCAGGAAGTGACACCTTGGACGAAAATTGTCTTAAATGTGGCCGAGGTGTGTTGAATTCCTTCATTTTATCAGTAAAACTGAACACCTTGGACGTTTTTATGCCAAGAAGTGACCGAGGTGTATTTAATGTTGAATTCTAGTGAACTTTTAGCATGGAAACTTCACTAGAACAAGTCAAAACCGTCAAAAATAGTCCTAAATAAAGGGCTCTAGTGAATATTACGACTTCTTTCTTCACTAGAACCAAATTCGTCTGGACTGTATTTAACATGATTGTAAGGTTACGCAGGAGATGTCGTATGAACATCTTTATCGTATATATATCAATCATGATTGGCACGATTGCTTTCACAGGGGTATATGCTCCGCTTGCTTTCTGCCCTGCCGTTCAAGGATCCCACTGATTTTTGGGACAGTATCGAACGTGCCGTGGCGCTTAACTTTAGGCCTTCCTATTATTTACGATATTCTTACCGGACAAAAACGCTCGCCATATATAGCCAAATGCCTTGTTATTTATGGATTTTTGTGCCAGGGGTGAATTGGCAAAATACAGTACATATAGTTTAACACGTTTTTGTTCAAGGATTTATGTACCGGGGATAATTGGTAAGGGAATGGTATATCAGTTTACGCCTAAGTAGTTGTCTCCTGACTTTCATGCTGAACAAAGTGAAGCGTCTTTTGTACAGATTCTTCGCTGACGCTCAGAATGACAGGCAGTGTAAACATGTATGTCATTACCATAAAAAAAGAGTTGCTCCGTATGGAACAACTCTTTTTTATGACTATAAAGAACCTTTAAAGGGATATTTCCTTATGAAAGTTTGTTGATGTAAACGGCGATACCGCTCTTAAGGTTTGCAGCCTTGTTCTTGTGGATAACTCCGATCTTTGCGAGTTTGTCGATCATTGCGTAGACCTTTGGAGCGTTAGCCTCTGCTGCAGTCTTGTCTGATGTGTTACGAATCGCACGGATTGCGTTTCTTGTAGTCTTTGCATAATACTTATTATGCAATCTGCGCCTCTCGCTCTGGCGATAGCGCTTGTCTGCTGATGCGTGATTTGCCATTATTTTTATTTTTTATATTTTCGGTAGTCGGTAGGGGAATCGAACCCCTCTTGCAAGAATGAAAATCTTGAGTCCTAACCGATAGACGAACCGACCAAACTGACCACTTTTTTACAAATGGGAGTGCAAAGGTATGAATTAATTCCTAAAATGCAAAATATTTCAGGAAAAATTTAACAAGATTATTTCTCTTTTTCTTCCGGAGCCCACTCAAAAGAGTAAAGAACCGATTCTACCTGCCTGAGATACTGTCTCTTATCGTATTTCGGAGCGAATACGAAAGCCTCGAGCACTATGATGTCCTTTCCGTCCTTGCTGTAGAATGCATGCGCTGCAAAAGGACCTCCCATATAGTCATTATGCACCTCCCACAGTCCTCTGAGTTCGGCAAATTCAAGACCTTTATATTTCATGTACTTCACAGACGGATCGATAGCCGGTGCGATTGTCATATATGTGTTCTCGAACATGCCGGGAACATTGTTCTTGAGGACCTCATTGATTGAAGCAAGAAGATTCTCACGGCTCATCATATCCTTGCCCTCTTCAACAGGATACTTGAATATGAGGATACTCTGCTGGGTGAACTGAGTGTCATATGTGATCCATATGAAGTCATCTGTCCTTTTCTTGAGTTGGTAGCCGGAAGGGAAGTGAGGTGAACCTCCGATCATCTGTGTCACGACGGGAGCAAGGCTAAGTTCCTCGTATTTCTTTGCATTGGCGATGAGCCTGTCTCTTTCGGCCTGTTCAAGTGTCACGATAATCTTCTGGCTGTTTTCCTTTATCAGTTCCACCGCAGTCTCGCTGTCTGGTGCATTGACATATATCACGCACTGTGGAGCGGCCCATTGGTCTTTCCTGAAGATTACGCCCGGTTCTGTTACCGTTCCGCTGATGTTCAGGATGATGATGTTCCTGTGTACCTGGAACATGCTGGTGAATCCGCTTGGCGCCACATCAACGAGGGTGTACAGAGGCTCTCTCTGAGGGAGGTACGGGCAATCAGCAGCAAGGCTGTCACGAAGCACGGTGCCGACGTTTCCTTCCCATATTCCCTTGTCGGTGACGATGATCACTTCACCGGCCTTTCCGCTGATGTTTGGAAGAAGGACCTTCTTTCTCTTTTCTTCGCTGCATGAGGTGATGGTGATGACCGCTAAGGCAGCCATGACCAGATATTTCAGAAATCTTTTCATGGTATGGATATTTATATTAATCTCGCAATGTCGTTGCCGAATGCCAGGAACATGAGACCGAAGATCAGGATCATGCCGATGATCTGCATCACCATAAGGAATCTGTCGCTTGGCTTGCGGCCGGTTATCATTTCATATAAGGTGAATACGATGTGTCCGCCGTCAAGGGCAGGGATTGGCAGCAGGTTCATCACTCCGAGCATGATGGACAACAGGGCCAGGATGTTGAGAAAACTGTACCAGTCCCACGCAGCAGGGAAGATCTGTCCGATCGCGATGAAACTTCCCACTGATTTATAGGCTTCCGTGCTCGGTGTTGCCACAAGTTTCAGGTCGAGGATATATCCCCCTATCGTACTGAAAGTCTTCTTGAAACCGGCAGGAATGGCCGAAATGACACTATATTCCTTTCTCTGCACCGGTGGCTGCATGAGGAGGACTCCCAGTCTTCCGGCTGTGTCGACCTGCATTTCGCATGTGAGAGTGTCAAGACCCCTTGCCAGTCCTATCATGGCTGTCCGGCCTTTCCTCTCTTCAAGTACGGGCCAGGCCTCCTGGACGCAACCTACCGGGATGCTGTCGATGGAAAAGACCATGTCTCCTTCCTCGATTCCGCAGAGTGCGTTCGGCGAACCTTCTGCAACTTCCTTTATCTTGAATGGAACGGCGAGTTGGAACATGCCGGGGCTGTTGAGCAACTGGCCTATCATCGAATGGTCGATATATATGTTGATTGTGTCCTCATCTCTGAGTACCGCCACCTTATGTACGTCGCGCCTTGCTATGTCGGCCTGGATCATGCTGAAATCTTCAGGGACATAGTCGTCAAGCATGAGTATCTCGTCCCCGTTCCTGAATCCCATCTCGTATGCGAGTTCGTTCACGAAGATCTTGCTGCCTTTGTTGCTCAGGTATGCCTCTCCCCAGATGGAAAGTATTGTCGAGTAGACGAGTATGGCGAAAATGAAATTGAACAGGACTCCTCCTGCCATCACGAAAAGCCTCTGCCATGCCGGTTTTGACCTGAATTCCCAAGGCTGGGGCTCTGTTTTCAGATGCTCGGTGTCCATCGATTCGTCGATCATGCCCGAAATCTTGCAGTAGCCTCCCAGGGGAAGCCAGCCGATGCCGTATTCTGTCTCCCACTCCTTTGCCTTCGGGAAGAGCCTTGAAAACCATCCGGTCTTCGTGCTGAGAAGTTTCCTGTCTCCCGCATCGAAGAACAGGAAGAACTTGTCCACCCTTATCCCGAACAGTTTTGCAAAAAAGAAATGTCCTGCCTCGTGTACGAGGATCAGGATGGCAAGAGCCAGTATGACTTGAAGTGTCTTTATGAGTATTATCATCTGTCAGAATTTAGAGAACCCTCCTGCCGGCAGTCCTGTCGATCAGTCCGCGGGCCTTGGCGAGGGCGGTTTCGTTTGTTTCGAATATGTCGTCAAGAGAAGGATCTGCTACAAAATCCGCACCAGCCATGCATTCTGCTACGATGTCGGTGATGTCGTAGAATCCGATTCTTTCATGAAGGAAGGCGGCAACGGCGGCTTCGTTGGCTGCGTTCATGATACATGCCATGTTTCCTCCCTTCTCCAGCGATTCGTAAGCAAGTCTGAGGGCAGGGAACTTTTCCTGGTCAGGAGCGAAGAATGACATGCTTCCGAGTTCCGCGAAATTGAGTTTCCGGTTGTCAAGAGGAAGTCTGAACGGATAACTGAATGCGAACTGTATGGCTTCACGCATGTCGGGATGTCCCATCTGGGCTATCACGGAACCGTCGGCATATTCCACCATCGAATGTATTATGGATTCGGGGTGTACCACCACCTGTATCCTGTCGCCAGATGTGCCGAACAGCCATTTCGCCTCGATGATTTCAAGCCCCTTGTTCATCATGGTGGCAGAGTCTATTGTGATCTTGCTTCCCATGCTCCAGTTAGGGTGGTTCAGTGCCTGGGCTCTGGTGGCCTTTGCTATCTCGTCACGTGTCCATGTGCGGAACGGGCCTCCTGATGCTGTAAGATGGATCTTTTCTATAGGTGCTCCTGCCGATCCCATGAGGCATTGGAAGATTGCGGAATGTTCCGAGTCGACCGGCAGGATCCTGGCGTTGTGCCTTGCTGCCAGATCCATCACAATCTTTCCTGCCGCCACGAGAGTCTCCTTGTTGGCAAGTGCGATCGTCTTTCCCGCCTTTACGGCAGCCACAGTGGAAGAAAGACCGCTGAAACCTACCATCGAGGTCAGCACTATGTCGATGTTGTCTCCTGCGACCAGTTCGCATACCGACTGCATTCCGGTGAATACCTTTATATAATGGGGCTCGAGCGCGTCGGCCACTTCGCGATACCTGTCCTCGTTGCAGATCACTACGGCATTCGCGTCAAACTCAATGGCTTGCTGAATGAGAAGGTCGGAACTGTTGTTGGCTGTGAGCAGTTCCACCTCGAACAGGTCTCTGTGCTGTCTGATGACGTCCAGGGCCTGCTTCCCGATCGATCCGGTTGACCCAAGGATGGCTATGTGCCTCTTATCCATCGTTAAGAATCTTTTCTAGAAGTTTATGTATAGTGAAGGGTCGACTGCTTCGCCTTTATGCCACAGTTCGAAATGGAGATGGTCTCCGGTGGTGAGGCTTCCGGTGTTGCCGGTAAGGGCGATAGGGGATCCTGCGGTAACCTTGTCTCCTGTCTGCTTGAGCAGTTTCTCGTTGTGCTTGTATATCGATATGATGTCTCCGTCATGCTGGAGTTGGATCGTATGTCCTGCCTCCTCGCTCCATCCGGCATATATCACCGTGCCGTCGAGAGTTGCCTTGACAACCGATCCGGCAGGGGCTGTGATGTCGATGTACGGGTGGACTGCAGGATCATATCCCTGCGATACCACGCCTTTAAGAGGGGTGAAGAAATGGAGACCTTCAATAGGAAGATTGCGCTTGTCCCTGTCGGATATGCCGAACTGTTCCTCCTGCTTCACATGTTCGCGGAGAAGAGAGTCCTTCCTTGCAAGTTCCTTCATGTCGGCTGTTTCGGACGCGGTGTTGAGGCTTGAATTGATGATGCTGTCAATTTTCAGAGGGTCCTCTCCTTCCATGACTCTTTTGAGGTTTTCGGAATAGAGTTCCCACCTGTATATCACGTTCTCGAGTGAATCGATTCGGATCGCATTCTGGATGGCCGCTCTCTTGGATCTTGCATCGGGATAGCCGGGAACGAAGGTCCTGAGAGGAGTGTAGGCTATCAGTATGAAGATCAGTGCGGAAAACACGAGGAATCCGCAGATAATGCTTGCGATGAATCCGCTGCGACTGAAATGGATGTTGAACAGATGCTGGTGGGTCTTGTCGTCGGAGATGACTAGACGCAGTCTGCTGTGTCTATTGTTCTTATGCTCTTTGCTCATAACCGCTTTTTTCTTAACTTTGCCGCCGGATGGACAGAATCATAGGCATAGATTACGGACGGAAACGTGTGGGCGTCGCTGTAAGCGATCCGCTCGGCATATTCGCATCTGCCCTGGAGACGGTACATTCTGCAAAGATAATAGATTATCTCAAAAAATACTCTGAAAATGAGAATGTAGTGCGTTTCGTCGTTGGTTATCCGGTAAATATGGACGGAGCCCCTTCCGAAGCGGCAAAGGATGTGGATGTGTTCCTCAAGCAGTTGAAGAAGGCATTCCCGGACGTGCCGGTGACATTGGAGGACGAGCGTTTCACCTCTGTTCTTGCTCACCGTGCGATGATAGACGGCGGCATGAAGGCGAAGGACAGAAGAGACAAGGAATCGGTCGATAAGATCAGTGCTGCGATTATTCTCCAGAGTTACATGGACAAGGTCTCGGGAGGCCCGAAATTTGCAGCAGATCCTCTTCTTGTGCCGGATTCGTTGTCCGCAAAAAACAGCAGAAAAAAACGAAGATAAGATATGATTTTACCTATTTATCTGTACGGATCAGAGAAACTCCGTAACGAAAACGCAGAGGCGGACCTCCAGGACAAGGAAGGTCTGACTAAACTCATAGCCGACATGAAGGAAACCTTGAAGGTTGCAGACGGATGCGGACTTGCCGCACCTCAGGTAGGCGTCAACCTGAAAGTCGTCATTGTGGACGGAAGCGATCTTACAGACACATACGACTATCTGAAAGACTTCCGCAGGGTCATGATCAATCCTGTCGTCCTCGAAGAAAGCGAAGAGACCTGTGATTTTTCTGAAGGATGTCTCAGTGTGCCGGGAATCTATGCTGAGGTAACCCGTCCGTCAAGGATCAAGGTGGAATATTATGATGAGAATTTCCAGAAGGTGGTCGAGGAATTTGACCGTTTCGGCTGCCGTATGGTCCAGCACGAACTCTCGCATCTTGACGGAAACCTCTTCGTCGACAATGTGTCTCCTATCCGCCGCAAGATGATCGCACGTAAACTTCAGGCCATTTCAAAGGGTACGGTCCAGACTCGCTACAAGTCAAAAAGATAAGGAAAATGGGAGCATTTCATGCATATGACATACGAGGAATCTACAATGTGGATTTCGACAAGGAAGTGGCATACAAGGTAGGCTACTTCATTCCTGAACTTCTTTCGGCAGACAAGGTTCTTGTCGGAAGGGATGCCAGGGTTTCTTCGGACGAGATACATGAATACCTTCTGAAAGGTATTACAGACGCCGGTGCCGATGTTTATGATATCGGTCTCAGCACGACTCCGATGGTGTATTTCGGAACAGCGAACTATGGATTCAAGGCATCTGTGCAGATCACCGCTTCCCATAATCCGGCTGAGTATAACGGCATGAAGGTTTCACGCGAGAATGCCCTTCCGGTGGGCCTGGACACAGGTCTCGGACAGATCAAGGAATGGGTGGAAAGTGGCCGTGAATGCGTTCCTGCCCAGGTCAAGGGTCAGATCCGTCCTATGGACATCAGAAAGGATTACCTCGATTTCCTTCTCAAATACAAAGGTGACTGGTCAGGCCTCAAGATCGCTATGGACGTGTCGAACGGAATGGCCTCTCTCTTTGTACGTGACATCTTCGGTGACACTCCGTCGTATATCTATGAGGACATGGACGGCAGATTTCCTAATCACGAGCCTAATCCTCTCGTGCAGAAGAATGTGGAGGCCCTCAAAAGACTTGTCGCTGAGACTGGTTCGGATATCGGAGTCATCTTTGACGGTGACGCTGACCGCGTGATGTTCGTGGACGAGAACAGCAGGTTCATATCTCCAGACCTCATGATTGCGGTTCTCGGACATTATTTCCTTGAAGAAAGAGGGGAGAAAGGATATATCCACCAGGACATCAGAAGTTCAAAGGCAGTTGGAGAATATCTCGCGCCGATGGGCGGCGTCATGAACACATGGAGGGTAGGCCGTGCATATGCTGCCCTGAAACTCCGTGAGATCGACGGCGTATATGGCGGTGAACTTGCAGGACATTATTATTTCCGCGACTTGTTCTATTCTGACAGCGGACTTCTCGCCGCCATACTGATTCTCAATGTAGTCGCGAAGATGAAGGCTCAGGGCGTTTCACTCAGTGCCCTCATAGCAAGGATAGAGAAATATCAGAATTCCGGAGAGATCAATTTCCGTCTTGAAGACAAGAAGGGTGCGATGGATGCCGTGCGTGACTATTTCATGAATGCCGAGCAGTCTACCGCATATATGGATTTCGACGGCTACCGTGTAGAATTCCCGGACTGGTGGTTCAACATCAGGCCATCCAACACCGAACCTTATCTCCGATTCCTTTGTGAGGCGACTTCCAAGGAACTTCTGGACGAAAAGGTGTCGAAGGTAAGGGAGATACTTGTTGAACAGTTCGGTGCAGAATAAGGGATGAGGAAAGTTCTTACAACATATATGGCTGCTCTTGCAGCCGCTGTTTTCTGTTTGCTTGCTTTCCCGGCGGAGATTGCCGCGAACAGGCCTGTAAAGATAGATACGGTGAAGACCCACCTTGTGGTCCCGCGTCCTGCCCTTGAACCGGTAAAGTCTCTGATCACCTCGCCGTCAGACCCGATAGACACCCTTGACACTGCTAACGAGCATATCAAGGTGGTGCTTCATGCCGACAATACATGGCATTACTACAAGACTCCCGGTTTTCAGCAGGTTACAGGTGTATATGATGACCATTGGAATGACAACACGACCAATCCCTACGGCATAGAACAGAGCGAACTCCCGGATCAATGGTCAATATGGCTCGTGGACAGCCTGGACCAGTATCATTGCCCGTTCCAGGGCTCTGTGTATTACAGAGGAAAATTCGGCCCGCGTCGTGGACGCCGCCATCAGGGAGTGGACCTGCCGCTTAAAGTCGGAGATCCTATATATGCTGCCTTCACCGGAAAGGTACGCGTGTCCAAATATTGGGGTGCATTCGGAAACCTTGTCATCATCCGTCATGATAACGGACTTGAGACTTTCTATGCGCATCTTTCAAAGAGAAATGTGGAAGTAGGGGACTGGGTGAATGCCGGTGATGTCATAGGTCTTGGCGGCTCAACCGGACGTTCGACCGGACCGCATCTCCATTTCGAGACCAGATATAATGGCTTTGCCTTTGACCCTCAATGGCTTATAGATTTCGAGAAGGGTATTCTCCGTCATCGTCTGTTCGTGCTGAAAAAGAAATATTTCAATATTTACAGCAATTACGAGCAGGACTTCGAGGACGAGATGAAGAACGAGGAAGACGACAAGAAGGAAGATGCTGAAAGAGAAGCGATGCACTGGTACACGATCAAGTCCGGTGACACTCTCGGCCGTATCGCGATCAATCACGGCACTACCGTCAGTGCTCTCTGCAAACTTAACGGCATCACACCGAAGACCACTCTGAAAATCGGTAGAAAGATCAGAGTAAGGTAGATTCTCAGATTATTCCCAGATCCTTGGCTTTGCGAAGCATCTCGGTTACATTCTTGACATCCATCTTGGCGTAGATACGCTGATGATGGGTGTTGACTGTATGTACGGACAGGAACAGTCGTGCTGCTATTTCAGAGGCTTTCAGTCCCTCGGACCTCAGGCGGATGATCTGTATCTCACGCTGCGAAAGACCTGAATCCGCAATCTTACGTTTACGCTTTATGAGGATGTCGCCGACATAATCTGCGACTTCCGGATTTGAGGATTCCGCTTCGGCAACCAGTTCCCTGCATTGCTCGCGGATTTCCTCTGTCGAAAGGGTCTCGGAATCGGTCGCGAGTCTGTTGATGTCACCCGCAATGTCATTGTCAGGATTCTTGAGGTCTTTGGCGAGCAGTTCGATCAGTTGTTCCTTGTTGTCGCTTAATCGTTTGATCTCCTCTGCCCTGCGGCGTTCCTTCATCAGATACACTGTGATAAAGCCTATTATCGCCGCCGCAAGAAATATAGCCATCAGCAGAAGTGTTATCTGGTATCTGTTCTTTTCCAGACGCCTTTCTTTCTCCTGCACGTCGAAATATGTTTCCATCTCCTGCAGAGTCTCATCCTGTTTCTGCTGGATGTATTTCTGCATCCGGAACACATAGTCATCATGGATTTCGAGGGCTTTCTGTGCGTTTCCTATTCTTGTGTAGAGACGTACCAGGCGGTCGTCAAGAGCAGCGGCAGTGAGATAGTCGCTTTCTTCGAGTCCCTCAAACACCTGTTCGAAATGGATGATAGCCTCTTCATTGCGGTCTCCCTGCTGGAACCAGCGGGAACGGAACATGATGCCGTTACGTTTGAGGTTCGACAGATTATTAGTGTCTGCGAGAGACTGACCTTTGTCCAGCCATTCTCCTGCAAGAGCGTAGATCTCCTGGTCGATGGGATCGTTCCACCTGTTCTTGTTTATATATAGCGATCCTATCACATAACATGCCTCTGTCTGCTCCTCTACCGCTCCGGTTTCTTCTGCGAGAGCCAAGGCCTCCTGTGCATATTCAAGACCTTCTTCGTTCCGCCCTGTTTCGGGGGAAATCTCCGCATATGAACAGAGTTTTGCTTTCGAGATGAGTATCTTTGAGAGTTCTTCCTTGAATCCGTGTCTGCGTGCGAGGGCTTCTGCCTCCAATGCCTTTTCCCAGGCGTCAGCATCCCGGCATGCCATTATGTCTATGCCGACGATGGATGACAAAGCGCGGACTTCGCCGAGGGCCGATCCGCTCTGTCTTGACTTTTCGAGTGCGGCAAGGGCCTTTTCCATGGCAGCGTCGAAGTGCTGGCTGCTCACTTCCTGCATGGTCTCTTTGATCAGTGCGGTTATTTCAGCAGACGGTTCGTCCTGTCGGACCTCTACATCAGCAGAACCGCATGCTGTCAGGACTGACAATATTATAATGAAGATTGTGATATGAAAGCCTCTTGTCATATTGTTTCCTTTTCTGGCAAAATTAGGCAGATTCATTCAGATTTCCTCATAAAACTACCTTTTCAGTAGTCCCAAAGGTGCAGATTACTGAAAAATCATTAATCAAAATCGGGGGGGGTAGTAAATTTGCGTCCAAATATCAATATACCTTTTAAATATGAAGAAGAAAGAAATTTATGAATCTCCTTTTGTGGAGGTGATGGAATTGAAGACCGAGGGCGTTCTTTGCGGCAGCGGTGAATTGGAGGCTCCCGGTTTTGGCGAGGGCGAAGAAATAATGTAAATTAATGACAGACGCTATGAAAGGAAAGAACATCATACTCGCATGTCTGGCAACGCTACTTGCTGCTGCATGCTCAAAGGCGCCGGCAGGAGATACCGCCGGTGATGAAACAGTATACGGCGAACCGATCCCGGTGACAATAGAAGTCGGCATAGGAAAAGAGGACCCTGAGACCAGGATGGCCTATACTCTGTCCGGCAATACGCTTAAGAGTAGTTGGAATAAGGGCGATCAGATATCTCTGGTCACCTATGATCAGAATTATAAACTGATGACAAACGACATTCTGACAGCGGAAGCATCAGGCACATCTGTCAAATTCAAGGGAACATATTCAAATCCTTATATAATAGGAAGTTCTGTAAGGTCTGGTGTAGAGATCATATATCCTGCTTTTTCAGGAGAACCTCTCGCAACACCTAAAGAACTTTACAACGACTATAACGCATATGGTCCGTTGTATGTCGGAAGTGACAAATATCTGTATTTTGACGCAGACAGAAAGTTTGTTCAGCATTCAGACGGCGATCTTACGAACCTGCCTTACTACACAATTATCCATGGTGTTGTTGACCATGACATATTAAGTTCTACCGGTAGATTCAACTCAAATTTATATCAATGCACATACATCATTAAGGCAAATCTGACTCTTCCGGATAAAAATCCGGCAGGTAATGTTGACTTCACTTTGACATCGGCCAGATTCGAGGTAGTCAGGATTGATGTTCCGAGTAGTGTTCCATACCTGATCGGTAGTGGAAGTACTGATTTTGATCGTTTTGCCTACGGATTTATCGGTGGCAAACCATATTTGGAGACATATTTCAATAAGATTGGAAGTGACGGTGAATCTGTTGGCCTCACTTTCAAGCGTGGCAGTACGATCACGGTGTATTTTGTCGGAGGGCTTACATACGATGCTCCTAAAATTTTCAATGACCCTGCCTGGCAGATCAAAATCATGTTATATCGAAAAGATAATCCGGAAACCCCGATATGCATAACAAGAAATAAAGTTAATGTTGGTGAGTTTTCTGACGGCCGCATGTATACTTTAAATGCTGACCTTAATAATGCCGATGGCCTCTTCAGTATTGACCCTTCCGATATGGATATGTCTTTTTACAACCCATTCGGCAGTAGTGAAACCATATTGAATTAAGTTCCTATGAAAAAGATAATGATTATTCTTGGCTTTTCAGTCGCATTGCTTGCTTGCAGCAAGGTAACGGAGCCCGTGGACTCGTCCGTATCGGACTGCCCTATTACCCTGAATCTTTCAATCGGATCAGGCTCACCTGATACTAAATCCATCAAGACGGATTGGGCTCACGGAGATAAAGTACATATCTTCTTTGCAGATTATATCAATTCCGATTGCCAATACCTGACAGTGGCTTATGATAAGACGGGAAGTGTAACAGGAACAAAATATACCTGGTATGTACACGAATGGCATGGCGGATTGGACAAGGTACTCCTACCTGGAACCTCGGGACTTCTTGCGGCATTTTATTCCCCTAATGACAAAGTCGATGGTTCTGTCACTGTCAGCAAAGCCTCGGGAGGCTCTTATTACAACATATTGCCAAAGGATAGAAAAGGTAATAATTTTTACTCTCATTATACTTATGGTAATAAGTTCACATATACTATTGATGAATCGGGAGTACTTTCTGCTGATATTACAATGAGAGGCAAAGGGTATTACACTCAATATTGTATAAATCGTGACGCGAATGGAAATGCATTTACCAATGCGAATGCTCACCGATATACACTTAAGGTTGGAGATGCAAAAGAAACAGCATCCTCAAAACTATATAAACCGTCGTTTTATCCTGATGGTAGCATAGAGCACAGTCAAATTGCGGGCTATGACTTGAGTGCATATTTCTATGGTGGCTTATGCTTTTCTGATTTGCGGCATGGCGTTTCTGATGCTCCTGAACGTCGAACAATATACTTTATTCTGATTGACAACAATGGTACCCCATCGAACACTGCTGACGATAAAAGATATGCTTATTCTACGTCGTATATCGGGCAGTTCTATCCGGCGGTCAAACTTCCTGATCTAAATGCCGTAGATTCGGAAGGTTATGAATGTTGGCAAAGAATATAAGGACCTTAAACTAGAACACCTTGGACGAAAATTCCCGAAAAAACGTCCGAGGTGTATCTGGAAATATCGCAAAAGCCGATAAAGAAGAACACCTTGGACGGAAATCGTTACGAAAACGTCCAAGGTGTTCTCTTTATCAGGATCCTTCGCTTATGCTCAGGATGACAATCAATTATTCCCACTCGATGGTAGCGCTTGGCTTCGGTGAGAGGTCGTAGCATACGCGGTTCACATTCGGAACCTCTGCAAGGATACGGTCTGTGATCTTCATAAGGATCGGCCACTCGATCTGCTCGATTGATGCTGTCATGGCGTCGATTGTGTTGACGGCACGGATGATGACAGGCCAGTCGTATGAACGAGCGTTGTCGCGTACTCCCACTGACTTGAAGTCAGGAACCACTGTGAAGTACTGCCAGACCTTCTTGTCGAGGCCGGCGAGTGCAAATTCCTCACGGAGGATGGCATCAGCCTCGCGGAGTGAGTGGAGACGGTCGCGTGTGATCGCTCCGAGACATCTGACTCCGAGACCAGGTCCAGGGAACGGCTGACGGTATACCATTTCATATGGAAGACCGAGTTCCACTCCGCATGCACGGACCTCATCCTTGAAGAGTTGCTTCAGCGGCTCCACGAGTTCGAACTGCAGGTCTTCAGGAAGACCGCCCACATTGTGATGGCTCTTTACCATCTTGGCAGTCTTGGTGCCTGATTCGACGATGTCCGGATAAATGGTACCCTGGCCGAGGAAATCTATGCCGTCGAGTTTGCGCGCCTCTTCTTCGAATACGCGGATGAACTCTCCACCGATTATCTTCCTCTTCTGTTCCGGATCTGCGACTCCTTCGAGAAGACCGAGGAAACGGTCTGTCGCATCTACATATATAAGATTTGCGCTAAGTTGGTTGCGGAATACTTCTATCACGTTTTCAGACTCGCCCTTGCGCATGAGTCCGTGATTGACATGTACGCATACCAGATTGTCGCCGATGGCCCTGAGAAGGAGGGCTGCAACGACAGAACTGTCAACTCCGCCGGAAAGGGCGAGGAGTACCTTGCGGTCGCCCACCTGCTTGCGTACGAGTTCAACCTGATCTGCAACGAAGTTCTTCATGTTCCAGTTGGCCTCAGCCTTGCATGTGTCGAACACGAATGATCTGACAGCATCCCTGACAGTCTCCTCGTCATTGCCGAACTGCTCGAGTTTCACCTCACAGAGAGCCTTCTCATGACCAGCCGCCATTACAGGGAATCCTGCTTCATAGATTTCAGGAAGTACATCGATGGCCACTCCGTCGATGACATTGTTCGGCCCGCCGTTGATGATTATACCTTTTACGTTAGGCAGAGCCTTGAGTTCTGCAGCCGTAATGTCGTGCGGGTATATTTCGCTATATACACCCAATGCACGGATCGCTCTGGCAACTACTGTGTTCTCATGGCTGCCGAGGTCCAGAATAACGATCATGTCCTGTTTCATAGTGTCTATTGTATTAAGGTTTCTTTCTGCTGAAAGTATTTTTTTCCGGTCGCAAAAATATAAAAAGATTGGAAAATATTTTATAAAAATCACTAATTTTGCAAATCTTTTTCGAACGGGTTTTCCGGTCGGGTAGCATTATGCTGCCAAATGATTAATTATTAGGCATATATGCAGGATATCAGAAACATTGCGATCATCGCTCACGTGGACCATGGAAAGACCACTCTCGTGGACAGGATGATTTATCAGGCGCGACAGGCGCGCGAGCAGGAGAAGTTGGGAGAACTGATCCTTGACAACAACGATCTTGAAAGGGAAAGAGGCATCACGATACTTGCGAAGAATGTATCGGTAATATATAAGGGCGTGAAGATCAATGTGATCGACACTCCGGGCCATAGCGACTTCGGCGGTGAGGTGGAACGTGTACTCAATATGGCGGACGGCGTAATCCTTCTCGTGGATGCGTTCGAAGGCTGTATGCCTCAGACACGATTCGTGCTTCAGAAGGCTATCGAAATGGGAAAGAAACCGGTTCTGGTGATCAACAAGGTGGACAAGTTGAACTGCCGTCCGGACGAGGTTCAGGAAGAGGTGTTCGACCTTATGTTCTCTCTTGGAGCGACTGAGGACCAACTTGATTTCAGGACCGTGTACGGAAGTGCAAAGCAGGGATGGATGTCGCATGACTGGAGACAGCCTGCAAATGACATCACCGCCCTCCTTGACACCATCCTCGAGGTGATTCCTTCGCCTGAAATCGCCGAGGGTACTCCTCAGATGCTCATATCGTCTCTGGAATACTCGCCGTATGTGGGACGTATCGCTGTAGGAAGAGTGACAAGGGGCTCTCTCAAGACAGGCATGAACATAACCCTCTGCAAGAGGTATGATATATTCCAGAAGCAGAAGATCAAGGAACTTATGGTCTTTGACGGACTTGGAAAGGCCAAGGTGGAAGAAGTCGGATGCGGTGACATCTGTGCCGTAGTAGGCCTTGAAGGATTCGAGATCGGAGATACGATAGCGGATTTCGAAAATCCTGAGGCACTTCCTCCTATCGAGGTTGATGAGCCTACAATGAGCATGCTCTTCTGCATCAACAACTCTCCGTTCTTCGGAAAGGAAGGCAAGTTCGTGACTTCACGTCATCTCAAGGAACGTCTCGAAAAGGAACTTGAGAAGAATCTTGCCCTCCGTGTGAAGCCGGGCCCTAATGCGGATTCATTCATCGTATACGGACGTGGTGTCCTTCATCTTTCGGTACTTATCGAGACCATGAGGCGTGAGGGCTTTGAACTTCAGGTCGGCCAGCCTAAGGTTCTTGACAAGGTGATCGGAGGACAGCGTTGCGAACCTGTCGAGATGCTTACCATCGATGTCCCTGAGGAATTTGTAGGAAGGGCCATCGAGATGGTTACCCGCCGCAAGGGTGCCCTTATCCAGATGGAAGGCAGGGGAGACAGGACACATCTTGAGTTTGACATTCCGTCAAGAGGACTCATGGGACTCAGAAGCAACCTTCTCACTGCAACACAGGGAGAGGCTGTTGTGGCCCATCGTCTTAAAGGCTATGAACCTTACAAGGGTGATATCGAGCGTCGTACAAACGGTTCACTCGTATCTTTGGAAACAGGTCTTTCTGTCGCATATTCAATGGACAAACTTCAGGATAGAGGACGTTTCTTCATCGAGCCGGGTGTCGAAATCTACGAGGGACAGGTTGTCGGAGAGCACACGCGCGACCGTGACCTTACCATAAACATCTGCAAGACAAAGAAACTTACCAACATGCGTGCGTCCGGAAGTGATGACAAGGTAATGCTTCCGCCGCCGATTGTCTTCTCTCTTGAGGAAGCCCTCGAATACATCCAGGAAGATGAACTTGTCGAAGTTACCCCTAAGTCTATGAGACTCAGGAAGATAATACTTAATGAACTTGAGCGTAAGAGAAAAAGTTCAGATATAAATTGCTAATAATAAAAGTTTTTGTTACCTTTGCGGGCTCAAATCTGTTTACGGGTCAACATGAATGATAATTTTATAATACCTTTAAATGGATTGGCTGCCGGAGAAAGCCGATTCTCATGGCATGCCGGCAAGGAGTTCTTCGACACTTTTGGCAATGAGGAAATCATTGATGCTGACATAGATGTGTCAGTGACAGTTGAGAAATCCGGACGTTATCTTGGGGCAGATTGCGAGATTGACGGATCAGTCGTCGTGGCGTGTGACCGGTGCCTTGAAGATCTCAGAATGCCTGTCGAGACAGATGTGCTGCTCAGTGTCAAGTTCGGAGATGAGGAATCTTCGGAGGACCATCAGGAAGGCGAGAGGGAGATAGTGTTCGTGCCGGAAGGCGAAGCGGAACTTGACCTCAGTCAGATAATATACGATTATGTGTGTCTGGCTCTTCCGATGCAGCGTCATCATGCGGAAGGTGAGTGTAATCCTGATGCCGTAAGGTATCTTGCCGGTGGGGAGCCGGTTGAGGTCAGGGAGACGGACAACCCTTTTGCAGCCCTTAAGGATTTGATGAATAACAAATAAATTAAAAATATAGAACCATGGCACATCCAAAACACAAAGTCTCAAAGCAGAGACGTGACAAAAGAAGAACACATGACGTGGCTGTAGTTCCTACACTCGCTACATGTTCAAACTGCGGAGCAACTATCATGTTCCACAGAGTATGTCCTGAGTGCGGCTATTACAGAGGCCGTCAGATCATCGAGAAGAAGGCTGAGTAATCAGTCTCCTTTTTTATGGCCCTGTAGTTCAACGGATAGAATGGAAGTTTCCTAAACTTTAGATAGCAGTTCGATTCTGCTCGGGGCTACTTGGAAGCCAGGCTGAAAAGCCTGGCTTCTGTGTTTGTGGACCGGTTGCTTTATTGTCTGGAATTTGCTATATTTGCAATCTTGGACAGATATGTATCAATGCTAAAAAATAGAATCATGAAAAAGGTAATTGCAACTCCAGATGCACCGAAGGCGGTGGGCCCATATTCACAGGCCATTGAAGTGAACGGAACTCTTTATATTTCAGGTCAGATTCCTGTGAATCCTGCTGACGGCAAGGTTCAGGAGGATATTGTCGCTGCCGCACATCAGTCTCTCAAGAACATCGGTGCCATCCTCAAGGAGGCAGGAATGACATACGACAATGTGGTGAAGACTACCGTACTTCTCGCAGACATCGCTGACTTCAAGGCTGTCAATGAGGTGTATGCCGAGTATTTCACAGGTGACAAGCCTGCAAGAGCATGCTATCAGGCTGCAGCGCTTCCGCTCGGTGTCAAGGTTGAGATCGAGGCTATTGCGGTGAAATAATGAGCAGAAAGTCGCTCATAATATGTCTGGCCGTTCTGGCCGCTATGATTCTCGGAGTCGGTGTGGCGGTTGCCGTCCTTTATTCCGATTCGGACAAGACCAAGACAGAAAGGCGCAGTGCCGTTCCGGATCAGGAACGGTACATGCTTCTGCCTGCCATTCCTGCTGATGCAGTTCTTGTGGCGTGCATGTCCGATCTGAAGGATCTGTCTTCTTCCGCATTTTCCGGTTTCCCTTTCACTGCTGCTCTTGCAGACAGTGTTTCCAGCGGTGGTTTCCGCTCCATCGCATCTTCCCGCATCGCAATGTCGATGCATTTCAGCGGAAAACTTCAGACTCTTTATGTCTTCGATGTCGGCAAGGCTTCTTCAGATCCTTCGGCTGACGCGTCATCTCTTGCTGCATTCGCACGTAAGCACGGACTTTCCGCAACCTATGTGGACTGCTCTGAGATTACAGACGGCAGCCGTGACATAAGCAAAAGGGCTCTGGTGGTGGCTTCCGCTTCAGAGGACCTTGTCAAATCGTCCGTGCGCCACCTCGAAAAATCAATTTCCGTCATGGATGCTGCCGGATTTCCGGCTGCATCTGCCATCTCGGACAGCCCGGATGTGGTGTTCTTCTCGAATCTGCATGCAAAGATGCTGATGACGGAGATCTTCACTAAGAATGTCGCATCTCATCATCCGTTCATATCCAGCCTAGCGGAGTGGACAGTCGCAGACATCGTCAAGACTGATGACACAGGGACATATATCCAGGCGGCGGCCGTTTATGATGACGATCCGTCTGATTTCATGACGGTGTTGTCAGAATCTGAACCTGCTGTTTCGAAGGTATCTCAGATGTTGCCTTCATACACTCTTTCAGCCGTATCTCTTCCGATGAGGAAATCCGAGCCATATATCACTGCATATCAGGCATATATGGATTCGAAACAGTCGCTTCAGCCTTTCAGGAAGAAGCAGCGTGCATTGGAGTCCAAGGCAGGCATAAATCCTCAGGACTTTGTCAGGAGACTTGATGTCAAGGAGGTCGCAAAGGCTACATTCATGTGCGGCAGCGAACTGGCGTCAGTCAATCTCATCCGTGTAGGACGACAGGACACTCTCATCTTCGTGGGCACTCAGAACAAGTCCTTCAAGGATTACGTGCCTGCAATCCATTCATGGCCATATGCTTCGTTCATCGCATCTGTCTTCGGCGGATTGTTCGAACTTGAAGACGAATCATGCTTTACATATATGAACGGATGGATCGTTTCCGGAAGTCTCGATGCTGTCGAGGAATATGTGGAAGGAAGGGCATTGGAATATGACCTTGTCCAATATATGGCCGATTCCGGCCAGAAGGACATGCTTTCGCAGTCCGAGGCGTCCCTTGTCGCATATTTCCCTCTGACCGAGAACAAGGGCAGATATGGAAACATCTTCTCCAAGGCTCTCGTGCCGGGAGTCGGGGCAGTCTGCGGTGATTGTGATTATTGCCCTGCTGTGCTTGCAGTTACAGAGTCCAAGTCCGGCGAAATGATATCGTTACAGATCCCTAGGCTTACAAGGATGAGGACCAGGGCTCCGGAACATGAGCGTGATACGGTAGTGGTCATCCCTCAGGGACCGTTCCGTGTGAAAAATTCCGGAACAGGCAAGATGAACCTCTTCTACCAGAACCAGCATGGTTCCCTCTGTTTGCAGGAGGAGGGAGGAAAAGGCCTTTGGGGTGTTCCTTTTGACGGAAAACTTTGCGGAACCGCCCATAATGTGGATTATTATGCCAACGGCAAACTGCAGATATTGTTCGGTGCAGGAAAGAAGATCTACCTGATCGACCGCCTTGGCCGTTTCGTCACCGGTTTTCCTCTTGAACTTGATAAGGAGATCCTTGTCGGTCCTGATGTGTATGACTTCAACGGAACGAGGGCATACAACATCATGGTTCTTCACAAGGACAATACTATAGACATGTATAACCTCAAGGGACGGAAGCCTTCTTCATGGAAGTCCATCACCGCTCCTGAGACGATAAAAGCCCTCCCTGAACGTATTATTGTGGGAGGCAGCACTTTCTGGGTCGTAAGGACATCCATACAGACCCTGATCTATCCGTTCAGCGGAGGATCGGCCCTGACATCGTTCAAGGGTGACCAGATGATCCTGCCGGACAGCGAGATCAGGATCGCGGATGCTGCGTCAGTGAGCGTGGACTGCTATGACGGCACATCCAGGACAGTGAAACTGAAATAAGAAAAATGTACTTTAACTAAGATAATTATGGAATTCACATCAGTTAACAAGATTTTTGAAAATGCTTTCAAAAAGAATTGGGACCGCCCGGCGATATCCAATTATCAGGGAGTGACTCTTCACTTCAGGGATGTCGCAAGACGTATGGAAAAACTCCATATCATGTTCGAGGAGTGCGGTCTGCAGAAAGGTCACAAGGTGGCGATCTGTTCAAGGAACCAGGCGAACTGGGCTGTGGCATTCCTCGCTACGATGACTTATGGAGCGGTTCCTGTTCCGCTTCTTCATGAATTCAAGTCTGCAAACATCCATCATCTTGTAAATCATTCCGAGGCGAAGATCCTTTTCGTGGATGACGTCATATGGGAAGGACTTTCGGAATCAGAGATGCCGGATCTTCAGGCTATCATCCAGGTGAACAATTTCAAGATCCTCTTTGCGGCGGATGAGCATATATCAGACGCAAAGGAACATCTTAATGAACTCTTCGGAAAGAAGTTCCCTGAGTCTTTTGAGCCTGATATGCTCGACTATTATGAGGATTCTGCAGATGAACTTGCTGTAATCAATTATACATCAGGAACTTCAGGCTTTTCTAAGGGTGTCATGATCCCTTATCGTGCGATTCTCTCGAACATGCAGTTCGCAAGCCAGGCTCTTCCACAACTTAACAACAAGAGCAAGGTTGTCTCGATGCTTCCGTGCGCCCATATGTACGGCCTTATGTTCGAGGTCCTCTATGAACTTTCAGTCGGATGTCATGTCCACTTCCTGTCGCGTCTCCCGAGTCCGAAGATCATCATGCAGGCTCTCGCCGAGGTGAAGCCTAGCGTAGTGATCGCCGTTCCTCTTGTGATCGAGAAGATCTATAAGACAAAGGTGAAGCCGATTCTTGAGAAGGAAGGAATCAGGTTCCTCATGAAGGTTCCGGGACTCAATCAGGTTGTGCTCAACAAGGTGAGGACAGAACTCATCAATGCCTTCGGTGGCGAGTTCTATGAGGTCATCATAGGTGGTGCAGCGTTCAACAAGGAAGTGGAGAATTTCTTCAAGAAGATGAACTTCCCGTTCACGGTAGGTTATGGTATGACGGAGTGTGCCCCTATCATCGCATATGACGACTGGAAGACAGAGAAACTTTATTCATGCGGAAAGGCTGCGGTGAACATGGAGATGAGGATCGATTCTTCCGATCCTGTAAATGTACCGGGTGAGATACAGATCAAGGGTGCGAATGTGTTCCTTGGCTACTATAAGAACGAGGACGCGACTAAGGAAGTCTTCACTGATGACGGATGGTTCCGTACAGGTGACATGGGTGTGATCGACGAGGATGGATGCCTGTTCATCAAGGGACGTACAAAGTGCATGATTCTCGGTCCTAGCGGTCAGAACATTTATCCGGAGGAGGTCGAGACGGTTGTGAACAGCCAGCCGTATGTCGTCGATTCTCTTGTGATTGAGGATAACGGAGGCCTTACTGCCCTTATCTATCCTGACTTTGCGGCGGGTGCCAGGGACGGCATGAACCAGGAGACATTTGTGAAATATATGGAAGGAACGCTTCCTGAACTTAACAAGGAACTTCCTAACTATGCTAAACTCAAGAAGATAGAGGTGATGTCAGAGGATTTCGAGAGAACTCCTAAGAAGAGCATCAAGAGATATCTTTACCAACGATAGAAAAATGGAAAAATTTGACAAGAGTTATATTCAGATGGCGGGCGTATGGGCTCAGAACTCATACTGCAAGCGTCGTCAGGTAGGAGCCTTGCTGGTCAAGGACAGGATGATCATCTCGGACGGGTACAACGGTACTCCGTCCGGGTTTGAAAACATTTGTGAGGATGAGAACGGCCTTACCAAGCCTTATGTCCTTCACGCAGAGGCCAATGCCATCTCGAAGGTGGCTCAGTCAGGTAACAGCAGCAAGGGTGCTACCCTTTATGTCACAGCCTCTCCTTGCCTCGAATGTGCCAAACTCATCATCCAGGCCGGCATAAAGAGGGTGGTGTACCGTGACCCATATCGCCTTACGGACGGAATAGATCTCTTGACGAGGGCAGGCATAGAGGTTGAACAGGTAGACTGAAAAGATATCGGACCGATATATGAAGCGACTTGACAATAACATATTATACGCCCTTCTGGGCGTTGCCACAGGTGTTCTCCTTACGCTTGTGGTGAACAAGGCTCTTGAACCGAACAGGAAGTTTGACGGAGATTACAACAGATGGCGCAAACTCAACCTCATTCTCCAGGAGGTGGAGAGAAACTATGTCGATACCATAGACATGACCGGTATGACTGACGCCGCAGTTTCCGCCGCCCTTGCGGAACTCGATCCGCATTCCGTATATCTTCCTCCTGTGGAATTGACGGAATCTGTAAGTGAACTTTCCGGAAATTTCGAGGGAATCGGAATCACTTTCAATGTTCCTAATGATACAGCCATTGTGCTGACCACCATCCCCGGAGGTCCATCCGAAAAGGCTGGCCTGATACAAGGCGACAGGATTGTCCGCGTAGATGACAAGGATGTTGCAGGAGTCAGAATGCCGCAGGACAGCATGATAAGGCTCATGAAGGGCCCGAAGGGCTCCAAGGTGAAGATCACTGTCAACCGTGACGGCAATATTATTCCTCTCGACATCATACGCGACAAGATTCCGGTTCACTGCGTCGATGCTGCCTTCATGATAGATGACCAGACAGGTTATCTGAAACTATCCAAGTTCACGAGGACTACATATAAGGAATTTTCCGAGGCTACTGACAGGCTTGTGAGCCAGGGCATGAAGCATCTTATATTCGACCTCAGGGACAATACAGGAGGCTATTTCGACCAGGCATGGAAACTTTCGAACGAGTTCCTCGAAGAGGATGACCTTGTCGTGTATATGGAAGGCAGAAAGAGGCCCAGACAGGAGTTTACGGCAGATGGAAAGGGAAGTCTCAAGGATGTGAAACTCTCTGTCCTTATCGATGACGGTACGGCTTCTTCAAGCGAAATTTTCGCCGGTGCCATCCAGGATAACGACAGGGGAGTCATAATAGGACGTCGTTCTTTCGGCAAGGGACTGGTACAGGAGCCGATAAACTTCACTGACGGATCTGGAATCCGTCTTACCGTGTCTCGTTTCTATACCCCTTCCGGAAGATGTATCCAGAAACCATATGACGAGGATTATGAATACGACATATATGAGCGCTATGCGCACGGTGAAATGACTTCTGCCGACAGCATGAAGGTCGACACCACTGTCGTGTATTATACGGTGAAAGGCCGCAGGATGTACGGTGGCGGCGGCATCATCCCGGATGTGTTTGTGCCGATAGATACGACCAAGGCGACATCATTCTTCATCTCGTGCAACAAGAAGACCACGCAGATGAGATTCGCCCAGGCGATGGCTGACAAATACCGCGGCTCATTGTCCGGAATCAGCGATTTCGAGACACTCGAAAGATTCCTCGACGATATCGCGCTTGATGAGCAGTTCCTTGAATATGCCTCACGTGTTGACGGAATCAGGCCTGCTCCCGGCGAATGGGAGGAGACGGAGCCGTATATGATGCCGCAATTGAAGGCCTTGGTAGGCCGTTTCTCGAAACTGGACAATGAGGCTTTCTATCGCTTTTATCTTCCGATAGACGATATCATCCAGGCTGCATTGAAGAATTGAGATGTGCCGGACAAGTTTACGATGGACAGGGGAATTACTGTGCGATGAATCTGTATAGTATTTCTCCTGTCTGTCTTGTAGGAGCCGTAGTTGATTTGGAAAATTTGGAGAGTCTTGCGGCACGGACAGCGAAATTGCGAAGGCATTGATCTGATGAAGATATTTCATCCATGACTTTGGCATTGGTTACATTACCCTGTGGGTCTACTGTAATTATTACAGTGACGTCTCCTGCGCCATAACATCTGTATGCCGGAATCGGCAAGTGGCTCGCTTTTCTGCCGTCCAGAGTATATGAAAGCACGGAAGGACCGCTATATGCCTTCTGATTTCTGTTGTCAGGCTTCTTCTGATGCTGCATCTCTACGGTCTCATCCTGTGCATCTTCCTCAATGCCGTCTTTTTGGCCGTTTTTAAGTTCTTTGGCGAGTCTTTCCGCGTCTTTGTATAACTGGTCCGCATCAGTGCCTCTGTCGTCTTTAAGTTGGCCTCCTGCGTCAACAGCGATGTTTCTGATCTGTCCGGAAGTCTGCTTACGTGCAGCAGCAA
This sequence comes from Candidatus Cryptobacteroides sp., assembly GCA_045539115.1. GTDB lineage: Bacteria > Bacteroidota > Bacteroidia > Bacteroidales > UBA932 > Cryptobacteroides. The sequence goes on along the minus strand of JAZQES010000005.1, from coordinate 91,663 downwards.
TCATTTCCTCCAGTTTCTCGCTGATGTCCTGCTTCATCACCTCTTCCTTCTCCTTGCGTTCAATTTCCTCCTGCTTGGAGAAATCGAGGACAAAACTTTCTTCACGACGGATGGTGGAATCGATCGAGTAGAGCAATAAGATAATAATCACCGTGAGATGGAATATCACGGTGAGATAAAGTCCTGCCTTATTTTCCTGATTGCTCATAGATTCTTCACTCTGTTCGGAATGATGCCAGGCTTACTGTTTCTTGCAAGTTGCAAGGGATTTCTCGATAGTCGCGGAGATCACGTCGATCGCTACCTTGTTGTGTCCTCCCTGCGGGATGATGATGTCTGCATATCTCTTGCTAGGCTCGATGAATTGCAGATACATCGGCTTGACTGTGTTGGAATAGCGCTCGATCACCCATTCCACAGTCTTGCCTCTTTCCACGATGTCGCGGGCCATCACTCGCATGAGCCTGTCGTCGTCATCGGCGTCTACGAATATCTTTATGTCCATAAGTTTTCTCAACTTCGGATCTGTGAAGATGAGGATGCCTTCCACGATGATCACATCAGCAGGCTTGACGGTGACGGTCTCTGTCTTTGAACGGCCGCAGGTGATGTATGAATATACGGGCTGCTCCACGACCTTTCCCTCGCGCAACTCCTTGAGTTGCGCTCTGAGAAGATCGAAGTCTATTGAATCGGGATGGTCGAAGTTATGTACCCTTTTCTGTTCCTCAGTGTAGTGGCTGAGGTCTTTGTAGTAAGAGTCCTGCGGAATCACGACTACATTTTCCTGAAGTTGTTCTGTAATCGCCTTTACTACTGTGGTCTTTCCTGATCCGGATCCTCCGGCTATTCCGATAATCAACATATTCTTTTCGATTTGTCATCCTGAGCGATAGCGATAAATCTTTTGTAAAGATCCTTCACTACGTTCAGGATGACAATTAAGGGTTAGTATTCTGAGTATTAATATTCTGCGTTCTTTGGCGTTCTAGGGAACGGAATCACGTCGCGGATATTGCTCATTCCGGTCACGAAGAGAAGAAGACGCTCGAAGCCGAGACCGAAGCCGCTGTGTGGCGCTGAACCGAAACGGCGTGTGTCGAGATACCATTCGAGACCTTTGCGGCTCATGCCGAGTTCCTCGATGCGGCCTTCAAGTTTCTGGAGTGATGATTCACGCTCAGAACCTCCGATGATCTCGCCGATCTTAGGGAAGAGAACGTCCATAGCGCGTACAGTCTTTCCGTCCTCGTTCTGCTTCATGTAGAATGCCTTGATGTCCTTAGGATAGTCTGTAAGGATCACAGGCTTCTTGAAATGCTTCTCTACGAGATATCTTTCGTGCTCGCTCTGAAGGTCTGTACCCCAACTTACAGGATACTCCCATTCCACTCCTGCCGCTTCGAGAATCTTGATTCCCTCGGTGTAGGTGAGGCGTACGAATTCTGTGTCTGCTACGCTTTCGAGACGCTCAATGAGTTCGTTGTCATATCTGTCGTTGAGGAACTTGATGTCGTCGTAACAGTTGTCAAGGGCATAATTTACGAGATACTTGATGAACCCTTCAGCGAGGTCCATGTTGTCCTTGATGTCGTAGAATGCCATTTCTGGTTCGATCATCCAGAACTCTGCGAGGTGACGCGGAGTGTTCGAGTTCTCTGCACGGAACGTAGGACCGAATGTATAGATGTCTCCGAGAGCCATTGCTCCGAGTTCGCCTTCCAACTGTCCGCTCACTGTAAGGCTTGTCTCCTTGCCGAAGAAGTCCTTGGTGTAGTCTATTCCGCCCTTCTTGTTGCGTGGAAGATTCTCCATGTCAAGTGTGGTCACGCGGAACATCTGTCCTGCACCCTCGCAGTCAGATGCTGTGATGAGCGGTGTATGCACATATACGAATCCCTTCTCATTGAAGAACTGGTGGATCGCATATGCCATCTTGCTTCTTACCCTGTAGATCGCTCCGAATGTATTGGTCCTTGGACGAAGGTGTGCGACTGTCCTGAGGAACTCGAATGAAGTGTCCTTTTTCTGGAGAGGGTAACGCATAGGGTCGCATTCGCCGTAGATCTCGATCTCGGTAGCCTGGATCTCAGTTGCCTGTCCGCCTCCCATAGACTCTACAAGCATACCTTTCACTGCGATACATGCACCTGTTGTAACCTTTGCAAGAACCGCTTCGTTATCCGGTGTCTTGTCAACTACAATCTGAATATTATTGATGGTTGAACCGTCATTAAGGGCGATGAATGCCACATTCTTGTTTCCTCTCTTGGTCCTTACCCATCCTTTTGCAAGAACCTCTTTGCCTGCTTCTGCTTTCAGCAGGTCTTTGATCTTGGTTCTGATAACTGTTTCCATTATTATGTTACTGATTTTACAAACTTTGCAAAGATAATCGTTTTGCGCTTATTCGCCTAAAATTTTACCTCTAATGTCTGTGTTATCCATGCGTCCCATGAACTTTTCTGCCCCTTTGCCTACCGCATATACCGGAACGGCACCTCCTGTGTGGCCTCCGGTTGTCCATCCGATCGAGCACTCCCTGTTCAGTTTCTCATTTTCCTTGTCAGGAAGATTATTCTTCTTTCCTTCGCTGAGCCACTGTTCTTCAAGTCTTTTCCAGTCGATCATGTCCGGACCGCAGCCGAGGGTGAGACCACCGGTTTCATGGTCAGCCGTAACGACTATAAGCGTCTCTTCTGGATATTTCTTATAGAACTCGTATGCGGTCGCAATCGCAGCATCCATTTCCAGGATATCCATCACCATCGGCATTGTCCTGTGGCCATGTGCAGTCCAGTCGATCTTGCCTCCTTCGCACATGAAGAAGAAAGGTTCATCATCATCGATGAATTCCAGTCCAAGTTCAAGCATCTGCGAAAGTGTGGCGTCTTCTTTGAGTTTGCCTTCGCTCACATAGTTGTCGGCACTCTCGGATTTGTTGCTGGCCTGGCAGAAAACTGCATGTTTCTTGCCTTCCGTTTCTTCCCTGAACTCCTCTATACCATATGCAACTGCATATCCGTTTCTCTCGATGTAGGCATCTACCGGCTCTTCTGTCCTACTCTTTCCCTGATATTCAATGAATCCGTCTCCGGCAAAGTATTCAAAGCCGGAAGCAGGAATCTGCTTTGATATCTCATAGTATGAATTTCTGCTGTAATCGTGGGCGTAGAATGCGCCTGGAGTAGCATGATTGATACCTACGGTCGATATGATGCCTATCTGATATCCGTCTTCCTTCAAATCATAAGCAAAACTTTTGACGGGCTTTCCTTCCGGATCCACTCCCAGCATTCCGTTATCTGTCTTCTCTCCGCTGGCAATTGCTGTTCCCGCAGCCGACGAGTCTGTTACATATCTGTTGGCAGAATATGTCGTAGCAGTACCGAAATATGGGAACTGTGTCATCGTCAGCATCGCTCCGCCCAATTTGCCTTCTTTGTAAGAAAGGTATGATTCCGCTGTAGAGACATGTGTCCATCCCATTCCGTCACCGATGAAAAGGAATATGTATTTTGCCTTCTCTTCCTTCTTCTTCGCTTCTACGGAAAATTCGGAGATACCGAGCGCCATTACGGTGATGACCAGTGCAGCAATGAGTTTACGAGTTTTCATAAAATTGAAGTTTATATCCTTGCAAAATTACCGAAAAATCCCGTAATATCACATTTGAAACAATAAAAAAAGCAGTCCTTTCGAACTGCTTTTCTTAAATATGTGAACTGAATGTTATTCAGCAGGTTTTCTTGCTGTGTACATGATCTTAAGCGCAGAACACTTACGGAGTTCCTGCTTAACGTCTGTAACAATACCCATACGAGTATTCTCGTCAGCCTTGATTGCAACTGTCATGAATGATCTGTCGGCCTCTGACATTGCGTCACGCTCTGCAGCGATGAAGTCGCGGATTTCTGTTACAGTCTTGAACGAGTCATTCAACTGGATACGTGAATCAGTACCGAACTGAGCCTGAAGGTTTCTTGTAGGAGTACCGATGTTGATGTATGAAGTCAAATCCTTTCTTTCAAGTTTTGCAATCTCTGATGCTTCAGGAAGTCTTACCTGAACCTTGCTTTCTGTTTCACGCATGGTGGTTGTCACCATGAAGAAGAACAGGAGCATGAACACGATGTCGGAAAGTGAGCCCGATGGTGGGTTTGGCACTGTCCTTTTATCTTTCTGTTTGAATTTTGACATATTGTTTTCTCCTATCTTTACTTTTTAGAAACATCCTTAGGCTCAGCCTCGGAAATGTTCTGAGGAACAGCCTCTCTTACAATCTTCTGTTCGTCCTCATTACACTTGAGGTATAGTTTTCCGAAGTTTGCTATTGCAAATTCGTCGCGGAGTTCGTTCACGGCCTTTACAAGTTCGTTCTGAACTGCAATGTATGCCTGATAACTGGTACCGCGGTCATTCTGAAGTGAAATTACACCCTTTGAGACCATGCATGGTCCGAATCCTTCGATTTCCTTCTCTTCTCTTTCAGGAAGATTAGGGTCGTTTGCAGGGTTTGAAAGGAATTCCTTGATCTTGTCCTTAAGTTGGCTGACATCCATAGGCTCTGTACCAGCAAGCAGTCTGTCGGCAGAGTTGATCTTCACAACGATGATATTACGACGATTAACCTTCTGGTCCTCAGCCTTCTGATTTGGATCCGGCATAGGAGGCAGACGACGCTGCAGACCCTTGTCCTGATCCATCGTGGTAGTCATCAAGAAGAAACAGAGCAGGATGAATGCCATGTCTGCCGTTGAACTTGAATTGATTTCTGGTGTTTTTCTACCCATGGCGTTAATTATTTACGTACCGCTCCAACAATCCAGCCTATAACAAGGGCTACGATTGAAAGACCAAATGTGAAATAAGTAAGATTAAGAACAGTATCTGTCAGTTTGAGTGTTCCATCTGACACTGGCTCACCGATGTAACCTACGGCTGGTGTTCCTGGCGCAATCACATAAGCAACTGCGATGATCGCTGCGATGACAACAAGTCCGAGCAAGAGTTTTATAAGGCTCTTCGGATTGTTGATGCCGCCAATCACTATCACACCGAACAAAACTGCGAGGAGTGCGATTCCTGCAAATGCATAAGTGCAATAGAGGAGATTGTCTACCGGAGCATTTCCGTTCGATTCAAAGCCTACGATAAATCCGTACAAGCTGAACACGATGCCCACGATGAACAATGCGACCAGAATCCATTTAATGATTTTTTCGTATTTCATTTTATAGAAATTTCAATGATTACTTTCCCTGATATTTTACCAAGATATCCATGAGGCTGATTGAAGCGTCTTCCATGTCAATTGTGAGAGACTCAACCTGTGAAAGGATATAGTTGAAGAAGATCTGGAGGATAACGGCAACGATCAAACCACCTACAGTTGTGATCAAAGCGACCTTCATACCACCTGCAACGACTGCTGGAGACATGTCACCTGCAACCATGATGGCGTCGAATGCCTGGATCATACCGATAACTGTTCCCAAGAATCCGAGTGATGGAGCGATAGCGATGAAGAGAGAAATCCAAGAGAGGTTCTGCTCCATCTTGCTAGCCTCTACGCCACCGTAAGATACGACAGCCTTCTCAACTTCTTCGAGGCTCTGACCGTCAGCGAGGCGGAGGAGTGCCTGAGTGAAGATAGAAGCAACAGGACCACGAGTGTTGCGGCAAACATCAGTAGCAGCGGCTACACCACCATTGTTGAGAGCGTCCTCGATCTTGGCGAGAAGTTTCTTGGTGTTGGTCTTAGAGAAACCGAGGTAAAGGATACGCTCGATACAGAGAGCGAGACCGAGGATAAGGCAGGCGATAACGAGAGCCATGAAGCCGGCACCACCTTCGATGAACTTGGTCTTGAGAGCCTGGTGCATTGGAACTTCCTCAGGTCCGTCAAGAGTCTCAGCAGCCGGTGCTGCAGCCTCAGTTGCTGTTGGTTCAGCAGCCTGCTCGTCCTGAGCTACTGCGTTCTGTGCAGAAAAGGCCATAACGCCCATTACTGCCAAAAACATGAAAATTTTTTTCATAATTGTTTTTGTGTGTTTGATTAATTTAAAGTTATTGAATTGTTATTAGTTAATATTCTGTGCTTTACGTGTGGACAAGATATTCCTTGTCCTTGAAATGCGGTGCAATTTAGCAAATTATTTCCAAACGGCAATGATTATTTTGATATTTCTCCCCTTAAATCTGTTTCCAACTGTGCTTTTACTTCTTCATTCGAACAGAATCTTCCCATCAGATGGAACAGTTTGCCCAAGGCACTTTCGGTCGTGCTGTCGTATCCGTTCGTCACTCCGGCCTCTTTCAGACATTTTCCCGTTGCGTATATGTCCATGTTGACGCTGCCGGCAAGGCATTGGGTCACATTCAGTATTATCTTGTCCATTGCAGCCGCTTCCCTGACTATGTCAAGGAACCATTCTTTCGAAGGCGCGTTTCCTGCTCCATAGGTCTCGATTATGACGGCACGGGTGTCCTCTCCGCATAAGATTCTCCTTACGATCTGTGGCGTGATTCCCGGATGCATCTTGAGGATGGAGACCCTTGTGTCAAGATTCTTGTGGAAGACCGGACGTGAATCCGGAACCTCAGGTTTCCTGATGAGCGGGGTGTTGTATCTGATGTGGATCCCGGCCTCTGCAAGAGGTGGATAATTCGGTGAACGGAAGGCCCTGAAATGGTCAGAATTGATTTTCGAGGCCCTGTTGCCCCTCATCAGGACGTTGTCGAAGCATATGCACACTTCCGGCACAAGGGCATTGCCTTCTTCATCCTTTGCCGCGGCGATTTCTACTGATGAGATGAGGTTTTCCTTTCCGTCCGTCCTCGGAATGCCTATCGGAAGTTGGCTTCCGGTGAAGATTATCGGCTTGGTCAGTCCTTCGATCATGAAACTCAGGGCGGATGCTGAGTATGCCATCGTGTCGGTGCCGTGAAGGATCACGAAACCGTCGTAATCGTCATAACGTTTTTCAATGAGTTCTGCCAACGCAAGCCACATGGACGGCTCTACATCGGAAGAGTCGATAAGAGGGTCGAATGTGAATGAGTCGATTCTGTAAGCGAACTTGCCCAATTCCGGCACTTCTTCCAGTATCTGGCTGAAGTTGAACGGCCTGAGGGCCTGGATGGAAGGGTCTTCCTTCATTCCGATGGTTCCTCCCGTATATATCAGAAGGATGGCGGATTTTGTTGTCCTGGTTTCTGCCTGTTTCATATTCCAAACAGTTTTTCTGCGTTTGCTGTGGTTGCGGCAGCGATTTCCTCGATATCCTTTTCCGTGAGTTCAGCGAGTCTTGCAGCGATATGAGGAATGTAACTGCTTTCGTTGCGTCTGCCTCTGAAAGGCACCGGCGTGAGGTAAGGGGAGTCTGTTTCCAGAAGAATGCGGTCGAGCGGGATCTCGCGGACGGTCTCGGCGATCGACGCTTTCTTATAGGTGAGCACTCCGCCTATGCCGATGTACCAGTCACCGAGTCCCTGAAGTTCGCGGAATGTCTCGGCGCTTCCGCTGTAAGCATGGAAAACGCCCCTGAGATTCATGTGCCTGCAATCCTTGAGTATGTCGATGATGAGTTTCGTAGACTCTCTGGAATGGATTATCACCGGGAGATCGAGCCTTGAGGCAAGTTCCAGTTGTATGCGCAGGACTTCTTCCTGTTCTTTTAAATAGTCTTTCGACCAGTAGCAGTCCATTCCTATTTCGCCTATCGCATATATCTTTCGCGAGAGGTAGCCTTCCAATGCAGACATCTCATCCTGCCATCCTTCTCCGACGGATGTGGGATGAAGTCCCAGGCATGGGAATATCCTGCCGGGATGGCGGCCAGCGAATGAAAACATCGCTTCGCGAGTAAGCGAGTCGATATCAGGAAATATGATCCTGTCCACTCCGGCTTCAACCGCCCTTTCTACGGCCTGATCCTCTTCCGAAGAGAAGGCTTCGTCATAAAGATGTGCGTGGGTATCTGTAAATCTCATTGTATGTCTTTGATCTCAATCTTGCAAATCTAATCAAATTTATCGGATTTTCTTAGGATTGATGCAACATCTTTGGAGCAGGTCGACGGATATCAGTCCTTCGGTTTCCAACATTCCTACGGCGTCCGCCGTCTTTCCGTATCCTAGTCCGCATGCGGAGGCAAGGTCGTCAAGAGTTATTCCGCGTGATTTCCTGATGACTGAGAGTACATCTGCAACTGCATTCAGGTCTTCGTCCGGAAGGATTTGCCCGAAAGCCTCGCGGACGATTTCGACAACATTTCTGTATGACTTTCCGGACGGATTTTCAAGCCCAAGGCTTTCGATGAGTCCTTCCAATGATGTGACAGGTTCTGCTATCTTGCTTCTTATCAGGCTGTTGCAGCCTTGTGAGCGGATGTCGTCGATGCGTCCGGGAAGAGCGTAGACATCACGGTTGTATGAAAACGCGAGCCGTGAAGTCATCATGCCTCCACCCTTCATCTTCGATTCCACGAGTATTGTCGTGTCGCTCATGCCCGCTATTATGCGGTTTCTCCGGAGGAAATTGACTGCGAGGGGAGATGTGCCCGGGGGATAATCAGTTATAAGTGCGCATCCGGGTGTACTGCATATCCTTTCCGCTGTTTCACGGTGCCGGTACGGGTAGATGGTCTCGGGACCGGTGGCCATTACTGCTACGGTCGGAAGTCCTGTTTCAAGCGCAGTCTTATGTGCGCAGATGTCGGTTCCGAGGGCCAGCCCGCTGACAATCAGAGGCTTGTCTGAGGTGTGTGATAGTTCCGTCACCATTCTTTCGCACCATTCACGTCCGTAAGGGGATATGTCTCTGGTCCCTATGACCGCGATGCTTCTGCGAGGTTTCCATAATTCTTCCGCCGGAGTCACGCTTCTGATGTAGAGCCCGATGGGAGCGTCTTCGCATTCACGCAGAAGAGGAGGATAGCCTTCCTCTGTCCACCCGGTGAAACCGATGCCCGTCCCCTCTAATCTGTGCAGTTCTTCAGCAGCCTGCTCCACAGCCGCTATCCCCAGTTCTTTCGCATGTTTCGAATAAGGACCGAGGACCTCTTCCAGTTCTTCTGGGCTCATCCGGAAGATGTCGGAAGCGGAGCCCAGGTGTGAAATCAGTGCCAGTCCGGCCTTCGGAGTAAATCCGAAAAGTCTGTTCAATGCGCACAGACATGCTTTTTCATTTGAATTTTCCATGTCCCAAAGTAAATGCAAAAACCGGCTTCTGAGCATTTCAGAAAGCCGGTTTTGGTCTTTTTTATGGAAAATTTTTCTTTTTCTTTAAATCGTGTGATCTTTTTTAAAAAGATGCCGTGATTCTTATCAGATGATAAGGAGGGCATCACCGTAAGGGCCGAACTTGTAGTCTTCTTCCAGAGCGGTCTTATATGCCTTCATCACGTTTTCGTATCCTCCGAATGCAGCCACTGACATTAGCATTGTAGAGCCCGGACGATGGAAGTTCGACACGATGGCGTCAGGAATGGCGAACCTGTATGGAGGGAAGATGAACTTGTTGGTCCATCCGTCATAAGCGTTCACTTCATCATTGGTGGTCACGTAGGTTTCAAGTCCTCTGATGGTGGTGATACCTACGGCAAGCACCTTGTGTCCGCTCTTCTTTGTCTTGTTGATCAGATCTGCGGCCTCTTGTGTGATTATGAGCCTCTCGGAATCCATCTTGTGCTTGGACAGGTCTTCGACGTCCACTTCCCTGAAATGTCCGATACCCATGTGAAGAGTGATGAAGGCCTTGTTTATGTCCTTGAGAATCATTCTGTTGAAGAGTTCACGACTGAAGTGGAGGCCGGCTGCTGGCGCAGAAACTGCACCTTCGTGCTTCGCGAAGATGGTCTGGAAATTCTCGGCATCTTCCGCTGTGACCTCTTTCTTGACCCAGTCAGGAACTGGAGTCTGTCCAAGTCCGAAGAGGGTGGACTTGAAGTCTTCGTAACTTCCGTCATAAAGGAAACGGAGGGTACGGCCTCTTGAAGTCGTGTTGTCGATGACTTCGGCCACGAGGCTGTCATCCTCGCCGAAATAGAGTTTGTTTCCTATTCTGATCTTTCTTGCAGGATCCACTATCACATCCCAAAGCCTCTGCTCGCGGTTGAGTTCTCTGAGAAGGAATACCTCGATGTCCGCTCCTGTCTTTTCCTTGTTGCCGTAAAGTCTGGCCGGGAACACCTTGGTATCATTGAGGACGAATGTGTCGCCTTTCTCGAAATAATTGATGATGTCCTTGAACAGTTTGTGTTCGATTTCTCCGGTCTTCTTGTGAAGTACCATGAGTTTCGCTTCGTCACGCCATCTCGGCGGCTCTGTCGCAATCTTCTCAGCAGGAAGATTGAACTGGAATTGTGAAAGTTTCATAAATGTTTATAATCGCAAAATCTTAAAATACTGCAAAAATTCATATCATTATACGGATTTTTGAAGATTTTGTTTCATTATCGCTCGAAAAAATGTAAAAATTCAGATTTTCGCCTCTCTGAACACCTCCACAATTGACGGATATGTGTTCAGAAGGAATTGCGGCAGACTTGATTTCGCCACCCATGCCGCCTTGGAAATGTCTTCCTCTTTCTGAGGCGTGAGGTCGGTAGGGTCGGTGTAAAGCATGTCGTACCACCATGTGTGCTTGAGATGCCATATGCCGTCCCTTCTGTAGCAATGGTCAGTTATGCATATGAGTTCCCTCAGTCTGATGGCGTCGATCCCCGTCTCTTCCTGCACCTCCCTCAATGCTGTGATGCTGATGTCTTCTCCCGGATCCTGATGCCCTTTCGGAAGGTCCCAGAGCCCGTTGCGGCTTATCAGCAGAAAGTCTCCTCGGCGGTTCGATACCAGTCCTCCTCCGGCATTGACCTCCTTGAATTCGCTGCATATCCTTCTGTAGGTCTTCTCGACGTCGTCGGTGGGGATGAATACCCTGCATAATGACGGTGAACTTTCCATCATTTCAACCAGAGTGTGCATGTCGGGATCGCTTCCCGGCGTGAATCTGACAGCGTTTGGGTCGGACAATGCGGAATCGTCCGTACTGCAGATGACCATACATCGATTTTCGAAGTATATTTTGTGCATTTGACCTATAATTTTATTATATTTGCACGATATGTGTGCATGCGGGTAAATCCTTGTGCAAATATAGACAGAAGAACTGAAAAACAATCAAAACTATTTAATATGGAAAGAATAGAGAAAGCAGTGGCCAAGTCTCTTCTTGAGATAAAGGCTGTCATGTTGCGTCCGGAAAACCCTTTTACATGGGCTTCGGGATGGAAATCACCTATCTATTGCGATAACAGAAGAATACTTTCGTTTCCTGAAATACGTGAAAATGTATGCAGATGGATGGCTGATATCATCACCAGGCAGTATCCTGACGTGGAGGTCATAGCAGGTGTCGCTACAGGTGCCATAGCGCATGGCTATCTTGTGGCTCATATGCTCGGCAAGCCTTTCTGCTACGTGAGACCGAAACCGAAGGATCATGGTACCGGTTCGCAGATCGAGGGTATCCTCGAGCCTGGCAGGAAGGTGGTTATCGTAGAGGACCTCATCTCTACCGGAATGAGCAGCCTTGCGGCAAAGAATGCTCTTGTCAATGCCGGTGCGGATGTGATGGGAATGGTGGCGATCTTCTCATACAACTTCAATCATGCCCGCAAGGCATTCGAGGACGCGAATGTCGAACTCACGACCCTCTCTAACTACGACACTCTCATCACTGTCGCAAACGAGACCGGATATGTGAAGGATACGGATATGCAGGTGCTCAAGGAATGGCGTTTCTCGCCGTCAACATGGGGAAACTGATAAGATATGGCAGAATTCAGAAGCAAGAAGACCCTGGTGTCGAAGGCGCCATATGAGTTGTATATGGCGTTTGTGGATATGCGCAACTTCGTTCAGTTTCTTCCCGAGGACAAAAGGACTGATGTCACTGCTGACTATGATAGCATACATGCTGTGGTTCAAGGATTCAGCATCGGTGTGCGTGTGAAGGAAAGAGTGCCTTATTCAAGGATAGAATTCGTGGATGACGGTGCTCCGTTCAAATTCTTTCTAACGCTTCATTTCAATGCGGCGGCAGACCCTTACAAGACTGATTTTGAAATCGTTGTTGACGCGGAACTCAATTTCATGATGAAGACGCTTCTGGGAAGCAAGATCAAGGATGCTCTTGACAAGGTTGCCGAATCATTGGCAGCAGTTTCGGAAGGCAGAATGCCCGAGGGAATTGATCCGTCAAAGTTATGATAAAGGACGCGTTCAGGAAATATCTGGAAGAGGCGATAGGGAGCGAAAATGCCCTTGTCGCTTTTTCTGCTTTTGACAGCCCTGCTTCCACGGCGGTCAGAAGGAATCCATTCAAGCCGGGAACATGTCCTGATGGCCGTCAGGTCCCTTGGGCTGAACATGGCAGACTGCTCCCGGAGAGGCCGGTCTTCACCCTTGACCCTCATTTCCATGCAGGTGCCTACTATGTCCAGGATTCCTCTTCGATGTTTGTCGGACATGTGTTCAGGACGCTTCTGAAAGACTTCCGATGTCCGCAAGGACGTCCTCTGAGAGTTCTTGACCTGTGTGCGGCCCCTGGTGGTAAGACCACGGATCTGGCGGCGTCGCTTCGTGAGCGTTGCGGCGATTCCTTCATACTTGTTTCGAATGAGGTTATGAAGGCACGTGCTGGGGTACTCGCCGACAATGTAGCCATATGGGGCGATCCGAATGTGGTCGTGACTTCCGATGATCCGAGGACATTCGCATCTCTTCCGGGATATTTCGATATCATAGTCGCTGATGTCCCTTGCTCGGGCGAAGGTATGTTCCGGAAGGATGAAGAAGCACAGAAGCAATGGTCCGAGGATAATGTGGCCTTGTGTGAGGCACGTCAGAGGAGGATAATGGCCGATGTGTGGCCTGCACTTGCCCGAGACGGTATATTCATTTATTCGACATGTACTTTCAATGTATATGAGAATGACGGCAATGTGGCATGGGCTGCGGCGGAACTTGGAGCGGATTTCCTGACGGCGGAAGACATCGCCGGAGTGAAGGATGGTGTAATCAAGACCAGATACGGGTATAGTCTCGTTCCCGGACATGTGGAGGGAGAGGGACAATATTGCGGAGCATTGAGGAAGACCTCGGATGTGGAGTTCAGGGATATCAGGGGCAGGAATCTTCGTCCTGTCAAAGGGAAGGACATGCCGTTTCCGGAGGATCTTGGCAGGTTGCTTTCATGCGAAGTGACTTTCAGAAGCAGGGGAGAGACTGTCATTGCCGTACCGGCGGGTATCTATCCGGAACTTTCACAGTTGGAGCAGAACCTGCATGTGATTGCAGCCGGATGTGCCGTGGGCACCTTGAAAGGAAGGACGCTTGTGCCTGACGCTGATCTCGCATTGTCCATGATGTTTGACAGAAGTGCATTCCCTGTGGCGGAAGTGGACATGAAGACTGCTCTTGCGTTTCTCCATCGAGATGCGGTAACCCTTGCTGATATGCCGAAAGGATATGTCACGATATCATATGGTGGCTTGCCGCTGGGCTTTGTGAAGAATCTCGGCAACAGGTGCAACAGTCTTCATCCTCAAAGCAGAAGGATCAGGATGGATATTAACAAATAGTTGAAAATGAAAAGGTTATTGCTTGCAGCCTTAGTGCTGCTTATTCATATGGGAGCATATGCCCAGACGGAGTCTGAAAGATATGAGCAGAGATATGACATGCTTGTGTCGCGTCTCGGACCGGCCGGAATCGGTGTTGAGACTGTCCTGAGCAATTGGGAAAAGGCAGATTCCTTAAATGCGAAGATGCTTTTCGGAAAGTTCTCCTATTTTTTCACCAAGGCTCAGAGTACGGAGGTCGTGACAAGACCGGAGAAGAAATATCTTGGCATGAGCCCGGTGCTGTCCTTGAAGGACAGTCTAGGCAATGATGTGAATTATTATCAGGTCAATGTCTTTGATGACGGACTTTACGGTCAGGCTATAAAAACTGCGGACAGACTTATCTCTTTATGGCCTGACAGACTCGATTATCGTTTCATGAAGGCTAATGCCTATATCGCCTACGAGAAGGAAAGTCCTGACATGGCACTCGCTTATCTTCTGGACCTTGTCTCCGAGAATTCTCTCAGGACTGCTCCGTGGATATACGAAGAAGCAGAGGCGGAAAAGGGCTTCTTCCCGGAAGCGATGCAGGAATACTGTTACAGTTTCTACACCATCGGAAGCCAGGCTTCATACAATGCCTTTCTGAGATTATCCCAGACATTGTCCAAGGCTTTTCCTGACAATACCGATTTCATGAACAACATCGGGTCATATTATCTTGTCCAGAAAGATTACAAGAATGCTCTGAAACACTATGACAAGGTGCTTAAGAAGAGTCCCGGCGACATGACCGCCATACAGAACGCTGTGGTTGCCAGCAGAAGGGCTCAGAACATCAAGGCGGAAAAGAAATATCTTGCGATGATGGTCCAATATGGTTCGGAGAAGGAGAAGATATTGGCAAAAGGCCGTCTGGATGCATTGAATGCAGTGAAATAACCGATGAACGTATCTTTCTTCATAGCAAAGAGGCTCCGCTTCAAGGGCAATGTCGCGATGATTTCCATCGCGGTGAGTTTCCTTGTCATGATCATCGCCGTAGCCGTTTCGACGGGATTCAGAAGCGAGATACGTTCGGGCTTGTCAGCAATTACCGGCGACATTCGCCTCGTCCCTCCGGGGATGAATGTGATGGATTCTGATCTACCGGTCGATAGTTCACCGGCCTATCTGCCGCATGTGCAGGATATGAAGGGTGTCGAGGCAGTGGTGCCGGTGGCATATAAGGCCGGAATCGTGAAGAACGGTGGCAATATACACGGAGTGCTTCTTAAAGGAATCCCTGACTGGGCTGCATCTTCATATGTCGATCCTTTCAAGGATACATTGGCATTGCCTGTATCCATCCCGTCGCGTTTCGCTGAAATTTCCGGACTCGGCCCAGGCGACCGTATGCTTACATATTTCGTGGGCGAAGAAATGAAGGTAAGGCAGTTCAATGTGAAAGCAGTGCATGAGACATTGATCGAGGCAGACGATAATATAGTGGTTTATGCCGACCTGGATGACATACGCAGGCTGAACGGTTGGGACCAGACCAAGGCTTCCTGCATTGAGATCATTCTGGACTCTGACCATAAGTCGGAATCGCAGATCCTGGAAAAGCAGAATGAGGCTGCTTACCTTATATATGAATATGGGTCGGAAGATGAAGAAACTGTGATCGCCACATCTTCGGTCATGACTTACCCCCAACTTTTCGACTGGCTGAACCTCATCGACTTCAATGTGCTTTTCATTCTGATTCTGATGACCATTGTCGCCGGATTCAATATGATCTCCGGACTTCTCATAATGCTCTTCGAGAACATTTCCACAATCGGTCTTCTCAAGTCTCTTGGCATGACGGACAAGTCGATAGCGAAGGTATTCCTCTCAAGTTCCGCCGTCCTGACGCTTAAAGGAATGGCCTTGGGCAATATTCTGGCAGCCGTTTTCTGCCTGATACAGGGTACGACACATCTTCTCAGGCTGGATCCTGAGAATTACTTTGTGTCATTCGTACCTGTCGAACTGGATTTCGGTATGATTCTTCTTGCCGACCTTTCGGCATTCATCATGATCATGATTCTGCTTCTGATCCCTTGTCTGTTCATCTCCAAGGTCGATCCGGCAGATACAGTCAGAGTGAAGTGATCAGGCTTCCGGGCAGATCTTGCAGAAAGCCTCGTACAGTGCCATCACATTGTCGATGTAGGCGATTGTCTCATGTCCCTGGAATTTTCCAAGTTTTACGCTTTCTTCTTCAAGGATCGAGTCTTCGCGCATCAGAGGGATGATCTTCACGATCTCGTCCCAACTGTTGCTGTCCATTTCCATGCTGGCGGCGAAGTTCCTGCAGTCTGCAACTCTTCCTTCTCCGGCATTGTAAGCCGCAAGAGTGAACTTTACAAGTTCCTGATGCTCAAGGTTCTGCTTGATGTAAAGATTCTGGAGTCTTTTCAGATGTCTTGTTCCTGCCAGAATGTTCTGGTCAGGGTCCAGGAGGTCGTCAACCTTGTAATATTTCGCAGTCTGAGGCATGACCTGCATCAGGCCTTGGGCTCCTCTGTGCGATCTGGAATTGATCGAGAACTTGGATTCCTGATATACGACAGCCGCAAGCATCCTCCAATCCCATCCGAGATCTGCAGCATGCTTTCTGATGATGTCGTCATAAGGACTGAGAGTCTTTGACCTTACTCCTTTTTCAGCCCTCTTGATCGGGTCATATTTACGACCGTACATGTCCAGAAGGACGTCTAACTCATGGGACGATGTGATGTGGCTGATCCACATGTTCACCTGTCTGAGATATTCTGCGTCGCTGACCGCCCATACGGTGCAGTCGTTGAATCTGCGTGACAGGTTCAAGCCATCTAGTGCTGAGGCGTCATGAGTGTGTGTGATGACGATGTCAGCCTTGTTCAGCCTGAGCGAGTCTGTCCAGTTTTCGTCTTTCCTTGCGGAAACGATGCGTATGTCGCATCTGTTGTCTTCTGCGAACTGCTTGATCAACTGGTAGTTAAGACCGGTTTCAAGCCCGTGTCCGCCATACATGTCGTCACAAAGGTCAATCGCGCATATTATTTCCTGTCCGGCAAGCGGATTTGCCGAGCCGGCTCCGTTAAGCATTCGTCCCTTTTCACAAAGGGGTGTCAAGCAGATGACCGTAAGTGAGATTAAAACGTTTCTAAGCCTTCTTTGTGTCTTTTCTTTCATTTAAGGTTTGTTTATGCGCTTATCTTCTAGGGCCGGAAGTCCTGCCTCCGGGAGCCCCCGCACCGCCTTTGCCGCCTCTCGCGGCTCCTGCGTTGCCAGCGCTGTTGCTGCTCTTGTTACCCGCGTGCACATAGAACGGCCAGTGTATACCGATCTTGAAGGCCCTCTGGGAACTGATGTAGCCGTGTGCTGTGAAATAGTCAGCCTTGTCACACGGCCATCCCATGTTAAGATTGACGGCCTTGAGGAAGATGCATGCGCCCTTCCATTGTACGTTTACAAATACGTCTACGACAGGACAGTTGCCGTATAGTTCGGTATTCTGGTTATGAAACACTCCGAGCACGGGGTTGTATGCCGGTGCATACCATTTGGTCGTGAATGTTCCGTTCGCTCCGATCTGCATCTGCATGACATTCTTCACAACGTCAAACTGGAAATAGTATCGGAGGTTGAGGGCCAGCAATGGCAGTGGCATCACATCCGGGTCGGATGAGAACTGCACAAGCGCCCTGTTGTCGAAATGGAACTTCCATAAGGTGAAGTCCTTTCGAAGTGAAGCAGTTATGACGCTCATCGGCTTGGTGTTCTGGCGTACGACGCCGAGAGTGTCATAGTATATGTTGTTTCCCAGCAAGGCATATCCGACAGACGCATCGAGTTTCCATCTTGGAATGGATACGGACGCTTCAGCCTTCGTCGTCGATATCTTGCTGAAATCATTGTCCCATCTGAAATGGTTTGTGAACAAGTGCTGCTGATAGTAGTCAGGCTCCTTGAGATTTGTCTCGAAATGGGCCCTGATGGTGAGCGGACTTGTCCTGTACCTTCTGAATGGGTAAGTGTTGATGCTCAGGTTGGCATCTACACCGAAGTCATTTACCCCGAATCCCGCAAAGGTGTATTTTCCGAGGGCATCCCAGTGCAGGTATTTCTTGTACTGTCCGTTGGCTCCTGCATAGAGATAGACTGAGTTCTGGATGACGTTTCTGCTGCCTTCCAGATAATCTACAGGTCTGAAACTGTAGTAACTTGCAAGTTTGTCACCGATACCCACATCGAGTTTGGAGACGATGGCGTCGTCGCTCCATGGCTGAAGTCTGAGGAAGACGCGGTTTTCGAATTTCATCACTCGGAGGGAGTCATGACTGCTTGTAGGGTTGAGGTAGAAGCGGTCATGGTAAAATTCCTTTCCATACTCGTCGCTGATGTTGTCGGTGTAACTTTTCCTGAATACGGAATACTCGCTGCTGTGTCCGATGAAGGCAGTGGTGATGTCCGTATGAGTTCCTGCTTTCAGTGTGTCGGCAATCATCGCAAGACTGTCAAGTCTCACTGCCTCGATACTGTCTGCCTTGAACTTCTCGATATATGCGGCCAGTGCGACGCTGTCACCGGTGGCGGCGATACTGTCACGGATGGCCAGTTGTCTCTTTTCTTCCTTGTTCTTCTTTATCTTGCTGATGAAGTCGAAAGGAATTCTGTAAGTCTGGTCGAGGAATACCGTGTTCCTCTTTATCTTGTTTCCTGCATCACGCAGGTATACGTTTATTTCTCGTGCGTCGACCAGGGTATCCCTGATGAGGTTGAGGTCGACGATACCTCCGTTTTCACTCTTGTTTATCCTGTTGTAGATGAAGCCGGCGTGCATGAGATATTTCTTCCCCATGTAGTTTGTGGCCGCCACGAATGTCCTGTTGTCGATGTCCTCTCTTCTGAGCATTCCTCGTCCACCGAATCTGTGGTATTCGAGGGTGAGGTTGAGTTCAGGAGTGATGTTCTGTGTGGTCAGGATCTTGATGTTTGATTCCTCCTTTTCCTTGTTGGCGAACAGGGTTCCTGAATATGCCAGTTCGGTGTAAGGGGTCTTCGTGTTGTACTGCGGAAGAGTCTCCGGAGTGTAGGTGTATGTCTGGTATGGGGTAAAGAATACTGCATTCTCTTCCTCGGTCCTCTTGAACCAGTTGAAAGACTGGACTGGAGAACCGCTCACACCTAGCCAGGTCGCATTCACATCTTCCCTCAGGAAAGGATAGTCGTAGTAGTGATAGTTGTATGAAGTATCCTGTGCGTAGAGGTTGACGTCGTTGAAATGTCTGTCATGCTCCCACATAAGCAGTCTTTTGTACTGCATTGAGTCCGGAACGGCAAACGTTTCAAGAATACGCGGAGTCGCTTCCAGGACGCTGTCCTTGTATGCCTTGATGCTGTCCTTTACGGCAAGTTTTCTGTTGGCCTCGGCAATGAGTCCCGGAAGTGCCTTCTTGGCATCTTCCTTTTTGCGTTCCTTGCGTGAAAGGGAAGCGTACCATGCGTCATATGCAGCCTGAGCGACCTCGGTGGAATCCTTTCTGTAGAGGGAGTCAAGCATGTGGAGTTCGAGTGTGTCACCGGCCATGAAGAGGGAATCTCTCACGAGTGCGAGTGTCTCGGGATCCTTGACGGCAATGTAGTATTTGTAGAAGAAAGGGTCGGTCTCTTTAAGTGAGTCCGGAACGGTGATGGTATCCCTGGCGTGAACGATTACTGCAGTGTCCTTCACGAGAGAGTCTGTCAGAAGTGTGTCGATGGCGATGCTGTCCGCAGATGTCAGGGTCGCTGAGACGCTATCTGCTGCAAGGTCCGCTGTAGAAGCCGAATCTCCGGTCCTCAGGAGAGCCAATGAGTCCGACAGACGCGCAAGCCCCACGGCTCTGCGTGTGTCAATGCCGAATGACTGCATTGCAGCCACCAGCACGAGAAGGGTCGGTACCCATATTTTCGCCAAAGTTTTCTTCATAACAAGACGGCAAAGGTACGAATAATTTCTTATTATTCAATACCTATGCCCTCAGCAGCCATTTCTTCAAGGGCCTTTACATGTCCGTCGGGGTCGACGTAAGCAATGCAATCCTTGAGAAGATGGACTCTGAAACCGGCCTTCAGAAGGTCTTCACATGTGTTCCTCACGCAGTATTCTGTCGCGATTCCGCATACATAGACATCTGTCGTGTCGAGAAGTTCGAGAATTTCTCCGAGAGACTGTCCGGCAGTGTTGACTCCCTCGAATCCTGAATATTGCTCCACATCCCTGTCGCAGCCCTTGTCGAAGGTGAGTTCTTCCTTTGCATAAGGCTTGAGGTCTTCGTGTATGTCGCCTCCACGAGTGTCTGCAACGCAGTGTGGCGGCCATATTCCGCCGTTCTCCTTGAAGGAAGAATGGTCTGCAGGATGGTGGTCACGGATGAAAAGGATAGGGAAGGTGTCCAGGATCTCATGATCCTCGCCTCCCTGACCTTTGGTCTGCGAGTCGATGAACCGGAGAGTCTCCTTTACTGCGTTCTCTGCGTTGTGACATGCGAGGCTTCCGTCAATGAAGTCATAGAGCATGTCCACTACTGCCAATGCGCTGTTTCTCATAATCTGAAATCTTTAATTTCTTTTACCAACCTGTTGATTATGCCCATCTTGAGATTGTAAAGGTCATCTGAAATGTCCACCTTGTAATAGTGCGGATTGATCAGTCGCCTTTCGCTAGGGCTGAAATGCATGAGGGTTTCGTTGTAATAAGCCTTTTTCTCAGCGAGAGTGTGGAAAGGCACGCACCTTCTGCCATTTTCCATGACCTTGTGCTGGAGAGGCATAGCGGTATAACTTCCCGCTTCGAATGTCTTGTATTTGTATCTGTCGTATTCGTCACAGATGGTGAACTCCTCCCCGGCCTCGATCTTTCTGCTGAGTCCGTCGCCTCTCAGACAGGTCACGTCAGCCTTGAAGATATCGCCTTTGGCAGGGTCGTTCTTCATGATGCGGTATGTGATCTGAAAACCCGGATTGATGAGTTTGATCTTGTCCTCGGAGCGCTTCAGCACTGCTTCGCCGTCGATCTCTACAAGTTTATATACGTTTCCGAAACATGGCGCAGCCTTGCTTGTGGCGATTGCGTCACCCACTCCGTATGAATCTATGCATGCTCCCTGACGCTCGAGGTCGGTTATGAGATACTCATCCAATGAATTGGTGGCGAATATCTTGCAGTTCCTGAAGCCGTTCTCGTCAAGTATGCGGCGGCATTCCATGGACAGGTAGGCAAGGTCACCGCTGTCGAGCCTGATGCCGTATCCGCCTTCATAACTGTCGTCGATGCCGTTCTCCTTATATGCCTTCATCGCATTGAGGACTCCGCAACGCAGTGTGTCATATGTATCGATCAGGAGAATGAGCGGTTCGCCTTTATGTGTCTTGATGTATGTGTCGAATGCCTTGAATTCTCCCGCCACGCTGCAACCGAATGATGTGACGTAACTATGGGCCATGGTGCCTGTTGAACCATAGTCGTACATGACTCCGGTGAGGATATTCGACGTCGCGCTGCATCCTGCAATTATCGCGGCTTTCGCCCCGTATGTGGCCGCCCATGGGCCATGTGCCCTTCTGGAACCGAATTCGCTTACAGGACGGTTTGTGGCCCTGCATACCCTCGAAGCCTTTGTCGCCACGGCCATCTGATGGTTCATGATGCACAGCATCGGAGTCTCGAGTACCTGAGCTTCGATCAGCGGTCCTTCAACGATGATTATCGGCTGGTTGGGGAACACAATCTCTCCTTCCCGCATTGCATATACGTTGCCGGTGAACTTCATCGCCGAAAGATAGCCCCTGAACTCGGCGTATTCCTCTCCCGGAAGGAATTTCTCAAAGAATGAAGGGTCCATGTTTCCAAGGTTCTCTATCATCTCGATCACCTCGTCAGTGCCGCTTACCACAGCCCAGTTGTTGTTCTCCGGCGCTTTTCTGTAGAACATGTTGAAGACAGCATGCTGGTCCTTCATGCCGCTGTCATAGAAGGATTTTCCCATAGTATACTGGTACTTGTCCGAGCAATAGGCGAAATTGAGCATTTCTTTTTGAATTTAAATCTCACAAATTTACTCTTTTTTGCGTAACATTTTCTTAAATTCGCAAAATTTTAAACGTTACGGTCCTGTCAGGGGCCATAAGGTAAGAATATGGAAAGATTACAAAGATTATATGAGTCTTATTACGGATGTCCTCCGGAGAAGGTCCTGCCTATCGCTGGATCGGCCAGCAACAGGCGCTACTGCCGCCTGACTTCGGAAGCGGGAACATGTGTAGGAGTGGTAGGAACTGATATCATGGAGAACAGGGCCTTCCTTGCCATTGCCCGTCATTTCCGTTCAAAAGGCATATCCGTGCCGGAGGTGCTTGCCGTGAGTGACGATGAGATGGTCTATATTCAGGACGATCTCGGTCATGACCTCCTTCTGAGCATGTATGACAAGGCACGCAAGCGCGGTGAGGACACTTCTGCAATCGAAGACATGCTTTGCCGTACCATGGCTCTCCTTCCGAAGATACAGTTCGAGGGTGCGGAGGGACTGGACTTCAATGTGTGCTATCCCCAGCCTGCCTTCGACCGCAGGATGGTGATGTTCGACCTCAACTATTTCAAATATTGCTTCCTGAAGCCTAGCGGCCTGGAATTCAATGAGGTCCTGTTGCAGAATGACTTCGAACGCTTTGCCGATGATCTTCTGGAGTGTGATTCCGATACTTTCCTTTATAGGGACTTCAATGCACGTAATGTGATGATAAGCGGAGATGTCCCATATTTCATTGATTTCCAGGGAGGTCGCCGTGGACCTGTATACTACGATGTCGCTTCATTTGTATGGCAGGCCAGGGCGGAATATCCGGAGGAACTTCAGAAAAGGATGGTGGAAAGTTATCTTGGGGCATTGTCCGGATACATGACGGTTTCCCGTGAGGAATTCAACTCCCGTCTGAGGCTTTTCATATTGTTCCGTCTCATGCAGGCGATGGGAGCATACGGATTCAGAGGATGGAGCGAGCATAAGGCTAAATTCGTCGCGAGCATTCCGGCGGCATTGAAAAGCCTCGAGAATCTTCTGGGTGAACCGTTTGAGGATTATCCGTATCTCATGGAAACATTGAAGAAGATGATCGGGCTTCCGAGATTCGCGGGACTTAGGTCAGGAGACGGAAGGCTGGAGGTGAAGGTGTACAGTTTCTCTTTCATGAACGGAATGCCGGAGGACCCGAGCGGAAACGGAGGCGGATATGTGTTCGACTGCCGTGCCCTGAACAATCCGGGACGTCATATCGAATATAAATATATGACCGGAATGGATGAGCCGGTGATACGTTTTCTTGAAGATGACGGGGGAGTCTTCGGATTCCTTGACCATGCATATTCCGTCGTCGACCCTCATGTCGAGTATTTCCAGACAAGAGGCTTCACGAGTCTTCTTGTCAGTTTCGGATGTACCGGAGGACAGCACCGTTCCGTTTATTGCGCGGAACATATGGCCGAACATCTTGCTGCAAGGCATCCGGATATCCGTGTGCGTCTGATCCATCGTGAACAGGGAGTAGACCGTTATCTTTAATTACCGGGTATGAAGGCGATGATTTTTGCTGCGGGGCTCGGAACCCGCCTGAAACCGATCACGGATACTCTTCCCAAGGCTTTAGTACCTGTCGGCGGCAGACCTCTGATCGAGCATGTCTCAGGAAAACTCAGGGATTCCGGAGTGACTGAGGCTGTCGTGAATGTGCATCATTTTGCGGATATGCTGGAGGAATGGGTGAACTGTCAGAATATTCTGCCTATGAAGGTGAGCGATGAGAGGGAAAGGCTTCTTGAGACAGGAGGGGGCATTCTTCATGCACGGAGACATCTGGACGGATGCGGCAGTTTTCTTGTCCATAATGTGGATATAATCTCGGATCTTGATGTCCGGTGGCTTGAATCACAGGTCAGGGATGACGCGATGGTGACACTTCTTGTAAGTGACAGACAGACAAGCAGATATCTGTTGTTTGATCCGGATACCATGCGTCTTGTAGGATGGACCAACATCGCTACCGGAGAAGTCAGGACCCCCTATCCTGAACTTGATCCTGCCGCTTGCAGACGACTTGCATTTTCCGGCATACATGTCATGTCTGACATGATTTTTGAGGCATTGGAAAAATATGCCGCGGATAATGGCCTTCATGACGGGAAACTCTCTCCGAGATTCCCTATCATGGATTTCTATCTGTCGGCATGTGACAGATATAATATATATGGTGTCGAATCGTCCGGTCTCCATCTTGTGGATGTTGGAAAACTCGACACCATAGAACAGGCGGAAAATCTTTTAAAGACTATAGTATGAAATTCTTAGGCAATATCCTTTGGTTCGTATTGGGCGGATTCCTGATCAGCCTTTACTACTTTGTTGTAGGTGTGCTGTTCTGCATCACCATTATCGGCATTCCGTTCGGCGTCCAACTCATCAAACTCGCCGGTTTCGCCCTCTGGCCTTTCGGCCATGACATTCAGTCCGATACAAACGACGGAGGCTGTCTGTCGATCATAATGAATGTGATCTGGATCCTTGTGGGAGGAATAGAGATAGCGATGCTTCACCTTACATTTGGAGCCTTCCTTTGCCTGACCATAATCGGCATACCATTCGGTCTTCAGCATTTCAAGATGGCTCTTCTTGCCCTTATTCCGTTCGGAAAGAAGATCAGTTGACGGACAGAGGCTCGACCTCGTCGCAGTTTCCCATCTTCTCGTCCTTGACAGGTATCGCTCTTATGATGACGATAGCACTGGCAAGGATGAGTACGCATGCTATGAAGATACATGCGTATTTCCATGGCGCTATAACATCCATGAAGGTGTCAGCCTCTTCGAATGCCGGAATCCTGCTGAAGATTACAGCAACAGTGTTGTTGACGCAGTGCATGAGCATTGTGAGTTTCAGCGATCCTGTCCTGTAATATACATATCCGAAAAGAAGTCCGAGAATGAAGGCAGGAATGGCCTGCCATGGATTCATATGCAGTATGGCGAAGAATGCCGCAGATACGCATATGGCTCCGACTGGGTTCATCTTCTTGAGCAATCCTCTGAGTACCAGACCTCTGCAAAGCCACTCCTCAAAGAGAGGAGCGAATATTGACACTGAAAGCAGGGACGCCCAGAGAGGACCGTTTGTCATGCTTTTCAGGGCCTCTTCGAGGTATGCCGGCATTTCCGGAAGTATCCTGCTTATCGGGTCGGTGATGAAACCTGCGGCGATAGTTGCAAGTGAAACTGTAAGGGCCATCATGACTCCGCCCTTGACACCGAAATTGTTGCTGTCAAGTGCATAGCCGGTGTCGAAGAATTCGTTTCTGCGGCTCTGGGCGGATGCATAGAGCAGCGGCGGTATGAATGATACCGGGTATGCGATCAGCATGCTGTAAGATGCCACTGTCTCGGACGAACCCATGGCAAGGACGAATACTCCGCTGACGAGGCTTCCCAGAAGGGAACCTAAGAGGAAGAGGACGAACAGAAGCATCATGCCGCCGAATCCCGGCAGATAATGCGAATAATTGGAGAAGAGGTCGTATGAACCTCTTCCCTGGTGTCTTTTGAAAAATCCCATAATTATAGTTTTAGATCCTTCGACAGGCTCAGGATGACAATTGGTTAATCGCTCAGGGTGACAATTGGTTAATCGCTCAGGATGACAATTGATCAGGCTCAGGATGACAATTTATTTATAAAGCGGGGTAGGGTAGATGCCCTTGTCTGCAAATTCCTGGAACTTTGCCACAACGCCAGGACGGTCTTCCTTGAAGGTCACTCCGAACCAGCGTGAAGGTGTCGAGAGGAGTTCGCATCTGCCTGTTCCGTCCTTGATTATGCAGTCGATCGCATAAGGGATATAGAACTCAGCCTTCAGTTCGTTGATGTTCTTTTCGAGGAATTTTGTGAACACCTCTTCGCTCTTGTCGAAGTAGTCAGGAGTGAATCCCCACATGTTCATTGAGCAGAGTGCCTTTGGCGCGAGTTCTACAGTTTCACCTGTTACGTTGTTCTCACCGTAGATCTTGCCGTCTTCCGCCATGGCGATTTTATGATGCTCAACTACATCAGTCAGGAATCCGGTCTGGTCCGCTGTTCCGATACCTCTTGAAACTCCGCCTGATTCTGAAAGGGTGTTGTCGAGTTCGAATCCTACGAGAGCGTATTCTCCGGTCTTGCCTTCATGTGCCCTGAGCCAGTCTCCGAGAATTCTGAATGATTCCTTTCCGTAATAGTCGTCACCGTTGATGACAGCGAAAGGCTCGTTGATGACTCCCTTGCCCATAAGCACTGCATGTGCGGTTCCCCAAGGCTTTTCGCGGTCTGGATTGAGTGTGAACTGTGATGGGATCTTGAAGAGTTCCTGAGTCACGAACTGGAACTCAAGCGGCTGTCCGTCAACGCATTTCACATTGCTGTATTTCTCTCTTACGACCTGTTCCATCTGCTCTCTGAAATATTCGCGGACGATATATACGACCTTTCCGAATCCGGCCTCTACGGCGTCAAAGATAGAGTAGTCGATGATGGTTTCTCCGTTAGGGCCGAGGCCGTCCATCTGCTTGAGTCCGCCATAGCGGCTTCCCATTCCGGCTGCAAGTACAAGAAGTGTTGGTTTCATGTCTGTGTGTGTTTTATGTTATTTTCTGATATTTCTGTGGGTTGATTCATAAAATCTTCCAAAAATAGTTAAATTTGTCGGACATTCATACTAAAACAATCAGGATTTTGGGAAAGATTAAGGATATTTTCACAGGTGAGCATAGAAAATTCGCCTGGTTTGTGGTCGTCGTGACCACATTGTTTGCCGTTTCCTGGATCGTCGGTCCGGGAAATACGGTGATTCATTGGATCAAGGCAAAGAACGAGATCTCGCATCAGGAAAAGCAGATGGAGATGTACCGTCAGCAGATCGAATCAATGGACTCTGACATAGAGGCTTTGAAGACTGACAGGGACTCATTGGAAAAATTCGCCAGAGAACACTTCCATTTTGCGTCCCCTGGCGAAGATGTGTATATCGTTGAATAGGTCCCCGGTCAGGCCGGGGATGACTTTCAGTATCTGGAAGGATTTTAGAATCCGGTGTAGGTCCAAGGAGTGATTGCTCTGAGTTCCTCCTTGACAGACTCTGACACTTCAAGTGTTTCAATGAAGTCAGCGATGACTTCGTGGTTGATGCCCGCACCTGTGCGAGTAAGCGCCTTGAGCGTTTCGTAAGGGTTCGGGTAATTTTCTCTGCGGAGTATTGTCTGGATGGCCTCAGCCACGACAGCCCAGTTCCTTTCAAGGTCGGCACGGATCGCGTCTTCGTTGAGGATCAGTTTGCCGAGTCCTTTCTTGAGTGAGTTGAGAGAAATGATGGAATGAGCCAGTGGCATGCCGATGTTGCGGAGCACGGTCGAGTCGGTGAGGTCGCGCTGGAGTCTTGAAATCGGAAGTTTCATCGAAAGATGAGTGTAGAGAGCGTCGGCCACTCCAAAGTTTCCTTCAGCGTTCTCGAAGTCGATAGGGTTGACCTTGTGAGGCATTGCCGATGAACCTACCTCTCCAGCCTTCACTTTCTGACGGAAATATTCCATCGAGATGTATGTCCATATGTCGCGGGCAAAATCGATGAGGATTGTGTTTATGCGACGCAGGCAGTCGAAAAGTGAAGCGAGGTTGTCATAATGCTCGATCTGGGTGGTAGGGAACGACCTGTTGAGGCCCAGAGAGGCTACGAAGTCATTGCCGAAGCCGATCCAGTCGATGCCTGGATATGCTACCTTATGTGCATTCATATTTCCTGTTGCACCTCCGAATTTTGCCGGATATGTCAGAAGTGAGAACTGGCGGATCTGTTCCTCAAGGCGTACAGCAAAGACATTGAACTCCTTGCCCACACGTGTAGGCGAAGCAGGCTGACCGTGGGTCTTTGCAAGCATAGGGATGTCCTTCCATTCCTGAGCCATGCCCTTGATCATGCCGAGAACTTCTTCGAGAAGAGGCATGAAGCACTCCTGTATGGCCTCCTTGAAGGAAAGAGGAACCGATGTGTTGTTGATGTCCTGGGATGTGAGTCCGAAGTGGACGAACTCTCCCCATTTCATGATGTCCATTTCCTTGAAACGGTCCTTGATGTAATATTCGACCGCCTTGACGTCATGGTTGGTCACTTTTTCGATTTCCTTCACTTTTGCGGCATCTTCCGGAGTCATGGTTCTGTAGATGTCTCTCAAGGCCTCGAATTTCGACTGGTCAAAGTCGGCAAGTTGCGGTAGAGGAATGCTGCAGAGTGCGATGAAATATTCTATCTCGACGCGAACTCGATACTTTATGAGGGCGTACTCACTGAAATATTCCTGAAGGACTTTGGTCTGACGGGCATATCTTCCGTCTACAGGCGACACCGCCAAAAGTGAATGATTCTCCATTTTTCCCGAATTTTGATTTTGCCCGGCAAAGTTACTAAAAAAAACATTATGCTCAATCATGCCGGACAGATGATTGGAAATATGAATAAAAATTCTACCTTTGTAACCGGTAAAAAAGCATTTTATTTTTTTAATCATATTTTGTAAATGAAAAACTTATTAACTAGAAGTTTCCTGGCAGGATTCATGGCGATCTGCTGCTGTTTCCTTACAGGATGTCCTCAACAGGATGCTCCGTTCTCTTTGTCAATCAATTCCAAAGGACCAGATTTTGTCGAACTCAGAGTTGACGGAAATGCACCGGTTGAAATGGCTTACGTACTTGCTACTTCAAGCCAGAACATGTCAAATCCTGCTGTCATCTTTGCAACAGGTACCAAACTTAACGTTTCTCCTGGACAGACCGTGAGGATCACGGATGATATCGTTCAGGATACGAATTACTTCCTTTATGCGGTCGCAAGACTCGATGCGCAGAACTTCTCTCCTATTATTGTCCTCGAGTTCAAGACCGAGAAGTACAACTTCGACGAAATCCTTACAGTCCTTGACACTTACTATGACGGATTCAAGATCCACATCACTGTGCCACAGGAAGTGAAGAAGGCCAAGAATGCACTCAGATATTCTTCTTCGAGCCTTGCCATCTTCAATAAGATAAGGAATATGTATGGTGAAAGTTATGCCGGCATCCTTGTTACGAACGGAGGTGCCCACACCAGATTCATCAAGAACGACTCCACAATGGTCTATACGGATGAGAACCTTTATGAACTTGACGAAGACGGCAATCCTATCATCTATGAAATGACAGGTGAGCCTATCGACTTCCATGATCCTATGGTTCCCGGTGAACCTGTCGTTTACCTGATCGGTGAGTTCGCTTTGGGTGACGTGAAGGAGACCATGGGATTCAGTTTCGGAGGTATAGATTCTGATACCGGTTTCAATATCGACTATGGCTATTTTGCCCCTCAGTGCGAAAAAGGCACTGACAACTGGTATGGAGCCTTCCAGAAGAAGGAGTTCATGATAGATTCTCCGTCACCTCTCGATGCAGAAGTAAAGATCGAAATTTCTGACATTTCACCTATTGATGCCATGATCAGCATCATTCCTGATGAAGAAGTATATCAGTATACATATTCGGTAGTCGATGCCGCTACATACAATGCCCTTCTTGCCCTTCTTGACAATAGGGAGGAACTCGTGCAGTGGTACATCACTTCATATATCGCTTTCCTCGAACTGGGTGTGTCAGCAGAGAGCGGCCCTATCCAGTTCAATGCGATGTCAGGATTTACCGAACCTCTTCAGGCGGATTCGAAGTATTATGTCCTCCTTACTGCAATGGGTGATGAGGAAGGCGCCACACAGCGTTTCTACAAGGAGGAATTCAGAACTGCAGCAAAGACAAAGCCTGCTCCTGTCGTAGAGGTTACCGCTTGTCCTGTGGACAGAAACAAGCCATATGAGGCACTCTTCAACATCAAGGCTCCTAACGGTGACCTTCAAGGCGCATACTACGCATGCAATTACAGAAGAGAATGGCAACTTCTGCTCAATCAGAAATACACTTATGAAGACATCCTCAACGGAAACTACTCGTTCTCAACAGAGGAGATCGCGAAGATCAATTCACCGGAAGGATACAATATCTCGTTCCCTACCCTTGACGGCGAGACTTCACGTCTTGCGGTGTACGGATGCAACGACGAGTATACATTCAACTCCATCAGTGAGACGGATGTGAATGAGCCGGCAATCGCTGACTATACGTCACCATATGCACAGGCTGTTCCGCCGGTTTCATCTTCTCTCTTCAAGGATCTTATCGGAGAGTGGACTGCAACTGCTACCCTCCGCGGAACTGAATATGTCAATGAAAATCCGGTACATTACAACCTTACCCATTCTTCTAAGGTGGTCATTTCCGATGCGGCACCTGTAGTTCCTGAGACACTCCCTGACTATGTCTATGATCTGTATAATTCAGGAGAACATCCGATCGAGGCAGATGAGGTAAACGATATGTTTGCAGAACTCAAGACTCTCAGTGATCTCTTTACAGAGAACCGACTCACCAACCAGAACCGACTTCTCTGCACCGGTTTCCTTGATTTCGACTATTACAAGGATCCGGGTCGTCTCGACTGCAGGACTCCATACGATCTCTTCATCGCCGACAACTACAGTTCGGTCGATGTACCTCAGATCATAAACGACTTCGGTCCTAAGTGGTTCCTCCAGATCGCTTCTGACGGCAGCGTATATATTCCTTTCAACGCAGAATATCTCCCTCCTATGCACAACTGGCCTGGATACCCTTATTATGTTGCAGCATATTGTGTGGATAACAACATAGCCTTCTCTACTACAAACGAGAACATAAATGGATTCCCTGTCGAGATTTCAAGTGACAAGAATACCATCACCATCAAGCCTATCGTTCTCAAGGGAGAAGACGGAGATGACTATTCATATTATATGAACGCGATGGGAGTAAGTGCTAGCGGAACCGAACTTGTTGCCCCTGTCATTTCTGAGATAGTCCTCAAGAGAGGATGGACAGGAACCAAGGCTGCGGATGAGGCCGCTTCGGTATCTTTTGCTCCTCGCAAGGTTGATGCAGTGGAATTCGACGGTACTCCAACAGTATTCGAAGAGGCTCCTGCATACAAGTCTATGACAAGGCTTGTGGCTCCTGAGAAGATCGAGTTCAAGAAGGTCGAGAAACCTAATGCCTTCACTCTCGAGGAGTTCGATCAGGCAATGGAAAGAAGTGTTGAGAAATTTCTTAACTCAAGAAGATAATTGAATATAATGAGAAACATTTTAAAATCAGCATCACTGCTCCTGGCAGCAGTGATGCTTGTTTCCTGTCATGGAAACTCAGGTGACGAACAGGGAGGCGGTACAACAGGCGGCAAACTTGAAATCACCGCTGACAAGACTCTGATCCAGTCAAACGGTTCCGATGTGGCTACACTCACAGTCACTCTTGATGGCAAGGTTGTGACAGACGGAGTGGCATACTTTGACGGTAGCAACAATATTCTGGACATTGCTGACGGCAAGTTCAGTGTCACTGCACCAGGCTCGTACAAGGTGTGGGCATCGTATGGTACATATGTTTCAGAAAAGATCACTATCCGTGCCATCGCGATTCCTGTTCCTGCAACTCCGGCTGACCCTAAGCCTGCAAGCACAGATTTCAAGACAAGGGTGCTTCTTACTCAGTTTACAGGAGTAGAGTGCGGCTTCTGCCCTAAGATGATGCATATACTTCATCCTATTCTTGACGATCCGGATGAGGACCGCGTAGTATGGGTCGCTGCTCACAGTTACAACAGCAATGACCCGGCCTATCTCAGTCCGCGTTATAGTGAAGAGATGGGAGTGGCAGGTTATCCATACGCTGTACTCGATCATTATTTCGGCTTCGAGTGGTATACATTCTCTTCTTCTGATGCTTTGTCTGCAAAGATTGATGACTTCGTTTCTGTCAAGAAGGATGTTGCTGCAGGTATTGCTGTCAATGTGAAGTTGACCGGCCGTGAGATCGTGGCAAAGGTTTCTGTGAAGTCACCGGAAAAGGCTAATTACAAGATAGGAGGCTTCCTGCTTGAAGATGGCTTATATGCAAGACAGCAGAGCGGTGATGCAGATTGGATGAATACTCATGACGCATGTATCCGTTATATCGATGCCGGTACCAATTATGATGGTATAGACCTTGGCCAGATCGGTAAAGGCGAGGTTGTGGATGAGGTTTTCGTATGGAATATCGATGACATCTGGAAGACCAACCTCAGTATCGGATATTGGGATGAGTGCGTAGTGGAGAACCTTCGCGTGGCATTCTTCGTGTCTACAACCGATACACAGGGCAACTACTATGTGAACAATGCTGTTCAGTGCAAGTTGAACACAATGCTTCCTTTCGAATATAAGTAGTCCTTATAAAAGAGATCAAAGATGGCGATTAATCAGTCATAAAGGCTGTTTGGTCGCCATCTTTTTATATTCAGGTCAGAGGATGACAGGGATAATGATATACATGTTTACACTACCTGTCATTCTGATTTATATTATCTGTCATTCTGATTTATATTATCTGTCATTCTGAGCGTCAGCGAAGAATCTGTATAAAGATGCTTCACTTTGTTCAGCATGACAATCAGGAAACAACTAGTTTGGTGTGAACTGATATATCATTCAAAGTTGAAGACGACTGGACGCTTATTGTTTTCGGGCTGATTCAGGCTGCGTTTTAGAAGAAATTATCAGAGCAGAAGCATTATTGCGAAGACGTAGAGCAGGAAGGCCTGGAAACTGAGGCTGCTTCTGGTGCTTTGTCCTATGATGGCTTCTGTGTCATCTCCGGTTGCGACCTCATGAAGTTCCGCAGAATCGGGAAGGTCTCTTCCGGCCCATTTGCGGATGAGGTATCCTTCGCTGAAATATGTGGCTCCTCCGTTGGAGCGGTTCATGGTCACAAGCGTCTTGTAATCACAGAAATACATATGTCTTCTGAGAGTATCTGCCGTGTCTGTGGCAATGCCGTCAAGCATTTCGCCGCAAAGATCAGGAGCGGAAGCGACAAGAAGAAGAGGAGTGAAGCCGTTTTCCCGGACCTCGTTGAGGAAATTTGCTGTCTTCGCCCATTTGGCAGGCCTTATGTCGGTGTCGTAGACGGATACGACGATTACCTTGCCTTCAGACGCGAGAGAGTCTGCATATTCTCCGTCGGATCCGTAGAATGACAGATTCAGCCTGATGTTGTCATAACCTTCCTTTAGGCGTGTTTCTGTGCTGACGAATGTCCATGAGGAATCAGGCAGATGCTCCAGAGTGAAGGATTCCTGCACTCCGTCCTTTTCATATATGAATACCGCTTCATATCTGTCTTCTTCATTTGCCTGTGAGGCATTCTGAAGTTCGGCGGCCGGCTTGTAGTCAGTGAAGTCTACGAGCGGTATGTAAAGCCATGAATATATTCCGAATGCAGCCGTAGACACGGCAACCAGGGCGAATGATACATATTTGCGGCGTTTCGGCCTTCCGAATCCTCTGAAAGGGATGAATGCGCAGCCGAGAAGGATGCAGAGCACGATGTTTTTCAGGAAGGTCTGAAGATGGGTCAGGTGTATGGCCTCTCCGAAGCATCCGCAGTCCATTTCCGGATTGAAAATAACAAGTATGAGAGTGAGCAGGGTAAAGAATGCCTGAAATGCCATTGCGGCTACGGCGGTCACCTTCCTCCATACTCCTGTAATGAGGGCGGCGCCAATGAGAGTCTCTGCCAAGGCAAACAGGAATCCCAGCGTCTTTGAAGCGAATCCCAGAAAACCTATGTGCAGGAATGAGAGATACTCGTCCATGACCAGACCTGCTCCCACAGGATCCAGCAGTTTAAGAATGCCTGATATGTAGAATACGAATCCGGTGATGAATCCGCAGAAACGTCTCGCTCTCTCTACTATGTATTTCATATCTATCTGTTTATTGTGGAGTCGACAACTGCTTTGATCTTGGCAAATATTGCACCCGGAGGCAGCATTTCGCCGTACTCGTCCGAGCAGTCTATCCTTATGAACTTAGGATCGATCTCGCACTGCCTTCTGTAAATCTCGCGTACACGTTTCTGGAACTCGATGTCGGCCTCATGGATGTCCTGGCCGCCTTCCAGATACTCTCTGTCCTGGCCGCCTCTCTGACTCTTGAGTTTCGATTCTACAAAGCCGATAGGCACATCAAGGAATATGTTCAGGTCCGGAACAGGAAGTCCGAAATTGCCGTATTCCGTGTCGAATATCCAGTTGCGGAGTGCTTCCGCTTCGGTCTGGTCCGCAAGTTTGGCACATTGATATGCTATGTTGGAATATACATATCTGTCGAACAGCACGCATCTGTCTTCTGCAAGTTTCTCTTTGACTGCCGGAGCCGCTCCATGCCTGTCTTCTGCGAAAAGCAGGGCCACCAGTTGCGGGTGGACAGCCTCGTTGCTGCCGAAGTCTCCACGAAGGAAACGGCTTATCAGGTCTCCATACACTGGAGCGTCATATCTTGGGAAATGGATGTATTCGATTTCACCGAAAAGGCTTTCGAGGTATGTCCGGAGTTTCTTGACCTGGGTGGATTTTCCTGCACCGTCAAGGCCTTCAAGCACTACAAGCATGTTGTCTGAATAAAATGTTATCTGACAAAGTTACGGAATTTTATTGAATAATGCTCAGAATACAAGTATCAGCAGTTGCGGGACACGAGACACATGGCCCGTAATTCTGACTGATCAGAGAGACATTCCGCCTCCGAGGGCTTTATAGAGAACAATCATGGCAAGATAAAGGTCTCTTACGGCATTACTGTAGTCTATTTCCGCATTGAAATAACTTCGCTGTGCATCGAGTACATCAATGTATTCGATCTGACCGTTCAAATATTGGAAACGTGCAAGTTCGACATATTTTTCCGATGCGGCCTTCAGAGTCTGCATCAATGCTGTCTTTTCCTTTTCAGCCGTATATGCTGCAATCGCATCGTCCACTTCCCTGAATGCATGGAGAAGTGTCTCTTCATATTTGAAGCGTTCGGCATCGTACGCTTCCAAGGCTGCCTCGTATCTGGCTTTGTTTCGTCCGAAAGAGAATATGGGGGATGTGAGTTCTCCAATCATATAGGTAAGCGGAGCCTTGAGCGCACCTTTGAGCGCATTATTCTCCAGACCACCCTCCAAGCCTATTGCAAATCTCGGGAAACGGTCGGCCCAGGTGTATCCGACTTCTGCCATCGCTTCCTGTAGAGCATATTCGGCCTCCTTTACATCCGGTCTTCTTTTCAGCACATCTGAAGGAACACCTGTATAGAGTGAATCAATCCGAAGTATCTCGGATTCGATAGTAGAACGTGAGATTTTGGATGGAAGAGATCCGGTCAGGAATGAAATCTCATTTTCCTTGATCTTAATCTGACGTCTGAGGTCAGGAAGCATAGATGCAGTCTTGGCAAGTTCTACCTGAGCCTGCTGGTATGGTATTTCTGAAACCAGTCCTCCGTCGAAACGCAGTTTTGCCTGTTTTACATTCTCCTGTCTGATGGCAATGGTACTTTGGACAATCTGCATCTCACGATCCAGAGCCACGAGTTCAAAATATGCAGTAGCGACATCGGCTATAAGTGTCATCTGAATGGCTCTGCGGGCCTCAACCGTCTGAAGATACTGTGCCAAAGCCTTTCTGCCTGACCATCTGAGCCTTCCGAAGAAATCCAGTTCCCATGACAATCCCACTTTAGTTGCGACTTCGACTTCTTCGACATAATTGCTTCCGGTCTTTTGATTGGTCTCTCTGTCAATATATGCATCAAAGTCTATGGATGGAAGCATCGCCTTCTTCTGGACTTTGTACAACCTTTCATATTCTCTGATCCTGGCACCGGCCGCAAGCAGGTCCTTGTTATATGATAATGCTTTGTCTATGAGGTCCGTCAGGAGAGTATCGCCTATCAGTGCCATCCAGGAAATGTCGGCAATGCACAATGAGTCATCACCGGCATTCATGACCAGCCTTTCGGGATATCTGACATCTGGCTCGACGCACTTTGATAAGGCGCATCCTGAAACGGCAGTCACTGTAAGAATGAAAAATATGATCTTTCGCATCATCACTTCTTTCCTTTCTTTATATATGATTTCAATTTATATATCCATACCAGGAAGAACGGCACAAGAACGATTCCTATGGTCATCGCCATCAGCATTCCTGCAAATGCTCCGACACCTATGCCTTGCCTGCTTGCCGATCCGGGACCTGAAGCAAGCACCAAAGGAAGCATGCCAAGTACGAATGTCAATGATGTCATTACAATCGGCTTGAAACGCATTACTGCTGCTGACACGGCCGCCTGCACTACGTCTGTTCCTTTGTCTATCTTTTCCTTTGCAAATTCAACTATGAGGATTGCATTTTTGGCAGCCAGACCTATAAGCATGACAAGGCCTATCTGGAAATAAATGTTGTTTTCAAGTCCGAATACAAATATTCCTAGAAATGCTCCCAGACATGCTCCTGGCAGTGACATTATGACAGCGATAGGGACAGACCAACTTTCATACTGCGCTGCGAGAAAAAGAAATACGAAAAGGAAAGCAAGAAGCAGCACTGTTCCAGTCTGGCCGGTCTGTTCCTTTTCCTGATAAGAAAGTCCGCTCCACTCTATTTCCACATCCTGATGCAATTTCTCTTCGACCACCTCTTCCAATGCTGCCATTGCCTGTCCGGAACTGTATCCCGAAGCCGCTTCGCCAGATATGGAAGCCGAATTGTACATATTGAACCTGCCTATCGTACCCGGCCCGGATGTATATGAAGTGGTACCGAGTGATGTCACCGGTATCATGGCACCTCCATTACCCTTGACGAAATACAGATTCATATTGCTTTGTGATGCCCTGTACGGAGCATCTGCTTGAATATAAACACGATATACCCTGTTGAACAGGTTGAAGTCGTTCACATATACAGAGCCGGTAAAAGCCTTCATCGTTGTAAATATGTCCGAAACCGATACTCCCATCAGTTTTGCCATATCCCTGTCAACATCGATATATAGTTGAGGGATCTCATTCTGCATCGATGATGATACTCTCGAAAGTTCTGGCCTTTGGGACGCATAATATAACAAAGTGTCGACTGCTGCCCGTAATTCATCATATGTGGTGTTGCTTCTGGCCTCAAGTGCCATTTCCACACCTCCAGAAGAACCTATTCCGGGTATCACAGGCGGTGAACTGACGTACACGATACATTCCGGATAGCGGCTCAGAGTCTTTCTCAGATCATCCATGAATCGTGACAAGTCCTTTTCTTCTCTGTCTTCCCATGCCTTCATGATGACTGTCATCTGACTTCGTGACTGATTT
This sequence comes from Candidatus Cryptobacteroides sp., assembly GCA_045539115.1. GTDB lineage: Bacteria > Bacteroidota > Bacteroidia > Bacteroidales > UBA932 > Cryptobacteroides. The sequence continues at coordinate 54,616 of JAZQES010000005.1, read as the reverse complement.
GTTCCCGAACGTGGGCTTGATCCCGTCACATTAAGTACATGCACGACATCCGGCAGTGACATTATATATTCGACGGCTCTGTCAGTCACTTCTCTGGTTCTCTCCAGTGAAGCACCTTCAGGTAATTCCAATTCAACCGTAAAATATCCCTGGTCTTCCTGCGGAATGAAACTCTGCGGAATGAATCTCATCAATATGATTATTAGGACAACTGAGGCTCCAAAGAAGCCAAAAACCCATCTGGAGTGAGATAGTGTCCAATTTATGATGTCGCTGTACATCGTGTTTCCTTTCTCTAGCCATCTGTTTATGGCACGGAAGAGACGGTTCTTCGGCTTGTCATCCGTTGACGCGGGCTTCAGTACCTTTGAACACATTACCGGACTTAGGGTCATGGCCACAATGGTGGAAATTATGACGGAAACTGCAATTGTTATCGTGAACTGCCTGTAGAGCATTCCAGATATGCCTGACAGGAAACTTACAGGGACGAAAACCGCACATAACACCAGAGATGTCGCTATAAGCGCGCCTCCCAGTTCGCTCATAGCCTTTTTGGTCGCTTCATAAGGTGAGATGTTTTCCTCCCTCATGATCCTGTCGACATTCTCGACTACGACAATGGCGTCGTCGACAACAGTTCCTATGGCAAGTACGAGTCCGAGCAAAGTAAGAGTGTTGAGAGTGAATCCGAAAATCAGCATCACACCGAAGGTTCCTATCAAGGAAATAGGGACCGCTATTGCCGGTATGAGAGTACTTCTCCAGTTCTGCAAAGACAGGAACACTACCAGAATCACCAGAATCAGTGCCTCGAAAAGGGTCTTGTAAACCTCACTGATCGATTCGCTGATATAATCTGTCATATCGAACGGTATGTCATATGTGATTCCTTCCGGAAAATTCCGACTGATTTCAGCCATCGTTTTCTTTACATTTTCAGACACTTCCATTGCATTCATGCCCGGAAGCATCCTGATGTCCATCACCGCCGCATTCTCGCCGTCTATGCCGCTTTCCGTATTATATGAAGAGGCCTCCAGCGCAATGTCGGCAACATCCCTCAATCTCAATATGGATCCTTCCTTGTCAGCCCTGATGACAATATCTTCAAACTCGGATACAGTTGACAGACGTCCGTGTGCGACGATCGGAATCGTGACGTCTATGCCTGAAATAGGCTGTTGACCCAATACTCCTGCTGCAGATTCCCTGTTCTGTTCCTTGATTGCTGTCTGGATGTCTTGTACGGTAAGTCCCAAGGCCGCCATTCTTTCAGGACGTAATTTGATCTGCATTGCATAATAACGGCTTCCGACATTCGATACCTGGCCTACTCCATTTACGCGTCGGAGCATGTCGAGTACATTCAAGGTTGCATAATTGCTGAGATATATCTCATCGAATTTCGGATCATCAGACTTCAGTGTGATGGTCATAAGTTTGCTTGTGGCCTGCTTGTCGACCGATATTCCGTTCTGAACGACTTCTGCCGGCAGTCTCGATTCCGCTTCCTTTACCCTGTTCTGAACCTCGACGGCAGCCAGATCGGCATCTGTGTCGATGTCGAATGTTATATTTACGCTGAATCCACCGTTATTGGTGCTTCTGGATTCCATGTAAAGCATTCCCGGAGTTCCGTTCAGCACCTGCTCGATTGGAGTCGCTACCGCTTGGGATACCGTTTCGGCATCTGCACCGGGATAACTCGCGGACACCCTGACCACAGGAGGCACGATCTGAGGATACTGGTCCACCGGAAGCATCACGAGGCCGATTGCTCCTATCATCACGATCAGAATGGAGATAACTATCGAAAATACCGGCCTGTCAATAAAGAAATCACTTTTCATATTCCTGATTTTCTACCGGATCAACTCTCATTCCGTGGCTGAGTTTATGGTATCCTTCCACGATTATCATCTCATCTGCACCGAGACCACGCTCTATGACGGTCTTGTTTTCGACCTCCGGCCCCAGTTCGACAAATCTTTTTTCGACGATGGAATCCTTTCTCAATACAAATACATATGCTCCTCCTTTCTCTATGACCAATGCTTTGGATGGAACGACAATGGCGTTTTCATAGACGTCCATCAGGAGTCTTACTTTTGTAAGCTGGCCCGGGAGCAGGATGTGGTCAGGATTCGGCATCTGGGCACGTACCGAGAAAGTTCCTGTATTGGGATCGACCTTCGGGTCGGCAAAATCCACCATACCCTTGATAGGATATTCGCGGTTATCCGCTATGGTTATCGTGACGTAGGGATTCCAGTTCCTGTCCTCTATCCTTTTACCCAGATTGACATTCCTCTCTTTGCTCTTGAGATAGTCAAGGCCTGTCATGCTGAAGTTGACTTCAACAGTATCACTGTTTACGACTGTCGCTAAAAGGGACTTTCCGCCAGGACCCACCAATGTGCCGATGTCGGCTGAACTCTCGCTTATGAAACCGGAAATAGGAGATCTTACTTCTGTATAACTCAGTGCAATCTCTGCTTGAGCCAGGTCAGCCTCGCTCATTACCACTTCCGCCTGTGCAGCTTCATATGCGGCAATGGCGTTGTCAAGATCCAACTGGCTTGCCGCATTCTGCTCATATAGCGGCCTTATGCGCTGCAGGTCGCGTTCCGCTTTCTGCATAAGAGCCGTGTTCTTCTTTAGTTGTGCACTCGCTTTTTCTACTCTCGCACGATATAGTTTGGGGTCAATGGAATAAAGGAGGTCATTCTTCTCTACATAACCGCCTTCTTCGAAGAACATCCTTTCCAGATAACCTTCGACTCTTGCTCGAATCTCGACATGCTGCCGAGCCTTGATTTTTCCGGCGTATTCCACATATATTTCCACATCCTCCACCATAAGGGGTTCAGCCTGTACCGTAGGGTAGACAGGAGGAGCCGGTTTCGGCCATTTCAAATATATTACGAGGCCTATAAATGCGATAGATAACGCTGTAGCAAGGAAAACCGCCCATCGGGGCGGTTTGTTCAGATTACTTATCTTGTTTATGAACTTCTTTCCGTTGCCAGTCAATCTTTCTGTCGGGATATTAATCTGCATCTTTCTATAGGTTGATTCCAAACATTAAAAACAACTGCAAAAATATAAAAAAAATAGAATAAATTAAGATATGTGACAAAATGAAGCGGTGTGATTCCGTCATCAAGAACTTAATCTTCCTTAATCCTGATGAATATATTGGATATGATTGCAGCAAGGCCTCCTGTGGTGATTCCGGGCGAGAAGATATTTCTGACCGTTTCTGGGAACTGGGTCAGAATCTCAGGATAAAGTTCCACTCCGAGACCCATGCTGAAACTTATTGCGATGACCAGTGTTGCCTTGCGGTCTATCTTCTGAGATGCTATTATCTTCACACCTGCTGACGCTACTGTACCGAACATCAGGAGTGTGGCGCCTCCCAAAACCGGATCCGGCATGAAAGAGAACACGACTCCTAGTTATAGGAAAGAATCCAAGGAGTGCAAGGAACAAAGCGATGAAGTACCCTACATAACGGCTTGCTACGCCTGTAAGCTGGATCATTCCGTTGTTCTGTGCGAAGATTGAATTTGGAAAGGAATTGAGCATGCCGGCAAGAAACGAATTGATGCCGTCGGCAAGAATACCGCCCTGCGCACGTTTAAGGAACTTGTCTCCGTAAGCCTCGATTGCATCACCTTGTTGATCCGGTGACCGGAAAATCTTCGGACAAGTTCCTTTGCCATTTCGCACATCAGTACAGGGTCCATCTGATGGTTGATGAAATTGTCTACTTTCAGCATGCCTCCGGGAAAACATTTTCCATCGCTCAGTATGCGTTCTTTCAGTTGTTTCATAGGGATTGCTGTTTGATTTTTTGCGGAATTAATATAAAAGTAACTTTAGTCAAAAGATTTCTGTGTCTTTGTGAAAAATCATGTAAATTCATTATGTTTGCATTCGTGAAATTTATGGATGCAGATAGAAGGATAGACATAATGGGTATCGTCAATCTTACTGACGATTCTTATTTTGCACAGAGCAGATGTGTCTCTGTCGGGCAGGCCGTATCTCGTGCGGAAAGGCTTGTCGGAGAGGGGGCTTCTATCCTTGATTTCGGAGCCTGTTCCACCAGGCCGGGGTCGGAACCTGTAGGTGCTGATGAGGAATGGAAGAGGCTTGAACCCGTGCTGAAGGAGGTCAGGAGGCAGTTCCCTGATGTCCGTATATCTGTCGACACATATTGGTCACAAGTGGTAAGGATGGCATATGACCTCGTCGGTGACTTCATTGTGAACGACATTTCGGCAGGGGAAGATGATCCTGATATGCTTCCGCTTGTCGGCAGTCTCGGACTCACTTATGTGGCGATGCATAAAAGGGGGACTCCCAAGACCATGCAGTCCATGACGGATTATGAGGATGTCGTAGAGGATGTGGTACGATATTTCGAGGATTTCGGGCAGAAGGCCGTCCGTTATGGTATGAAGGACTGGATCCTGGACCCGGGTTTCGGCTTTGCGAAGACGATTGAGCAGAATTATCAGATGCTCGGACGACTTGAACGCTTCTCTGCCCTTGGCCGCAGGGTTCTGGTAGGCATATCAAGAAAAAGTTTCATTTACAGGAAGTTGGGCATCTCTCCTCAGGAGGCTCTTCCTGCCACTCAGGCCCTTCATCTGCAGGCTCTTGTCAAGGGAACCGACATTCTCCGCGTCCATGATGTCGCCGAAGCGGCAAGGACTGTCGAGTTGTATAAGGCGCTCGTATGATGTTGTTGGCCCTGAAAATCAGCCCGTCTGCATAAAAAAATTTCATAAACCCGATATTATTAGTTAATTTTGCCAAGATTATGCCTTATTGGCTACATGTCGGAAACCATTAATTTTTATATGATATGAGAACATTTCTTTTAAGTCTTGCACTCTGCATCTCAGCAGTTTGCGCAGCACAGGTTCCATCGGTGACAGTCGAGAACTCAAAGGGAGAGACCGTAAACACCAAGACTCTTCTTGACGAAGGCACTCCTATGATCATCTCATTCTGGTCGACATCATGCAAGCCTTGCATCCGTGAACTTGATGCAGTATATGACGCTCTTCCAGACTGGCTTGAAGAGGCTGAGTTCCGTGTTGTCGCTGTCTCTACTGACGACAGCCGCCTCATGGCAAAGGCAAAGTCTTTCGCTGAAGGCCGTGGCTGGGGTGAGGATTATGTGCTTCTCTTTGACAAGAACCAGGATTTCATGAGGGCTATGAACGTTTCAGTCGTGCCTCATGTGTTTGTAGTTGACGGCAAAGGAAAGATCGTCTACTCGCACACTTCATATGTTCCCGGCAATGAACTGGAACTTTTCGAGGCTGTTAAGAAATGCTCGAAGTAAACTGAGCGGCTGATCGATATTTATGTAAATACCAGAAAGAAAATTACCATGAAAAAAGCCATTCTCATATTCAGCGCCCTCATCTGCCTGTCCGGAATGATTTCGGCTCAGGAGAAGGGATATCTTACCGGCAGTTTCGAGTCCAACGACCATTTCTATGTGAATGACGAGGCAAACAAGTTCGTTCCTGGCGGAGACAAGTTCGGCTCGAACAATTATCTCAAGGTCGATTATTACAAGGGTCATTTCTCGGCAGGCCTGCAGTTGGAATCGTATCTTCCTGCGATGATCGGTTATCCGGGCGACTTGAACAAGACAGCCCTCAGCAACATCTATGTGAACTGGAAGGACGACAATTTCCAGATCACTGCGGGTACATTCTATGACCAGTTCGGAAGCGGACTTCTTTTCCGCAGTTGGGAAGACCGTGTCCTTGGTCTGAACAATGCCATCATGGGAGCGCGCTTCGCGTATAACTGGGAAGACAAGATCTCGTTCAGGGCACTCTGGGGAACCCCTCGTCTTGGAATGGATTTCTCCGACACCCAGATCAGAGGAGCGGATCTCAGCATCTCTCTCGCAAACCTCATCGGACTTGACGACATCCTTCTTTCAGTCGAAGGATCCTTCCTCAACAAATATGCGAAGATCAACGATGTTGCAATTGAGGCAGGCGGAAGCCCTAATACTTACGGATGGTCCGGCCGTCTCAATTTCGACATGTCCGGCTTCTTCGTCAGAGGCGAGTATGTCGATGGCGGCAAGAAACTCATCAACATGACTCCGAAGAGAGGAAATGCCCAACTGGTGGAACTCGGATATAACGGAAGGGGACTCGGCGTCACCCTGACAGGACGTCGCCTCGAATGGATGGGCTCGAAGATCGCTTCAGGCTCTTCTTCCACTTCCAACATCATCTCTTATGTGCCTGCGATGAGTACTCAGTACACATATATGCTCACAACCCTCCATCCTTACAATCCGCAGGTCGGCGACGAGTCGTCATTCTTCTTCAACAGCGGTGAGATCGGAGGACAGATCGACGCATTCTACAACTTCCGTCGCGGCACTGCCATCGGAGGCAAGAGGGGAATGAAGGTTCATGCTAACTTCTCCACTTATTACACTCTCGCTGAGGAAGGTACAGCAAAGGCCGGAAACCTTCTTTTCCGTGATTTCAGTTTCGATGTCGAGAAGCAGTGGACAAAGGAATTCAAGATGGTCCTTCTCTACTCTATGCAGGAATACAATCCGGGATACGGACAGTACAAGACCACATGGCTCTCGAACATTTTCGTGGCTGACCTCCTTTACAAGTGGACATCAACCTTCTCTACACGTCTCGAACTCCAGTACCTCACCACATATGAGGACCAGAAGGACTGGATGGCGGCACTCCTTGAGGTCAATTTCGCACCACATTGGAGCATCTGGGGAAGCGACATGTACAATCACGGATCGTCAAAACTCCATTATTACAATGCCGGCGTAAGTTATGCCAAGGGACGTACACGCGTTGCACTCGGATATGGCCGTTACAAGGAAGGATTCGTATGCTCGGGCGGAGTATGCCGCAAGATTCCGGCATATACAGGAGCGAACTTTTCAATTACAACATCATTCTAATGAAGAAGATACTTTTTTTTGCGTCAGTGCTCATGGCACTGGCTTCATGCCATGGTACCGGTGGCGAATATGTACCTGACGAATATGTGGCACCTTTCACTCTTGAGGTGGACAAGGCTCAGATACAGGCCAGCGGTTCCGATTGGGCGACTTTTGTCATGAAGGATTCATATGGACGGAATATCCTGGAAGACAAATATGCCCTCCAGAGGGTGAACATTTATGCCACCGACGGTTCCGGAGTGTCTGTAAAGCGTATGGAGACCCGTTTCAGGGCAATCGCTGACGCTTCATATACCTTCGAGGCTTCATATTCCGGCAACGGAAAGGTCGAGAAGACCGTGAACACCGTTACTGTCGAGGCTGTCGGCAGATCATCATATGAGAAATATCACAAGAATGTAGCGATCTACAAGGCTACTGCCACATGGTGCGGTCCATGTGCTGTCATGACTTCAGCATTGGCATCGCTTGACGATGAGGCTGAGGCTCATTCGGTAGAACTCTGCTGGCACGGACAGGATGATCTTGCTCTTACTTTACCGGGTATGCCGGGAGACTGCGGTTCAACTATCATATCCTATTTCGGAGGAGCCGGTTTCCCGACTGTCGTGTTAGATGCCGGTGTTCTGTACAATGGCGAACGTTCGGGTGCGGACCTCAGTGCAGCAATCTGGAACATGCGTGCAGATTACCCCGCAACTTGCGGAATCAAGTTGTCTGCTGAACAGGATTCTGTGTCCGGCAATATTGACATCGAGGCGGAACTTACATCTTCAAAAGGAGGTGATTATGATCTGGGATTTGCTCTCCTGCTTAATAATCAATATGTTATGAGTGGAACGAATCCGGACGGACTTTACAATAACATCGTATGTGCCACCACGCCTAATTTCTACAAGGCTTCGACAGATGCTGTTTCTGTAGGAAAGGATAAGTCTCATTCATGGTCTCAGAGCGTTCCTGTAGGAAATCTCAACGTGAATAATCTTTCAGTTGTCGCCTTTGCATTCGTAAAGGAGGGAAATTCTTCAAGAATAGACAATATTGTTGAAGTAAAGGTCGGTGAATCAATAGATTACGTCTTGAATTAATGATGATGAAAACCTTGTTCAGATATATCTTCATTGCAGCAGCGGCCATCTTGTCATATGCTTGTCATGGTACAGATGACACTTCTGATGTCGTGCCTGAGGGAGTCTTGAGGGTATTTGCCGACAAGACCGAGATAAAGGCTGACGGCGTTGAGGAAGTCACCTTCAGGGTGATGTTCGGCAGCCAGGACGTCACATCGGAATCCGGCTGTACCCTGATCAGATGTTTCGAGGGTGACGAGAAATATATGACAGGCGGAGCAAACCGCTTTTCGACCACAACTCCCGGAACTTATGGCTTCAAGGCCCGTTATTACTATGCCGGAGCCCATTATTCCGACAATGAAGTTGAAGTGGTTGCAACTCCATATTTTACAGGTGACGAGCAGCAGTACGTCCAGAGGGTGCTCGGCGTATACTTCACATCTACCGGATGTACCTCATGTCCTACGGCATCAAAAGGACTGGCAAGCCTGCAGCAGGCAAATCCGGGCATGATTTCGGTCGTGTCGTTCCATGCTGACATGGTGGTTGAAGACCCTATGAAAATTGAGGAATCGCAGACCTTCAATGCTGCTCTCGGCGGTTTTCAGGGACTTCCGAGACTGTTCTGGAACATGCGTCCCGGTACTGATATCATCGGTCCTGTATTTACGGACAGTTACGAAGAGGAAATCGCTCAGTACAAGCCTTCATGCGGAGTCGCTATAGATACGGATTACGATCCGGCGACACGCAAGTTGAATGTGGAGGTCGGCATAAAGTCGAATATCGCCGCTTCATACAGATATCTTGTTTTCCTTGTCGAGGATAACATAGGAGGATATGAGCAGGCTGGAACAAAGGGTGACTATCTCCATCAGAATGTAGTCCGTGACGTGCTTTCATCGTCCGCTTCAGGAGACAGGATCAATGACGGCCTTCCGCTTTCTACCGGTGTAGAGGCCAAGGCGACAAAGTCGGTGACCTTGCCTGCGGAGTGGAATGTCGAGAATATGCGTGTAGTTGCTGCGGCCATGCTCAGTTCTGACGGAGGCTTTACATATGTCTCTGATAATGTAAATGAGTGCAAGGTCGGAGATGATGTCTCGTATTTATGTGTTGAATAATATGGATCTTATCAGAAAAATATATGCATTCATGGCGGCAGCGTTGGTTCTTGCTGCCTGTCATGGTGTTGATGACAGTACTTCGAGGCCGGTCCTGACTGTGGATGATACCGAGATAGACCTTGCAGTAGAGAGTCAGGCTGTCTTTACAGTGACCCTTGATGGCGTTGATATTACCTCCGTGGCGCATATCAACTGCAGGTCGAACCATGCCGCTGACATCAAGGATGCGGTATTCACGCCTAAGTATGAAGGTGAATATAAATTCACGGCGGTATACGGTGATGCGGTTTCCGATCCTGTTACGGTAATGGTAGTCAATTCGAAGCCTCAGGTGAATTCTAAGTTCAGACGTCATGTCTGCGTGATGGAGTTCACCGGAACATGGTGTGCGATGTGTCCTCAGGGATTCACAACCATGAATGCGACTCTCCAGTCAAGCGACAGGTATAAGAATTATGTCCATGTGATCGCCATGCATGATGACGATGAATATACCATCGCCGCTACTGATGATTTCTTTGCATATTGCTCTGACTTGTGCAAGGGAGGTCTTGCTTATCCGTCGTTCACGACTGACCTCAGGGACGCGAACCTGCTCACCGGAGAAGGTGCGGCTGAGTTCTCCAAGAGTCTCAGGACCTCATTCAATGACTATGGTCCTTACTGCGGAGTGTCCGTGTCATCTGCTTTGACCGATGGCGGAAAGAAGGCTGAAATCGTGGTGGGACTTGAATCGGAATTTGCCGCAGATTATCGTGTCATTGTCTTTGTCGTCGAGGACAGGGTCGTCGGTTACCAGTTCGGAGTCCAGGGCTATCCTGACGGTCAGCAGGATTATCTTCATAGGCATGTGGCCCGTGAACTTGTCACTTCTTACGGACCGTCCGGTGAGAAACTTTGGGAAAATTCCAATATCCCTGCAGGACAGGAAGTGCGTAAGACATGGACAATCGATGTGGATCCTGCATGGAATCTTGAGCATACGGAGATTTATGCCATTGCTTTAGGAGCAGACGGCTTTGTAAACAATATGAATGTATGTCATATTGACGGAGGTGACTCCGGATATGACCTTAAATAATAAACTCAATTATGAAAAAGCAACTTTTTATTTTGTCATTTGCCGCTCTTGCATTCGGAATCGCTGCCTGCCAGCAGCCTGATCCGACACCAGGAGGGGATGACCCGGAACCGGGAGAAGTTTATAATCCGTATCTTGAGGCACTTCCAATCGCATGGTCGGAAGGTATCGCCGAGGGTAGTGAGGTGGGTGTGACCATCGAAGTAAAGAATGTCACAAACGACAACTTCGTGTTCGAACTCCGTCCGGGTGCAAGCATCCAGTCTTTCAAGTTGGATGTCTATCCGCTTTCCGTACTTTACAACAACCTTATCAATGACGGTATGGTCGGAAAGGCTGACTGGGAGATCAATGAACAGATCAGAACCTATATCTATAATGCAGAGGGTAACGGAGGATATACATTCTCTGCTGCTGATTTCGAGTCTGATCCTGAAGAATTCCTTCAGATGGAGTTTGACTGGGGTAATACTGCTTATGCTGCAGCCAGTGCGATTCCTATTCCTGACTCTGACTACATCATTGCCGTAGTCGCATGTACAGACACTCAGGCAAGTTCTTCAGCACAGCAGGACCTTACGCTCTGCCATGTGCATACCACAAGCGATCCTCTCATAGGAGATCCTTCGTGCGAACTTGACGTGAATATCGGTTACCGTAAATTCTCTGTCCAGCATATTCCGAACAATGACACCAAGTATATCTATTTCTTCGGTTCTACCGCTGATCAGATAGATGAATATATCGATGTCTGCGGAGACAGGATGTTCCGTGACTTCGTACGCAGTCTTTATACATCTCCTTCGGATGTGTCTGACCCTGATGCACTTATCTATAACTATGACTTCGGTCAGGCAGCAGATGCTTCGCTCATGAGTTGTACCGTGGCGGTCTGCTGTGATGAGAACATGACTCCTGCATCCACATACATCCGTCGTGATTTCCACCTCAAGGAAATTCCTGCAAATGCTGATGGAGCCGATGTGGAGGTGAAGGTGAAGAGCGACAGGACCGCAGCCGCATATTTCGAATTCGATGCGATCATGCAGGCTAACTGCAACACCATCTTCTATCGTTTCTATTCTCAGGATGCTGCCGAGCGCCTTAAGAATTCATCTGATATCGAGCGCAAACTTGAAGCGATCGACCTCCTTGAGCAGGGATACGGATGCCACAATCCTAACTTCAGTTTCGACGAGGACGAACAGATCCCGTCAGGTTCTGCAGGTACTGTGACATTGGCAGGATTCGGAGGCCTTATGCCAGGAGAAGCCTATTGTGTGGGCTATGTAGGAAGGAATGCATATGGAACCCCTTCCGAACTCAGATTCTCCGATCCTTTCACCCTTGACACGAGAAACCTCGATTCTCCTGCAAACTGCAACGTGAAGGACCTCAAACTTACATTGAGCAAGCCGGGAAGAACCCAGTTCAAGGTTGATGTCGAGTATGATCCGAATACGGTTTCTGTCATATATCTCCAGTATATGACTGCTGACAACAATCCTGGTCTTGACGAGAACAGTTCGTGGAAAGACTGGGTGAACTTCATCTTCACTCCTTCTTCATCTGGTACAGGTTCGATGGAGTCAAGCAATCTGCTCGTTAACGCATGGCAGAGAGTGGAAAGCGGACGTGACGGCCTCACTTTCACCGGAATGACTCCTGGCACAGAATACACTATTTTCCTTTGTGCGGAAGACTTTGACGGAAACATCAGCGAAATGCAGTTCGGAAAGATCAGTACAAACGCGATCCAGGTCGGTGATGATCCTACTGTAAACATGTCCCTCGAACCATCAGACAATTATCCTAACGACTGGACAGTTCTCTATACAATCGACCATGATGTCGCAAAGATGAAGTATTGCTATGCCGACAAGGCTGCAGATCTTGCTAATTATATTCCTGGTCTTACTCAGTCGGCTATGAACAATGTCGCGGAGTCAGGCATCGATTATGAGACATGGCGTCAGGGAATCTATGACTGGGTGAATGAACTCGGTATGGAGACAGAGAGCGACACAAGCCAGGAGTGGCAGGGTGACGGCACTGTGATTGCCGCATGTCTTGCCGTAGGAAAGGATGAGACAGGAGCGGAGGTCTACCAGTTGTTCCATCTCATCTGCAAGGACGGCCAGGCACAGACTCTTGAAGAGATTTTCGGAATCAACTAAATACCATTACATATTTTATTAACTAAATCTTCTAATTATGAAAAGACAATTTATGAAAAGCCTTGGTGCTTTCTGCGTAGGTGTCATGACACTTTTTGCAGCGTCTTCATGTTATGATGATCTGGAACTCAGGAATGAGATCAGCGATCTCAATCAGGGTCTTGAGGATCTCAAGGCTCGCGTAGAGGCTCTGGAGACAAAACTCAACTCAGAACTTGGAAAGATCCAGAGACTCTTCCAGGAGGCTGATGCGGCAATCGAGGCCAAGATCCAGGTCGCTTCTGTTGAGACAAATGCAGACGGAAAGATCGTCATCACTCTTACAGACGGCGACACTTTTGAAGTTGAGCCTGCTGACAGGAACACCAATCCGATCCTTACAATCGTTGAGGATGGCGGAGTTCAGTATTGGGCAACAGTGGATGCTGCCGGAAAGGCAACTTCAATCGGTATCCCTGTAACTCACACAGACATCGAGTTCAAGTTCGAGGAGAATGTGATTTATTACACTCTTGACGGTGGTAAGAACTGGGTGAGGGTTGCAACTATCCCTGAGGATGCTGCTGCACCTATCATCACAAACGTAACTTACACTGACAAGACCGCTACATTCTATCTTGGTGACTACTCTTTCACAGTGGATATCGCAGAGCCGCTCAGTTTCGAGATCCGTTCAGGTAAGGTTTACTTCCAGTCGGAGGGTACTCAGAAGGTTGCTGTAAAGACTTCAGGCGTTACCGATGTAACTGTAATGGCTGCTCCTAAGGGCTGGTGGGCAGAGGTGAACTCAGACGGTCAGATCGAGATCACTGCTCCTAGTTATGAGGATACAGAACCAGTAGGTTATGATGACAACTGGAATCCTATCCCTGGCCCTGCTTCTGCTTCAGGTTTTGTAAAGGTTCACGCTTGTGGCACTGACGGCAAGTGCATCGTCGGCAAGATCGCCGTTGAGGTTTCTCAGTATCCACTTGTTGTCAATGCATATGGCGGAAATGCGTACTTTGAAATCGTCGGTGATGCATATTGGTTCAGTACATTCTTCTATGGTATTTCGACCAAGGAGACTCTTGAGGCTGATCTTGAGCCTATCATCAAAGGTCTCAACAGCGGTGACTGGAGTATTTATGACAATTATCTGAACAGCAATGGCGAGCCATCTGTGACTGCAAATATTGCTGAACTTCTTGGTTCAGAGCCAGTGCTTGGAACAGAATATGTTGTTTGGGCTCTTATGGAGAACAATAATGTCCTCAGTTATTCTATGGAGGATGTAATGCTTAAGTACTATGCTCTTACTGATGTCAAGATCACCGAGAATGAGGCTGAAAGAACAGCATATAACATTGAAATCAATGTAGAGGTTTCAGGCGCAGATTCATATGTGGCTGTGGCAATGCCTCAGAACTATTGTGCAGAGGAGGACGTATACTTCCAGAGGGAGCAGATGGCTATGGCTATGGCATCCGGCTCATATTATGGCAAACTTTACACCGAGAACTATACTGGTTCTGCCCTCGACATTGCAGCAGGTACAAGTTTCTCTATGACAGGAAACTATGCTCCAAACACAGACGTATATGTTTTTGTTCTCCCTGTTGACGGACGTCCTGCAGAACTTTATACTGCAGATGATGTTGTAGTCGCTAAATTCAAGACTGCAAATCTTCTCCCAGGCGGTGTCATCGATGCAACTGCCGAGCAGGTAAAGGAATACATGGGTATGGTATTCAGTTACGATGACTGGCAGTATCATGAGCAACTTATCGTTCTTGATAAGTACACAGAACTTGGTGTGGCTCTTACTCCTTCATTCACTGAGGGATGGACTTCATTCTATTATACATTCATGAGTGATGATGAATGGGCTGTTTACGGTTCAGATGACGCTCTTATCGTGACTAAACTTCTTGAGGAATACGGAATGACACCGGATGATTATACAGACGGTTTCCCTGCATATCTCGTTGAGAAGGTTAATCCTGGTGAAGGTGCTCATTTCGTTGCTTTCTTTGTTGACGAGGACGGCAAGTATGGTAACCTTGCAAAGGTTGACCTCAAGGCCGAGACTCTCGAGTACAGCGCAATGACTCTTGAAGTTACTTCTAACCTCCAGAATGGTGTTCTTGCAAATACCAATACTCTCGAACTTACTCTTACTCCATCTGAGGAAGTTTCGAAGTATCTCTACAGAACTGAGGTCACTAACTACTGGGATCCGTTCGACGGTATGGATGCTGCTGCAATCGCTGACAACCTCTTCTTAGGTGACGAGTCTAAGGAATTCACTCCAGCAGACCTTACAGACGGCAAGTATCTGCTCGCTGACCACAAGTATGGTAACTCATATGTATTGGCAATCATCGCTTGCGATGCAAACGGTGCTCCTATGACTGAGGCTGTCGTACTCAAGTATGACAACATGTTCAGCATTCAAAATGTCATTTCTGATCCTTCTGCATTCGTAGGTGAGCCTGCAGTTGAGGTTCATATGCCTACAACTATCGGTGAGGCTGACGGAATCTGCTACTATTGGGAAGACCAGACTGCATGGGATATGGGCTATCGCTACCATTACAATCTGAATTATACCGTTACTCCTGCAGAGGGTACTCAGGTGAAGACCCTTTTCGTGGATCTTCTGGCTTATGGCAATGTTCCTGCTGATGCTGCTGGCAGGGCTTCAGGTCTCTGGCAGGATTCATGGGGTGGAACTTATTATTCACAACTTGATACAGAGCCTGTTGCATCGACTTCAAGCGTAAGATTCTTCAGTCATTCTAATTCAGATCCTATTCCTGAGGTGATCCTCATGGTTTCATGGACTGACGCTGACGGAAACTATTATTACAAGGAGGTTGACCTCTCAGAAGAACTCGCTGCTCTCAAGGCTAACCTTGATGCAGACCTCGGCCTTGGTGAGGAAGAGACTGCAACTCCTGACGGAAAGATCTGGGTATTTGATTGGGTAGGCTTTGGTGTTCCGGCAGTATGGGATTTCGGTACTACAGAAGAGGGAGTCCTTCATATCGCATATGATCTTGCAGCAGCATATGATGATGAGACATTGGCTGGCCAGTACATGTCATATAACAATTTCCAGTATACTGTGACTCCGACAGATGCAACTTCTGGAACAGTAGATGTTATTGCTGTAGATCCATTTACAGGTATAGAACAGGCTACATCATTCACTTATACAGATCTTACAGAGACAAGTTGTACTTTCCTTACTTCAGGACTTATAGGTGAAGATACTTATTGTACACTCGTTACAGAGACTATTACTATCGTACCAAATGAGTATGGCATAGGCATGTAATGAATATAAGTTGATACAATTGAACGGCATTGCACTGGCAATGCCGTTCTTTTTTTTATAAAATGCACCCTCTTCTGCTGCTGATTGAAATAAATGTCGTATATTTGAAAGTTATGCTGATTAAATAACCGGAAGAATGAAAATAAAAACAATTGCAATTCTTGTCATTGCTGTGCTTTGCACCGTCTTTTGCATGTGTGCGTGTCAGCCGGACGACAAGGTGGATTCAGGCGTTACGGAGGTAGTCAACCCGAATGCCGAGAAGAATGTGTCTTTCAGAGGTGCCACTGTGTCCGTGACCTTCAAGGCCTCGGCTGCATGGACAGCCAGTCTTGAACTGAAGAATGGAGAAGATGATTGGGCATATATTTCGAAGAATACTTCCAGCGGCAAAGCCGGTACAGGCGTTGTCAGAATCACTTTCGACGAGAATACGACTCCCGATGAGAGGACTGCGGAACTCTGGGTGGCTGTCGAGGGCTTCCAGCCTTCATGCATAGCCACTATTGTACAGAGCCTTTCCGGCAGCAGTGTGGAAGCGGAGATGAACAAGGCTCTCAACACATATATGCATGAAATCCTTAAGGAGGATTATCTTTTCGCAGACGCATACAATTCCATCGAGGTGGACCTGGATATGAATTACGTGGACTTTCTTCCCGCACATCTCCTTTCTTTGGGTGATGTCAATGTCGAGGACGGAGGCTATTACAGGGCTTCGCAGGCAAATGCCGGCGACAGGTTCATTTATACCAATATAGTTGAGATCGATCCCGGCACAAAGGCCAGCAATGTAGCAGGACTCGGATTCGGTCCGTTCATTTCCACTGCTCTTGCTCAGGGATCGCAGTTCATGGGCATCGCACCGTCTTTCGTGCGTCATGGATCTCCTGCCGAGTCTGCCGGCATGCAGAGAGGTGACCTTATTTATGAAGTGAACGGAACCACGCTCACTACGGCTAATTATCAGTCATATATGAGTTCTCTCTATGCAAATCCATCAGGAACATATTCCTTCAAGTTCCTCAGGTATGAACCGAACGGAAAAGGCGGTTACGACCACAATGCATATGAGGCTTCATCAGTAGCATCTGGCGTACACACCTACAACCCTGTCCTTCATGCATCGATCCTCACCGATCCTGACAATTCTGCAACAAAGATAGGTTATCTCGTATATGAGTCATTCGACCTTTATTCGCAGGAGTTTCTTGAGGCGACGATAGAAGAATTCGTCGAGGAGGGAATTACAGACCTCATTCTTGACCTTCGTTTCAATCCGGGTGGAGCCGTCGCTCAGAGCCGCTGGCTTTCCGGATGTATCGCCGGTGCTGCAAACGGAAGCAAGACCTTCACCAAGGTCGTATATAACAACGGAGCCACAGAGAACTGGACTTTCGATTACGGCTATGACAATGACACCGACAATCTTGGAAAGCCGACCTACCTAGGTCTTGACAGACTCTATCTCATATGCTCATACAATACCGCCTCAGCATCTGAACTGGTCATCAGTTCGCTTCGCGGAATCGATTTCCCTGTGAAACTTTATGGCTGCAGGACAGAAGGTAAGAATGTGGGAATGACCGTGTCGGAGACTACCTACAGGAGCAGGAAGTTCCAGTTTTCTCCTATCACGTTCTATGTCCGCAATGCAAAGGACTGGGGTGATTATCATGACGGCATTGAGCCTGACGAATGGGTGAACAACGATAACACCAACTCTAATGATGATGCCGACAATGCTTTCCCTTATTCTTTCGCAGATTGGAGCAACCTCGATTTCAATATTGCTCTCCAATGGGCTTACTGCGACATTACAGGCAAGAAACGTTGGAACACCAATGCGACAGTAAAATCATCGCACGAAGTGCTTGTGCCTGTCGGATGCACTCCATATGAGCCTGTCTGCGGACGCAGCGGTAATCTCATACGCCCGGTTGAAAAACAATAATCCTAATATTTTTTATGAAAACTTTTAATCTCATGGCCAAATTAGGCAAAGTGCTTCTGGCATCAGCCGTTGCACTGCCGCTCGCGGTGTCATGTATGGATGACATCAATGATCTTAAAGACAAGGTCACAAATCTGGAGAACAGGCTTAACGAACTGGAACTCAGACTCAATCAGGAACTCGCAGCCCTTGAAGATCTGATCAACGGCAAGATCACCATCGCAAAAGTCAACCCTAAGGATGACGGTTCATACGGCATCGAACTTTCGACAGGCGTTGATTTCACTATTTATCCTAAGCAGGAGCAACTCAAGACAGTTGTGACTTATATCACTCTCGGCGGGGTGAATTATTGGGCTTATTATGATGAAAACGGTGACCCTCAACTTCTCCTTAATGAGAAAGGGGAACGTATTCCTGTTGAAACTGCTACTCCTCAGGTTGTCGTAAAAGATGGAGAAAGTTTCCTTGTCATCGGTGAGCAGGAATATCCTCTCAGTTCTGGTAATTCAGTGTTCTCGGATTACGAACTCCACATGGATGAACTTACAGGTGAGGTCAGAGCAGTCACATTCACATTCGGTGAGGGCATGACTTTCACTGTTACTGTTGACGGTTATCAGGGACTTACATTCGTCATCCAGAGGATGTGGGACTATGTTCCTGTTGAAGATTTCTTCATCGCATACGGTACTACCGAGAAGGTGACTGTCCAGAAGAACGGTGTAGTGGACTATGTGCTTCAGATTCCGGACGGCTGGAGAGTGAAGGAAGTTGCAGACGATATCCTTATGGAAACATATTTCCAGATTACCGCTCCGACACTTGAAGCAGTGAAGGCTGGTGCCGCTTCAGAGGGTGAACTCAAGGTGGTTTCAGTCCTTGAAGGCGGTAAGGCTTCTGTTTCGAAACTTTATGTGTCTGCCGATCCGTTCCGTGATTTCGGTATCATTGAAGGAAAGGCTGTCACCAAGATGTATACTGGTCTTCAGAAGTTTGTCTATGGAGTATGTCTTGCAGACGATTTCAATGAGGAAACTCTGCTTCCTGTTGCAAATGAACTTCTTCTTGCCTATGAGTATCCTGCAGGATACGGTGTGGCAGACTTTGACTTGGAGATGCCTCTTGAAGATATTTACGGAGAGGAACTGATTCCAGGTGAGACATATGTGTTCTGGGCTGCTCCGGCACTTTATTTCTCGTCAAATGTCGATGCATATTATTATGTGGCCGAAGGCACATTCGTACACAAGGATTTCTCATACACAGAAGTCACTCTCGAAGTCTCTGACCCTACATTCCGTGATGCAACCGTTGAGTTTGACAGCCAGGGTGTAAAGTCATATTATGCCGGCGTCATGTATATGAACGAGTATGCGAAGGATGATGTACTCCTTTATATCAACAACAACTTCTATGAGCCTATCGTCGAGCCTTATTCATATATGGGATCTGCATTCGGATTCGGATATGTCGAGGCTGAACCAGAAATGAATACAGACTATCTCGTATGGTTCGCAGTCGCTGAGGAAGGCAAGACATATACGGAGGCTGACGTGATTTTCCGTGAGTTCTCTACAAGCGGTCTTGAAAGCGGAAGTGCAGTGAAGGTAGAAGCAGGTACTGCCGAGATTACAAGTTCAAAGGTTACCGTTCCTCTTACAGCTGAAGGCGCTGAGATGGTATTCTATTCTTATGTGAAGTACAGCAATGCCGGACGTTATCCGGATGATGCTGCAAAGTCTGCATATCTTCTTGCAAACGGTATCTGTGTGAACGGTGAATCTGCAGAGGCTGTTTCAGACGCTCTTGTGCTCGACCCTCTGGAGACTGTATATCTTTTTGCGGTTGCTGTAGACGGAGAAGGAAAATACGGTGAAGTATATACCGGCGAGTACACTACAGTCGAGTCAAGTTTCAATGATATGACAGTGGACCTGAAGGTAATACGCAATAATCCTTATGATGTCGCTGTAAGTGTTGATGTTACCGGAGGAAATGCGGAAGGATACCTTTATTGGGTAGGAAAGACTACCGATACATTCTGGAAGAGTTCATCTAATCTTGGCGGAAGCAAGGAGAAGGCTCAGGATTACATGCTTGCTAATCCGAACAACGCAAAACTCATCACTGCAATGAGGAAATATCCTCTTGCTGATGGCGTAATCACTATGACAGACCTTGCGCTTGAAACAGAATACGTTGTCGTGGTGATGGCAAAGGATGCTGAGGGAGTATATTCGGAAGCGACAGTCCTGATCTTTACCACCAGAGCAGTCGACCTTGGAGATGTGGTATACTCATCTGACCCGTCATGGGCATCCTTTGCCCCTACAATTGACTGGATTGAAGAAAGATGTTATCCGTCAACCGGTATGATGTCCGGAAGTTATGCGTTTAATATAAGTATTCCTGAAGGTCTTACAGCATATGTCCTTTGTGGAACCGAGGCCTATCTCAATGATGGCAATCCGGATGCGGTAATACCGATTGAGGACAGAATCATCAAGATTCTCGAGTTTGCGGATCACAAGAGGGATGCGGATAAAGTCGTGGATGAGCAGGCTTGGATTGATCACGGCTATCCTTACGGACATGAATTCTATTCATATTATCACGGCTATCCTGCTCATGGCTATGGCGTGATATGGGCTAGCAGGGAAGCACATGAAAAAGAATGCGAAAATGCTGAACCGGATGTGGTACAGAAAGTTATCAATGGGGTGACTGTGGATTGTACTACTATGATTTATTATAGTACAGACGGCCCTGTTGAATTCCGTATGCCGGACGCAATCACAAAGGATGATCTCGATAAGGTGTATGTGGTCTACAGGGATGCAGCAGGCAACTATTTCGAACCTCATGTTGTCGACGTGCCGGACGAACTCTTTGCTTCTGGCGGTTCGCGTGACTGATGAACATCAAAAAAGGACGGCTTTCACTGAAAGCCGTCCTTTTTTGATATATGAAGACACTTGTTAAAGTGTCCTCTTGATCTCTTCGATTGTGTAAGCCTCCACAACGTCACCGATCTTGATGTCATTGTAACCCTGGATGTTGAGACCGCAGTCCTGACCCATAGCCACTTCCTTGACATCGTCCTTGAATCTCTTGAGAGATCCGAGTTCTCCGGTGTAGATCACGATACCGTCGCGGATCACGCGCACCTTCGCAGTCCTCTGGAGTTTTCCTTCGCGTACGATACATCCTGCAATCGTACCCACCTTCGAAATCTTGAATGTCTCCTGAACCTCCGCAGTCGCAGTGACAACCTCTTTCTGCTCAGGCTCGAGCATACCCTCGATACCGCTCTTGAGTTCGTTGATACAGTCGTAGATGACAGAGTAGAGACGTATTTCGATTTCCTCTTTCTCCGCAAGTTTTCTTGCAGAAGGCATAGGACGAACCTGGAAACCGATGATGATCGCGTCCGATGCTGCAGCAAGAAGGATATCCGACTCGGAAATCGCACCCACCGCCTTGTGGATCACGTTCACGCGAACCTCCTCTGTAGAGAGTTTGATGATCGAATCCGAAAGCGCCTCGATAGAACCGTCCACGTCTCCCTTGACGATGACGTTGAGTTCCTTGAAGTTACCGATTGCGATACGACGTCCGATCTCTTCGAGAGTCATATGCTTCTGGGTCTTGATGCCCTGGATTCGTATGAGTTGCTCACGCTTGTTTGCAATATCCTTGGCCTCCTTCTCATCAGCCATGATGTTGAATGTCTCACCTGCAGTTGGTGCTCCGTTGAGACCGAGAACAGATACAGGAGTTGACGGACCTGCTTCTTCCACCTTCTGTCCACGCTCGTTGAACATGGCTTTTACACGTCCTGTGAAGCATCCTGAAAGCATTACGTCACCTACCTTCATCGTACCGTTCTGTACGAGGATGGTTGCGAGATATCCGCGTCCCTTGTCAAGAGAAGACTCGATCACCGCTCCGGTAGCCCTCTTGTTTGGATTTGCCTTGAGTTCGAGCATCTCAGCCTCGAGGAGTACCTTCTCAAGAAGGAGGTCAACGTTGATACCCTTCTTTGCAGAGATCTCCTGGCACTGATACTTTCCTCCCCAGTCTTCTACGAGGATGTTCATGTTGGAAAGTTGCTCTCGGATCTTGTCAGGATTTGCACCAGGCTTGTCGATCTTGTTGATCGCGAAGATCATAGGTACGCCTGCAGCCTGTGCATGGTTGATGGCCTCAACGGTCTGAGGCATGATGCAGTCGTCGGCAGCAATGATGATGATAGCGACGTCAGTCATCTTCGCACCACGGGCACGCATCGCGGTAAACGCCTCATGACCAGGTGTATCGAGGAATGTAATTCTCTGTCCATCAGGAAGTTTTACGTTGTATGCACCGATATGCTGTGTGATACCGCCGGCCTCACCTGCAATCACGTTAGCCTTACGTATGTAGTCGAGGAGGGAAGTCTTACCGTGGTCAACGTGTCCCATGACAGTGATCACCGGTGGACGTGGAAGAAGATCCTCTTCGGTATCCTCAGCCTCACCCTGTGCGATAGCGTCAGTAAGATTTGCGGTCACGAATTCCACTTCATATCCGAACTCTTCGGCAACGAGCACAAGAGTCTCCGCGTCGAGACGCTGGTTGATCGACACCATCATTCCGAGACTCATGCAGGCTCCGATGACCTTGGTTACAGGAGTGTTGTTCATGAGGGTCGCGAGGTCGTTTACAGTCACGAACTCGGTCACCTTGAGAACCTTCTGCTCGAGTTCCTGCATCTCCATCTCTTCCTGCATCCTCTGTGATGCAAGTTCTCTCTTCTCCTTTCTGTGCTTTGCTCCGAAGTTGCCCTTCTTGTTCTCGTTCATGCGGGCATATGTCTCCTTGATCTGCTTCTGGATCTCCTTCTGCATTTCTTCCTGCTCGGCCTCAGTCATAGGCTTGAACTTGTCTCCGCCACGGTCGCGACGGTTCTTCTTGTTGTTCTTGCCCTGCTGCTGGTCGCCAGGACGCTGCTGCTTCTGGCCGTTGTTCTGCTGCTGACCCTGGCCGCCCTTGTTCTTGTCCTTCTTGACCTTGTTGTCGGCCTCTACCTTGGTGACATCAACCTTCTGGCTGCCTTCTTTGCCTATTCTCTCTCTCTTCTTCTTTTTCTTCTTCTTGTCGAACTGCGAGAGGTCGATCTTGTCCACTACCTTAGGTCCTGCGAGACGCTCCACTTCGATCTTGACCTCGCGTGGCTGCGGCTTCTCTTCAACTTCAGGCTCTTCTGCCGGAACCTCCGGTATTTCTTCAACAGGGCTTTCCGCTGGGGTCTGGGCGGGTTCTGGCTCTGCTGGAGCAGTTTCCGGTTCTGCTGGAACAGTCTCCACTGTTTCAGGTTGTTCCTCCTTTACCTGAGGCTTCTTCTTGTCGAACTGCGAGAGGTCGATCTTGTCCACGATCTTAAGGCCACCTTCCTGCTGGACAGGCTCTTCCTTTACAGGCTCCTGCTTCGGTTCTGCAGGCTTCTCTTCTACCTGGGCCTTAGGAAGTTCTGTGTTAAGGACGTTGCTCTTGATCACCACTTCTCTTTCCGGTACATCTTCCTCTTCGGCCTTGTCCTTCTTCTTCGATCCCATCTCGATGATTTCCTTGAGTTTTATGGTAACCTTTTCCGAGTCCTTCTTAAGTTTAAGGTCTTCACCGAACTTCGCCTCGATAGCCGGGAGATATTCGTCCGATACCTTGGCATTCGGATTCATCTCCACATTGGCTCCCTTCTCGTTGAGGAAATCAACGAGTCTGGCAAGTCCGATGCTGAATTGCTTTGTAAGTTTACTTAGTCTGATTTCTGCCATTATATTACCCCTTTATAAATTTCTACTCTTCGTCTTCAAATTCCGCACGGAGGATGTCGAAAATCTCCTCTACCGTCTCATCCTCGAGGTCAGCCCTCTTGGCGATGTCCGCTGCGGAAAGTGCAAGTACGCTCTTTGCTGTGTCGCATCCGATGCTCTGGAGTCTCTCGATGATCCATACGTCGATGACGTCATCAAATTCGCTGAGAAGAACGTCTTCCTCGTCTTCGATGTCATCCTTAGGAAGTTCTCTCCATACTTCGATTTCCTTTCCTACGAGCATGCCGGCGAGCCTGATGTTGCATCCGCCCTTTCCGATACCCTTCTTGACCTCGTCAGGAAGCATGTATACCTTGATCTTGTCATCTTCGCCACCGAGGATGATAGATGAGATCTTTGCAGGGTTGAGCGCTCTCTGGATGAGAAGTTGGGTGTTGTTTGTCCACTGGAGTACGTCGATGTTCTCGTTGCGGAGTTCACGGACGATGCCGATGATACGTGAACCCTTGACTCCGATACATGCTCCGATAGGGTCGATTCTCTCGTCATAAGACTCCACTGCAACCTTGGCACGCTCACCAGGGATGCGTACGACCTTCTTCACTGTGATGAGGCCGTCGAGGATCTCAGGTACTTCCTGCTCGAAGAGTTTTTCAAGGAATTCAGGTGTGGTACGTGAAAGAACGATGTATGGAGTGGTGTTGTTCTTCATCTCCACGCTCTTGATGATCGCACGTACGGTATCGTTCTTCTTGAAGTGCTCGCCAGGAATCTGTTCTGACTTAGGAAGGCGGAGTTCGTTTCCGTCCTCGTCAAGGATAAGTACTTCCTTAGCCCATGTCTGGTAAACCTCTCCTGTGAAGATCTCGCCGATCTTTCTTACATACTTGTTGTAAAGGTTTGCCTTCTCGATGTCCATGATGCGGCCCTGAAGGTTCTGACGGATGTTGAGGATGCCTCGACGGCCGAAATCCTTGAGTTCGATCTTCTTCGCGAAGGTCTCTCCGAGTTCGTAGTCATCGTCCTCGAGTTCGGAAAGGGCGATCTGTGTGTTAGGGTCCTCGACCTCTTCAACGACCTCTCTGTTCCAATAGATCTCGCAGTCACCCTTGTCGATGTTGATGATGATGTCAAAGTTGTCTGCCGATCCGTAAGTCTTTGTGATCTGAGTCCTGAACACGTCCTCGAGCACACCCATCATTGTAGGCCTGTCGATGTTCTTCTGGTTCTTGAACTCTGCAAAAGCGTCTTTAAGTTCTATCTTTTCCATTATATCATTTGTATTTTATTGTTTTCTGTCTGTAATCGCAAGGGTCCCGAAGGACTACGCGGCCATCTAAAATTCGATGAATGGCTTTACGGTGTTCACCTGGTCCATGGTGAAGCGGTCCACATGCTCGACAAGTTCCTTCTTCTTCTTTCCTTCCACCGCCTCCTTCACTGAGTATTTGAGAGTTATGCTTTCCTCATCGGCAGCCTCAAGAAGGGCTACCATCTTCTTGCCGCCCTTGAAAGATACTTCCACCTTGGTGCCGATGGCCTTAAGATACTGTCTGAGCACCTTGAAAGGCTGATCGAGACCGGCTGAACTCACTGTAAGGGAATAGTCTTCCACCTCTCTGTCAAACTTCGTTTCAAAGAATCTGCTGAGCGAAACGCAGTCGTCAAGTTCAATTTTTCCGTTTTCTGACTCGATAGTTAAGACAATATCGTTATCTTTGCTGACTGAGACGTCAACTATGAAGCATCCGCGTGCAACTATTTCGCCGTCGATGGCATCTATGATGTCTTTTACGTTCATTTGTTTACTGTAAATGCATAAAATAAGGGGGCATGCCTGCCCCCTGAATCATTCTCACGACGCAAATGTACGAATAAATTCAGAATAAACAAAATTATTGACCTGCAATATCATGGAATTCAAAGCAAAAGAGATCGCCGGAATCCTGGGTGGAACGGTTGACGGCAATCCTGAAGCCGTGGTGACTTCATTCGCCCGTATAGAAAGCGGAAAGCCCGGAACGATCTGTTTCTTCGCCAATCCTAAATATGAACAGTATGTCTACACCTGCAAGGCTGACATCATTATCGTAAACAAGACTTTCGAGCCTAAGGAACCGGTTTCGGCGACCATGGTCCGTGTTGATGATGCCTATGCTGCCGTGGCGTCCCTTCTCGATTATGTTACAGCCAGGAAACGCTCGTACAGACGGTACAGAGGCTGCCGCAGCCGTGTCAGATGGAGTTCGAAGATAGGCCGTAAGGTCTATGTGGGCGATTTTGCATATGTCGGAAAGAATGCACGGATCGGCGACTATACCAAGATATATGAGCATGTCTATATCGGTGACGACGTCAAGATCGGATCGCACTGCATCATTTATCCTGGCGCGAGGATCTATCCCGGCATGGAGATCGGCAATAATGTGATCATTCATGCGAATGCTGTGATAGGTGCGGACGGATTCGGATTCGCTCCGCTTGAGGACGGAACATGGAAGAAGATCGAGCATACCGGCAACGTGGTGATAGAAGATGATGTGGAGATCGGTGCGAATGCATGTGTTGACAAGTCGCAGATGGGTTCTACCGTCATAAGGAAAGGTGCCAAGATCGATGACCTGTGTATGATAGCGCATAATGTCGAGGTCGGCCCTGATACCGTAATGGCCTCGATGACAGGCATCGCCGGCTCGACCAAGATCGGACGCCATTGCATCTTTGCAGGTCAGGTCGGTGTAGCAGGTCATATAACCATAGCGGACAATACCACTATCGGTGCCCAGTCAGGTGTCATGGGAACGATAAAGGAGGAGGGACAGGTCCTTATGGGATCTCCTGCTTTCCCTCTGAAACAGTTCCTTCGCAGTTATGCTGTCTTTAAAAGGTCTGGTAAATAGGAATATACAAAAATAATCACTATCTTTGCGGGCTAAAACTGAACCGGCTCTCCGTGATGGAGCGACCGCGTATGAAAAAGGAATTGAAAAAGAGATGCAACTGCAACAGACATTAAAGAAATGCTACTCATTTGAGGGAAAGGGACTTCATACAGGAAGAGTGGCAAAGATGGTGATAAAGCCTGCAGCCGTTGATACAGGTATAAGATTCAGAAGAACGGATTTAGGTGAGAGTGCTTATGTAGACGCTCTGGCGGAAAATGTTTCTAACACTGCCAGAAGTACAACCATATCATGTGGAGAAGTTTCAGTATCTACAATAGAGCATGTGCTCTCGGCATTGACCGGAATGGGTGTAGACAATGCGGAAATAGACATAGACAACGTAGAGGTCCCTATTCTTGACGGAAGTGCAAAACCTTATATAGACGCTATCTGGGCTGATGGCTTCGAGCAGCAGGATGCTCCTAGAAAATATATTGAACTGAAAGAGACTGTCGAGATCAGGAACGATGAGAAAGGATCAGTTGTGCGTATCGAGCCGGCAGATGAATTTTCATACGGCATAAAGATTGACTTCAACTCAAGGGTTCTCGGAGTTCAGCATGCTCAGTGGGATCCGTCTGTAGTGTATGCGGAAGAAATCGGTGTCTGCAGGACATTTGTGTTCTTCCATGAGATCGAGTTCCTTTTCAACAACAATCTGGTCAAGGGCGGTGATGTGGACAATGCCATCGTGATTGTAGAGCATCCTGTCACCGAAGAGCAGGTCGAGCGTATGAGCACTCTTTTCAATGTTCCTGCACTCAAGGTACGTGAGGACGGTTATCTCAGCAACCTCGTCCTTCGTTTCTCTAACGAGTGTGCAAGACATAAACTTCTGGACCTTATCGGTGACCTCAGACTTTGCGGAGGATTCCTCAAGGCCAGGGTTACGGCGGAGAAGGCCGGACATGGAATAAATACGACAGCGGCAAAGGCGGTTCGTCAGAGCCTGTAGACGTCGCTGCTGATAAGAAATATTTAAGATTATATAATTATGGCAAAAATTCATCCACTTGCGACTGTGCATCCGAATGCGAAACTCGGAGAGAATGTTGAGGTAGGACCTTACGCATATATAGAGGAACATGTTGAAATCGGTGACGGCAGCAGGATTCTGCCTCATTCGACCATTTTCAATTACGTGAAGATGGGAAAGAACTGCACAGTTTTCCCTGGAGCGGTTATCGGAGCAATCCCTCAGGACCTAAAGTTTGACGGAGAAGTGACTTACGTCGAGATCGGTGACAATGTGAACATCCGCGAGTGTGCTACCATCAACCGTGGTACCAAGGCCAGCGGAAGGGGAGTGACCAAGATCGGCAACAACGTCCTTCTCATGTCTTACACTCATGTCGCTCACGACTGTACGGTAGGAAACAACTGTATCCTTGTAAGTTATGTAGGTATTGCAGGTGAGACTGACGTGGACGACTGGGCTACTATCGGAGGAAGTTCTGTCGCTCACCAATTCTCGAGGATCGGAAAGCATGCCTTCATCGGAGGCGGCTGCAAGATCAACAAGGATGTTCCGCCATATGTGCTCTGCGGCCGTGATCCGCTTTCATATGCGGGCGTGAACATTGTGGGACTTCGCAGAAGAGGATTCACTTCTGACCAGATCCGTAACATCAAGGATATGTACGACATCATCTACAGCAACGGCAACAATTTCTCTGATGCTCTTGCAAAGATTGAATCAGGCTTCCCTGAATCGGAAGAAAGGGATACCATCATCGAGTTCATCAGAGGATCCAAGCGCGGTATCATCCGTGGTGCCGGCTCGGATGCGAAAGGCAACATAGACTAAGGTGTCCAAACTTTTTTCAACTGCTTATTTCCCGCCCGTTTCCTATTTCGCCGCCATGGCTCAGGAGATGGAGGGCTTGACAGATAGACGTGACGGCGACAGTTCGGCAGAACTGTCACCGTCCGTCGTTTATGTGGAGGCCTGCGAGAACTATCAGAAGCAGTCATACCGCAACCGGTGTCATATCTATGCCGCAGACGGAGTCCAGGCCTTGAACTTCCCGGTTGTCCATGAGGGAGGCACGCATAAACTTCCGATATCGGAAATCAAGGTGGATTATTCCACACCTTGGCTCCAGCAGCATCAGAGGGCGATTGTCTCGGCATACAGGACCTCTGCATATTTTGAATATTATCAGGATGAACTCTTCGCTATAATGGACAGCAGACCGGAAAAACTCTTTGACCTCAATCTGTCCATACTGAAGTTCTTTGTCGAAAAGACTGGCCTCAAGACAGATATACGTCTGACGGAAGAATATTCTCGTGTCCCTGCAGTTGAGGGATGTCAGGACCTCCGTGAAGTCATTCATCCTAAACGTAAGGACACTGTCCTTCATGATCTGGGACTGGAAAAGCCGTATTTCCAGGTCTTTGCCCCGAAATACGGCTTCAAATCCGATCTGTCCATAATGGATCTTCTGTTCAACGAAGGTCCCGACAGCATTCTTTATCTTAAAAGACTTTAACTCCTAGAATCTCCATCCGAGAGTGAGCAGAACCTTCCAAAGGCTTCTGTCGATTCCGATTTCAGGAGCGTAGGCGTTTTCGTTCACGCTTCCGTCCTCATTGAAGATATAGTCTGCATACGGCATGACGAATTCCCTCTGGACGAATGTCCTTCTTACGGCAAGGTCTGCGAAGAAAGATTTCTTGCTGCTGTATCCTACGCCTAATGCTACGTTGTGAGTCAATTCTACCGGTATCTCATAATATGAGTCAGTATAACTGTCATATTCGTTTCTTTGTGCAGAATTGGTGACCCCGTATCCTGCTCTGACCGCAACCGAAGGGACTGGCTTGAACTCACCTCCTAGTCTCAACGCCTGTACAACTCCCATTCTTGATCGGATGTCTGCATTTATGTCTTCGAAATAATCTCTGTCAGAATAGCCGTCGCTGATGTATTTCATCTGGCCATAGTCACAGACTTCGTAATCCGCACTTATGAGTCCTCGTGAGCCGAATGTGAATGCTGCTCCGATATTGGCTCTGAAAGGAGAAACAAGTTGATAACTCCATCTGCCTTCCGGACTTGCTTCGTATAAGTTGTAATTTGCATTGCTGTATAAGGTTTCTCCTGACTCCTGCCAGTATTCTGAAATGTTGTTGACAGTCGGGGTCTGGATGGCTGCACCGACCCTGAACCATGGAACCGGAGTCACGATGACACCGAATTTTCCGTATGCACCGCTGCCGACAGCAGAATATGAATATTTATAGGTCATCTCCTTGAAATACATCTTGTCATTGTTGTCAAGGGTGATGTCAAAATCAGAAGGGTCTATTGCCTGCTCTACGAAATAATCGTTATAATTATAGTCAAGGCTAGTGAGACCGAGTGTGGCACCGATGTATACGAAATCGGAAATGTTGGCGGCTACATTGAAAAGATATTCATATCTGCTGCCGGTCTCCCTGCTTCCGTATGTCTGTTCGAGCGGTCCTCCGACCATGATGTCTCCGTTGTCAAAGATCACCTCACTTGCGCCTACATACTGGTCGTCATAACCTCCGAATGTAGAGATCATGCCGCTCATATATCCTACTACAGGCTTCCACGGCATGAAATCGTATGCATCCTTTGCTGAAAGGTCACCTACCAGGTAGCCGTTCATGGTGGCTTCGGCTGCAAGTTGTCCCATGAACGATGTCGAAGAATTGGTTCCTCTTGCATAAGTGTCGTTGTTCCAACTTGCGGTGCGGTTCACGATGAATCCGAATGTCATGTTCTTGAGGCCGGATGTCCTGTGGGTGTCCCAGTGGAATGTAAGACCGAAGTTCGGCATTGCGAGCCTGGTCATGTCGCTCTTCATCTGTCTCTCGAAATATGGAAGTGAACCGTCAGAGTATGGAGAGACTCCCTGTGCTGTGGCAGATGATATCGACAGTGCCGGTGTCAAGGTCAGTTGTGAATACTTTGCCACGGCACTTCCGGCCGGATTGATGGATATGCTTCCGAGATCACCTCCAAGAGCAGTGAATGCGTTTCCCATTGCCATTGTCCTTGCAGTGCCTTCGTAATCGTTCTCGCTGAAACGAAGGGCATCATAGGCTGTCTGTGCGTGAGCAGCCATCACTGCAAGCATTCCTGATATGATAAGAATTGTCTTTTTCATTTTCATTTGTTTTAAGTCCGTTGTTTATCTGCGTCCGCTGCCACCGCTTCTGCTGTAGCCGCCGCCACCACCACCTGATGAACTGCTTCTGCTTACGCTTCCTCCGCCTGAGCCGCCGTATCCGGATCTGCCGGCAGGAACGCTACGGCTGTAACCTGATGAACTGCCTGAAGATGAACTTCTGTCGTAACTTGATGAGGATCTTTCGGTTGCAGATGTACTTCTTCCGGTTGTAGATGTTCCGCGGTTGATGTTATATCTGTCTGTTCCCTGTACTGCCGTTGCGGTTCCTCTTCCAGGGATATCGGCTGACATGGCAGGTTTTCTTGCATTTGTGGTGCGCGTTCCGGAAGGAGATGAAGGCCTTGTGGCTGGAGAAGTCCTTGTTACGCTTGTCCTGTTTCCGGATACCCTCTCAGGTGAAGATCCGCTGCCTGTCGTCCTTACGGCTGTGGTGCGGCTTGCAGTTGTCCTGCCGGATGAGGCCTGGGCTCTTGAACTTGAAGAAGAACCTGTGAGTGAAGCGCTTCTGCTCACGGTGCTTCTGCTGCCGCCACCTCCACGTATCGATGAATTGCCTCTGTATACTCGGTCTGCACCGGTCTGTGCCCTTGAACCGTACCATACGTCCTTGTTGTGGTCTGGATTGTGGTGTCCCGGCCCCGGACCGTAGCCAGGGTGATAATGGTGGTGCCAGTATGGGTCATACCATCCGTGGTGGTATGGGTGATACCATGGGTCATAGAAGCCGGCGTAATATCCTCCGTAGTAACCGCCATAATACCAAGGGTCATACCATCCTCCATAGTACCATGGGTCGTACCAGTAACTTCCGTAATAATAAGGATTGTAGTATCCCCATGGCCTGTATGACCAGGAAGGGCCCCAGTACCAAGGTGATATGTTCACGCTGAAATGCCATGGACTTCCGTATGGATACCAGTATCCGTAGTTGTTCTCCAGATCATATCTCCAGTCGTACGGGTTTTCTCCGACAGTCACTACCGTGCCGCCGAGTTTCTGGTCGTATCTGATCATGGCTGACATGTTCTCCGGTATCATTACCGTATCCTTCTTTTCCCCGAAAAGGTAAATTTCCGATGTCTTGGTCTTGGCTACAAGATCCTGCATTTCCTTATCGTTTTCCTCTTTCTGCTCCCTGTCCTGCACGGAAGGGGCTGAGGCATATATGCCGTCCTGGAATCTCTGTCCGTTGTCGGATGAAGCGTACTGTGAGGCAGTTCCGCATGATGCGAGCATGAGTATGGCGGCAAATATTGGCGCAGAACTTATTTTCATAGTCTATCTTCGTTAAATATTATAATTATTTCGTATCTTCGCAACTTGTTCAAGTATGCAATAAACATACCGTTAATATAGATGCAGAAACTTGAACAAACGTTCTGTAACAAATACAATTATAAGGATAAAAACAATAAAAAACAAAATACAATGGCAAAAGAAGTAACCAAAAGGTCAGATAACTACTCGCAGTGGTATGACAACCTTGTAGTAAAGGCAGACTTGGCAGAGCGCTCTGCAGTCAGAGGATGTATGGTAATCAAGCCGTACGGATATGCCATCTGGGAGAAGATGCAGGATGTCCTCGACAAGATGTTCAAGGAAACAGGACATCAGAACGCATATTTCCCTCTTTTCATTCCTAAGTCTTTCCTCAGCCGTGAGGCGGAACATGTGGAAGGCTTCGCAAAGGAATGTGCTGTGGTGACTCATCACAGGCTCATGGCCGATCCTGACGGAAACGGTGTGGTGGTAGATCCATCTGCAAGATTGGAGGAGGAACTTATCGTAAGACCTACTTCCGAGACCATCATCTGGAACACTTACAAGAACTGGGTGACTTCATGGAGAGACCTTCCTATCCTTTGCAACCAGTGGGCTAATGTCGTGCGTTGGGAAATGCGTACACGTCTCTTCCTCCGTACGGCCGAATTCCTTTGGCAGGAGGGACATACCGCTCATGCGACACGTCAGGAGGCCGAAGAGGAAACAATGAAGATGGTGAATGTATATGCAGATTTCGCACGTAATTATATGGGTGTGCCTGTTGTCGTTGGCCACAAGAGTCCTAACGAACGTTTCGCAGGTGCACTTGACACCATGACGATCGAGGCCCTCATGCAGGACGGAAAGGCTCTTCAGGCAGGTACATCGCACTTCCTCGGCCAGAACTTCGCGAAGGCTTTCGACGTGCAGTTCACCAACAAGGAAGGAAAGCAGGAATATGTATGGGCTACTTCATGGGGTGTTTCTACACGTCTTATGGGTGCCCTCATCATGGCCCATGGAGATGACAACGGTCTTGTGCTTCCTCCGAAACTTGCTCCTATCCAGGTAGTCATGGTACCTATCACAGGAAAGGATGAGGCTGTGAACAATGCCATCCTCGACAAGATGGATTCATTCAGGAAGGAACTTGAGGCAAAGGGTATCACCGTGAAGATCGACAGCCGTGACACTCTCCGCCCTGGATTCAAATTTGCTGAGTGGGAACTCAAAGGTGTTCCGGTACGTCTGGCTATGGGTGGTCGTGACCTTGAGAACGGTACGGTCGAACTTGCACGCCGTGACACATGCGAGAAGGCATCTCATCCGCAGGAGGGTATTGCAGAGGTGATTGCAGCCCTTCTTGACGAGATTCAGGACAATATCTATGCAAAGGCTCTTAAATTCCGTGACGAGAGCATCCGCAAGGTGGATACTTGGGAGGAGTTCAAGGAAGAGATCACCAAGGGCGGATTCCTTCTCTGTCATTGGGACGGTACTCCTGAGACTGAAGAGAAGATCAAGGAAGAAACCAAGGCTACGATCAGGTGTATCCCTGTGGACAGCGCTGTGTGCGTGGAGGAAGGCAAGTGCATTTACACAGGCAAGCCTTCGAGCCAGAGAGTGCTTTTTGCGATTTCATACTAACGATTATAATAACTGTCAATTCGCTATATGCATTGCTGTGCCCATAGCAAATTGACTCTTGATAAATGATTATGAAAAGAATTAGTTGTATTCTTGGAACTCTGATTTTATGCTTCGGTATGAGTCAGGGACTTGCTGCTCAGGAACTTGATGACGCTCAGAAGGCGGCGGCTGAGGCTGCCAAGGTGATGTCTGAGGCACCGGAGGTGAAGCAGAAGGTAGAGAAACCTAAATATTGGAATACCTCGTTGAAGACCAATGTGTCTTTCGGCCAGACAAGTCTTACCAATTGGGCTGCCGGTGGTGACAATACCGTTTCTCTTGCGGCATTCATCGACGCGAACGCCAATTACAAGAAGAACGACATGTTCTGGAACAACCGTCTTCAACTTGATTACGGCTTCATGTATGCGTCTTCGAAACCTATCATCCAGAAGAACTCGGACCGAATCTATCTTGAAAGCAAATGGGGCTTCAAGACTCCGGCCATGAAGCATTTCTCATTCTCGGCCAACTATGACTTCAAGTCGCAGTTCGCACCTGGATATGAGTATAAGACGCCTGGTACAGAGGGACTTGAGAACATGTCCCACAAGGATCAGGTCAAGGAATGGATGAATGCCCGCAAGCCTCTCTCCGGAATCCTGTCTCCTGCCTATACCAATCTCGCGCTCGGTATCGACTACATCCCGACCAAATGGCTCTCCATCAACTTTGCCCCTCTCACAGGAGGCTTCGTGATTGTCGAGGATGTCCGTTTCAGAAGTGCGTACAGCATGGGATTGAAGAAGGAGTGGGAAGGAAAGACAGAAGGCGTTCCGACTGACGGATCCCAACTAAGAAGCGCACGCTTCGAGTTCGGTGCCCAACTCAAGGTTGATGCCAAGGTGAATATCAACGACAATTTCGCATACAGCACTCAGGTAGTGCTTTTCTCCAACTACCTTGACCATCCTCAGAATCTCCGTGTGAACTGGGATAACAGAATTGACTGGAAACTTGCCAAATATTTCTCATTCACAATCACCACCAACCTCATCTATGATGACAAGGTGCTGATAAAGAACGACAAGGATATCGAAAAATATCCGAATGGAAAACAGAGAGTACAGTTCAAGGAATCTCTTGCATTCGGTTTCACATACACCATCGCAAGCAAAAAGTGATGCAGAGGATTTTTGCTGAGAATATGAAAGAAATGAGGGGGCTGATCAATGAATGGTCAGCCCCTGTTCTTCTTGCGGTTAGCGGAGGAATCGATTCGATGTGTCTTGCCGATCTTTATTTCCGATGCTTCGGTCCGGACAGTTTTGCCGTCGCTCATTGCAATTTCCACCTGCGTGGGGAAGAAAGCGATGGAGATGAGGCCCTCGTGGCGCAATGGACCGTAGATCATGGCATTCATCTGCATCGTGTTGACTTCGATACTGTCGGCTATGCTTCCGGGAACGGCATCAGTATCGAGATGGCGGCCAGGGAGTTGAGGTACAGATGGTTCGGTGAATTGTGCATGGAACATGGTTATGCTGCCGTTGTCGTGGCTCATCATGCCGATGACAATGCAGAGACATTTGTGCTTAATATGGTCAGGGGTGCTGGAATCAAGGGCCTTACCGGCATGAGGCCGGTGTCTCCTCTGCCTTATCATGGATCTCTCTATGTCCTCCGTCCGATGCTGACCTTCTCCCGCAAGCAGATTGAAGGCCATGCCTTCGCCTGGAAGGTACCGTACCGTGAGGACAGCACCAACTCTTCCGTGGAGTACCGCCGCAACAGCATCCGTCATGAGGTTTTCCCTCTTCTGGAACGGATGAATCCGTCATTTGTCAGAACCCTCAACCGCGAGATGACCTATCTTTCGGATGCCTCTTCGATAGTCGAGGACTGGTGCCGCGCCCAACTTCCGAAAGTAATTGTCGCCCCGTCATCGGAAATCTCAATCCCACGCCTTCTGGCAATCCCTCAATGGCGATACCTCTTATATTATATCCTTGAACCATACGGATTCAATTCTTCGGTCCTTGAATCCCTCGAGAACCTGCTGATGTCAGACCGGACCATTTCGGGCAAACGTTTCGAGTCGGATGAATATGTTCTCCGTACTGAGCGTCAGAGTCTTGTGGTTCTTCCGAAGATGGCCGGTCGAGCCGGCCATGACATCGATGTCCCCGGCCATGACGGCGTTGTCTCCGGCCATGACGGCATTGTCCACGGCCATGACGGCATTGTCCCCGGCCATGACGGCATTGTCCACGGCCATGACGCTGTCATTCCCGACATGATCGGGAATCCGGTTGTAACCATCAGCGCCTCCGGAACATATCGCCTGGGCACATCTGTGATTGAAGTCGAATTGCTTCCATGGTCGGAGAATATGCCTTTGAAGCAGCCTCGGGGCGTGGTCATCATGGATGCTGATAAATTCTCCTTCCCTTTTGTCATCCGCAGATGGAAGGCGGGAGACTGGCTAGTGCCATTCGGAATGAAGGGAAAGAAAAAGGTCAGTGACCTTTTCACTGACCTTAAATATGATACCTTCCAGAAGGAAAATGCCGTTATCTTGTCCGATATCCGTGAAGACGGAGGTGAGAATCAGAGACGTGTCGCGGCCGTAGCCGGAGTCCGCATAGATGACAGATATCGCGTCACTTCTTCCACAGTGTCCGTCCTGCGGATCACCTGTGCTATCTGATAGCAAGTTCGTAAGGCATACGGGCATATACCTTGCCGCTTTCCGAAGCGTTCCAGTTCCTGAATGCAGTCTCTACGTTTTCAAGGGCTGTTCCTGCGAATACGCTTTCACCAGTGCCGCCGAATGATTCGAGAATGGTCTCCAATGCGGTAAGAGGTTTCGGATATTCTGCGATCTGGATGTCATCAAGACTAGTCACGCCTTCGATAGAGAAAGCAGCGTCGATGATCGCGTCTTCGATAGTTCCGATCTCATCTACGAGGTTGATGTCGAGGGCTTCTGCTCCTGACCATACTCTTCCCTGGGCGATTTCATCGACGTTTTCTACTGTCATGTCGCGACCTTCTGCAACGAGTGCTGTAAATTCGTCGTAAATCTTCTCCACAGATGCCTGCATATAGTCAAGTTCATTCTTGTCGAGAGGCCTCATCATTCCGTACATGTCGGCGTGAGAGTTCGAGTTGACAGGTGTGATGTTGACATGGATCTTGTCCTTGAGGGTCCCGCTGATGTCAGGAATCATGCTGAATACTCCGATGGAGCCGGTAAGAGTGGTCGCATTCGAGTAGATCTTGTCGCAATTTGCTGAAATCCAATATCCTCCGGATGCCGCATAGTCTCCATATGAAGCGATTACAGGAATGCCTCTTTTCTTGATGAGGTCGATTTCGGCCTTTATCTTTTCAGAAGCGAGAACGCTTCCGCCAGGAGAGTTGACGCGAAGGACAACAGCCTTTACAGTTGAGTCTTTCCTTACGTCAGAGATGATCTTGGCGAATCTGTCACCTGCAACCTGCTGCTTTGCGCTTCCGTCCACGATGTTGCCTTCTGCATAGATCACTGCAACCTTCTTATCTGCCTTGAGATTGACTGTCGCCTTTGCCTTGGCGTAGTCCGGAAGTTGGATCGCCTTGATGTCCTCAAACTTCTCGGCAGAGTAGAGGTCGCATAGTTTCTGCTGAAGTTCCTCACGTGTAAGCAGTTCATCCACAAGACCTTTGTCGAGGAAATCAGATGGGAAATTGAGTTCGAGGTTGTCAAGCATTCCGTTGAGGGCCTCAGTCGAAATGCCGCGTGATTCCGCGATCTTCTCAGCCCAACTGTTCCAGACAGACTCTATCATTTCAGTATTCTGCTCCATGTTTTCAGGGCTCGCCGAATTTCTGATGTACATCTCTCCGGCAGACTTGTACTTGCCGTGTCTGATCAACTGGACGTTGATTCCGAGCCTGTCAAGGATATCTTTAAGGAAGATCATCTGTGATGAAAGTCCGCTGAACATGTTCATGCCTCCGTCATAAGATGTCATGTATATCTTGTCCGAAACGGAAGCAAGATAGTAACTTGCATTGCTCGGGTTCTCGATATATGATACGATTGCCTTGCCGCTGTTGCGGAAATTCATCAGGGCAGTCCTGAACTCCTCAAGTTGTGCTATGCCGCCCATAGCCCCGTCAGGCTTCATATATATGAACTTCACAGCAGGGTCTTCTGCCGCAGCGTTCACCGCTCTGATCGCACTGTAAATGCCCACAGGAGTGATCACCTGCTCACCGGATATGCTTGCAAACGGATCAGCCTCAGTGGTCTGTTCCGCGAGAGACATGGTAGACATGTTTATCTGAAGCACACCTTCGCGCGGAATGACAGGCTGGGTGTCACCGGCTGCTGCAAGGGCTCCGATCATTGCGAACATCATGAACATCGCAACGAATCCGAACAGGAAAAGGCCCGCTATGGTCGCGAGCGTCATCTTTACAAAATCTTTCATGGTAAATTATATTTATATTGTTTTTAGACGCGGAAACTCCAAAGATACTACAAAAACCTGACAAATTTCAATTTTCTTCCAATATTGCTTTATGTTCTTGGCACAATTTTATAACTTTGCAGGTTGAGATGAAGAAAGTTTGCACAAAGATATTTGCGGCGTTGCTGGTCGTATGGTACCTTGTCGGTATCATAGGATTCGACATGCATACTTGCAACGGCAGCGGTAGAAGTTTTGTCGTGGCTTTCTTTGAAGGAATGTCCTGCGAAGACATCCATCCGGAACATGTCTGTGATGAGGCGTCATGCTGTGCGGGGGAGCATGAATCCTGCTGTTGCGGCCATCATCACGATTCAGAATGTTCAGTCTCTTCAAAATCTTGCTGTTCAAATGATTACCTTTCATTGGAACTTGCCGGTACCATATCCCAGGATGACCATCGTCATTATGACGAATGTGCTTGCGGGAATTGTCCGTGTGCGGTCCTTCATTCGGCAGGGACAGATCTTTTCGCTGGGAATCTTTCTGTAAAATCATATATATGGCAACTCGGAAGCGGGGTGCCGGTGGCTTGCGACATGCAGGCCGTTTTCGGAGTCTGGAGAATCTGAGAGGGATCCTTCACTGCGTTCAGGATGACATAGGGCGTCAGGATGA
This sequence comes from Candidatus Cryptobacteroides sp., assembly GCA_045539115.1. Classification (GTDB taxonomy): domain Bacteria; phylum Bacteroidota; class Bacteroidia; order Bacteroidales; family UBA932; genus Cryptobacteroides. Next base: position 15,919 of record JAZQES010000005.1, on the reverse strand, counting down.
TCTAGTGGCGTCAGGATGATCTAGTAGCATCGGGATGGCTCTTGTGCGTCAGGGACGTATGATGGTTCCAGTATAAATCAGTAATTCAGACAAAATCATGAAAAAGACAATATTGTTCATTATGGCAGCGATGGCTGCCGTCATGTCCTTGAATGCACAAGTGCTTGATGGTCATGGACATGAGATCGATACTACATCAATATATGGCGAAAGGGCTGACAGCCTTGACGCCGCAGTCTTCGTGTCAAGACAATCAGGAAACTATCTTTCGAAAGGCAAGGACATCCGTACGGAAGTGATATCGGCCGCAGGACTCTGCAAGATGGCATGCTGCAACCTTGCAGAAAGTTTCGAGAACTCGGCAAGCGTGACCGTCGGCTATTCGGATGCTGTGACCGGAGCCCGTCAGATCCGCCTTCTCGGCCTTTCCGGTGTATATACGCAGATGCTTGACGAGACCCGTCCGGTGATGCGCGGCCTTTCTGCTCCTTTCGGACTTTCATATGTTCCGGGACAGTGGCTTGAAAGCATCCAGATCGCAAAGGGATCCTCTTCAGTGATCAACGGCGTCGAGTGCATGACAGGCCAGATAAATATGGAACACCGCAAGCCTACAGACGAGAAACCGCTTTTCATCAACGGTGCAGTGATGAGCGACACCAAGATGGACCTCAATATCGCTTCATCTCTTCAGATGGGCTACAAATGGAGTACGGTGATCCTCGGACATGTTTCTGGCAACATCGCTCCGCATGATATGGACGGGGACACTTTCCTTGACGAACCAAAGCAACTTCAGATCAACCTTTCGAACCGCTGGCTTTATATGGCCGACAACGGCATTCAGGTCCGTTTCGGTGTACGCGCCCTTCAGGACAACCGTCTTGGAGGACAGATGCTGACAAACAAGGAAGGAGAACATGTGTTCTACGACAAGGATACATACACATTGACTCCTGCACCAGGTCAGATCGATCCATGGGGATCGGATATCTGCAACCGTTCGATCAACGGATACGTCAAGGTGGGAGTGCCTTTGAATGAGGACAATTCTCAGAACATAGCATTGATCGCTGACTATGGTTATCAGGATATGGACTCATATTTCGGTTCTACAAAATATCTTGCAGGTCAGCATTCTGCAATGGCTAACCTTCTGTACCAGAATGTGATAAATGACTCACATCGCTTTACTCTCGGCCTTAATGGAACTTTCGACCGCTATGACGAGGACTTTGAAAGGACCATATGGATGATGGGTGCTCTGACCTCTCGTAAAGAAGGAATCACAGACCTTGCCAATGCCGGTGTGTTCGGCGAATATACCTATCATGCAGGTGACAAGTTCTCTGCGATCGCAGGTTTGAGAGGCGACTGGTTCTATGGCCAGGGCTTCAAGGTGTCGCCGCGAGTGACTTTGAAATATGTCCCTGTCGAGGAAATCGTGATCCGTGCAAACGGAGGACGCGGTCTCAGATACTCGACACCTCTTGTCGACAATATCGGAGTCTTCTCTACCGGAAAGGAATTTGTCGGTGCATACAATGACCACATTCTTGAAGATGCATGGACATTCGGCGGAAACATCACATACTACATGCCGTTCGGGGCATCTTCGAACACTTACATCAGTTTCGACTATTTCAGGACTCAGTTCGCCCAGCAGATGGTAGTGGACTATGAGTATGCAGCAAACCAGATACATTTCTACGCACTTGACGGAAACCGCTCGTTCACAGACAATTATCAGTTTGATTTCTCTGTTGATCCGGTGGAGCGTTTCAACATCACCGCTACATTCCGCTATACCAATGCGAAGATCGAACTTGCAGGCAAGGGACTCGTGGAGAAGCCGATGACAAGCCGTTTCAAAGGTGTGCTCAACATGCAGTATGCTACAAATCTGAACAAGTGGATATTCGACTTCACTGCTTCGTTGAACGGATCATGCCGCGTCTACAACTTCATGGAGAACCTCAATGAGGACGGAACGATGACATCTGCTCCGAAGGAAGGCGTGGAGAGAATGTACAAGAACGGCCGCACTCCGGTATATCCTCTTCTTTATGCCCAGGTTACCCGTCGTTTCAAGGGCTGGGATGTATATGCCGGTGTAGAGAACATGACCAACTTCCGCCAGAAGAATGCCATAATCGGAGCATCGGATCCGCGTCAGCCTTCATTTGATGCAAGTTGCGTCTGGGGCCCTCTGATGGGCGTGAAGGCACATGTCGGTTTCCGCTTCACCCTTTGGAAAAAAGCCTGACGGTTTGAGCCTGTCGAGGAATCTAAATAAAGAATAATTATTATATTTGTACGATATTATGAAAAAGACCATCATCCTTACAATTGCAGCCTTGATGACGATTTCATTCGCGTCAGTCAATATGGTTGCGGCATCTATGGCTGAGTCATCAGCAGTTACAGAAAAGCAGAAGCCTTCCAAGAAGAAAGGCGAGGTCAAGGAAGTAGTTTTCCTTGTCCATCTCCATTGCGAGAACTGTGTCAAGAAAGTGCAGGAGAACATTGCTTTTGAGAAAGGTGTCAAGGACCTCAAAGTGTCTCTTGAGGATCAGACAGTGGCTTTGAAGTACGACGCAGCCAAGACATCTGAGGCAACGCTCAAGGCTGCCATCGAAAAACTAGGATATCCAGTGAACGGTATTCTTGAGCCTGGTCATGAGGCTCCTCACCATCATCATGACCACGGTCACCAGCATTAAAATGTAACCTGGACATTAAAATGTAATCCGGACATTGAATTGTCACCCTGAACATTGAATTGTCAACCGGACATTGAATTGTCATTCCCGGCTCTGACCGGGAATCTATATACCTTATTATTATGTACGAAATCAAGACCAAAGAAATGCTTACGCCGACGATCTGCCGGATGAGGGTTCATGCTCCGCGTCTTGCGGCTGCTGCTCTCCCGGGCCAGTTCCTCATCGTGCGTGCAACAGAGAATGGCGAGCGTATTCCTCTCACCATCAGTGATTATGACAAGGAAGCCGGAACGGTCACAATCGTGACTCAGCAGATCGGTGCATCATCATCGGAAATCATTTCATTCGAGGCAGGCGAGTCTTTCGCAGATGTCGTAGGCCCTCTGGGCATACCTTCTGACTTCACCGAAATGCCGGAAGAAGAATTGAAGGGCAAGAAATATATCTTCATCGCTGGAGGCGTAGGAACCGCTCCCGTATATCCGCAGGTGAAATGGCTTCATGACAGGGGAGTCGCTGTAGATGTGATAGTAGGTGCAAAGACAAAGGATCTCGTGATCTACAAGGAAGAAATGGAGGCTGTCTGTGATAATCTCTATCTCTGTACTGATGACGGTTCGGCTGGCTTCAAGGGTCTTGTAACCGCAATGCTTGAGAAACTCGTCACTGAGGAAGGAAAGAAATATGATCAGGCTGTCGCAATCGGACCTATGATCATGATGAAGTTTGCTACCCTTACATGTAAGAAACTTGGACTTCCGGTGATCGTCAGCCTCAATACGCTGATGGTGGACGGTACGGGAATGTGCGGTGCGTGCCGTGTTACAGTAGCCGGCAAGACACGTTTCGCCTGTGTCGAAGGCCCTGAGTTCAATGGTTATGATGTAGATTTTGATGAGGCTATGCGCCGTCAGGGCATGTACAAGTCAGAGGAAATCGAGGCGAACGAACATCACAAATGCAGAATAGGGAGGGGAAAATAATGGCAAACAAGATTCCAAGAGTTCCTGTAAGAGAGCAGGATCCAAAGGTACGTGCTACCAATTTCGAAGAGGTATGCTACGGATATAATGTGGAAGAGGCCCAGTTGGAGGCTACAAGATGTCTTCATTGCAAGAATCCGCGTTGTGTCGCTGCATGTCCTGTAAGTGTCAAGATCCCTAACTTCATAGCCCAGGTCGCTGCCGGCAATTTCGCCGCTGCGGCTTCTGTAATTGCAGAAGACTCATCTCTTCCTGCAATCTGCGGACGAGTTTGTCCTCAGGAGACACAGTGCGAGGGAAGTTGTATTCTCGGTGTGAAAGGCGAGCCTGTGGCAATCGGCAAACTCGAGCGTTTCGTAGCGGACTGGAGCCGTGAAAACGGTGGCGTGAAGCCGGAAGTCGCTCCTGCCAACGGTCATAAGATAGCAGTCATCGGCAGTGGTCCTGCCGGTCTTGCATGTGCTTCCGACCTTGCCAAACTCGGATATGAAGTGACTATATTCGAGGCTCTTCACCGTCCTGGCGGTGTACTCGAGTATGGTATCCCTGAGTTCCGTCTTCCGAAGGACAAGGTGGTTGCTGCCGAGATCGAGTCTGTGAAGGCTCTCGGCGTGAAGATCGAGACAAATGTGATTGCCGGAAGGACTGTGACAATAGATTCCCTTCTTGACAAGGAAGGCTTTGCAGCAGTATTCGTAGGTTCCGGTGCCGGACTTCCTAAGTTCATGGGAATCCCTGGCGAGAACTTCAACGGAGTCTTCTCCGCAAACGAATTCCTTACAAGAAACAACCTCATGAAGGCATACAGGGACGATTATATGACTCCGATTCATGCCGGCAAGAAGGTGGTTGTGGTTGGCGGCGGAAACGTTGCCATGGATGCTGCCCGTACAGCGCTCAGGCTTGGTGCCGAGACCACTATCGTATATCGTCGTACCGAGACCGAACTTCCAGCACGTCGTGAAGAGGTTCATCATGCAAAGGAAGAGGGCATACAGTTCGCAATGCTTACCAATCCTGTGGAAATCATCGGTGACGAGAAGGGATGGGTGAAGGCAGTGAAATGCATCCGTATGGAACTTGGAGAGCCGGATGAAAGCGGCCGTAGAAGCCCTGTGGCTGTGCCTGGATCGGAATTTGAGATCGAGACCGAGACTGTGATTATGTCTCTGGGAACATCTCCAAACCCTCTGATTGCCAGAACTACCGCGGGCCTTGAAACCAACCGTCGTGGATGTCTCGTTGCTGATGAGAACGGTGCGACAACCCGTCCTGGTGTGTTTGCAGGCGGAGATGCCGTAACTGGCGCCGCTACTGTCATCCTCGCGATGGGTGCAGGACGCAAGGCTGCCGCTGCCATCCATGAATATGTCCAGAACCGATAGAGAGTCGGATATATGTGCGACACTTAATTCATTTAATGACAATTACTTATATAAAATGCCTGCTGTATTTTGACAGCAGGCATTTATGTAAAGTGTTGCAGATTAGGCGGTTGTGTGTTGCGGACGCGAGATTACAGGAATCAAAGCGACGATATAGCCGATGACTGCTACACCTGCGACTGTCATGAGTATGTCGGACCATGAAAGGATTATAGGATATGCCTGGGCAATGAAATGTCCGGGCATTTTTATGAATCCGAAGTGCTGCTGGAGCAAGGCGAAGCCGATTCCGATCAGAAGGCCTGCCGCCATGCCGGTAAGCGAGATCATCCATCCTTCCAGAATGAATATTCTTCTGATCAGGCTTTCCTGCGCTCCCATGCTTCGCAGAGTCTCGATGTCGGACTTCTTCTCTATAATGAGCATGGAGAGGCTGCCGAATATGTTGAATGCGATTATGATTATGATGAAGATGAGGATCATGTAGATCGCAGCCTTCTCATATTTCATCATCTTGTACAGCGATTCGTTCTGCTGGAACCTGTCCTTCACCTTGAAATCCGGTCCGAGCCTGGTTGCAATCTCTTTCTGGATTCTGACAAGTTCGTCTTGTCCTGCGTCCTCAGTGAGCCTTATCTCGACTGCTGATACTTCTTCGTCGTATTCCAGAAGTTCCCGCATCTTTTCGATAGGAAGGATGATCAGGCCGGCATCTACGTCGGCATTTATCGAGAAAATGCCCGAAGGCCAGACCTTTATGGATTCCACAGAGGCTATCGGGTTGGACATCGAGATCTTCCTGGTTCTGGATGGGAAGTAAATCTCTATGGGTGAAACGAATCTCGGACTGATTCCCATGCTGTGAGCAAGACCTGATCCTACTGCGGCGAGCGGGATGTCGCCTCTGTGCAGAGTGAATTTTCCTTCGCGGATATGGTCCCGGATAGGGGATTCGTCTTCATATATCCAGTCGACTCCCTTGGCTTCCGCTATGCCTTGCTGGCCGTCATATGTGATGAACACCTGCTCCTGAAGCACGCAGCACATGTTCTTTACCGTCGGCTGGTCATAAATCCAGTCATATGTTCCGCCTTCCGGTACGAAGACCTTGCCTGTCGCTGGGGTGATCATGAGATCGGGTTCGACGTTGCTCATCATGGACCTGATGAGAGCGTCGAACCCGTTATATACAGACAGGATGATGATCAGCGCAGCCGTGCCGACAGCCATTCCGATGGCACTTATCGCCGATATGATGTTGATCACATTGTGTGATTTCTTGGCGAAAAGGTATCTCTTTGCTATGAACGGCGCTAGTCTCATCCGTAATTTGGAGTTCTGGTAAAATAGCATAGTGATTTCGAAGACCCCCGCCTTCGCTGCGCTCAGGCACCCCCTGGCCGGGGGTGGCATGTCTTCTGCATCACTATGCTATTTTACTATTTCTTCAATAATTCTTCAATGTGTTCCACATAGTCCAGAGAACTGTCGAGATAGAAGACGATTTCCGGAACTATACGGAGTTGCTTTGCAACTTTGCTGCCGAGTTCGCCACGGAGGGCCCTGCTGTTTTCCTGCAGCACCTCCATCACAGCCTCAGCCTTGTCCGAAGGAAAGATGCTTACATATATCTTTGCCACAGAAAGGTCCGGGCTGATCTTCACTCCGCTGACAGATACGAGCGCGCCACCGAATGCCGCCATACCCTTGCTGCGGATGATTTCGGCCATTACCTTCTGAATCTCCTTGGCAACCTTCAACTGCCTTGTGCTTTCAATATTCTTTTCCATATCTTTCTACAATGTCATTCTGAGCGAAGCGAAGAATCTTTATTGAAAAGATGCTTCACTGCGTTCAGCATGACAACTATGCGATCTTTATGATAAAGTAGTTCTTCTTACCCTTCTGTGCAAGAATGTACTTGCCGTTGATGAAAGACTCCGCACCGATCTGAGCATTGATGTCAGCCACCTTCTCCTTGTTGATGCTCACACCGTTGGCCTGAATCATTTTGCGGCACTCTCCCTTTGAAGGGAATACCTGTGACTCTCCTGCGAGAAGGTCGATGATTCCGAGTGGGAACTTCTCTGCAGGAACCTCGAATGTAGGCACTCCGTCAAACACTGCAAGGAAAGTCTTCTCGTCAAGGCTCATGAGAGCGTCCTTTGTGGCATTTCCGAAGAGCATCTGTGATGCTGCGACTGCGTTCTCATACTCTGCGGCACCATGAACCATTGTAGTGACCTCCTTTGCAAGAAGTTTCTGGAGTTCGCGGCGTTCAGGTGCTTCTGCATGCTGTGCGATTGCTGCATCGATCTCTTCCTTGCTGAGCATGGTGAAGATCTTGATGTATTTCTCTGCATCTGAATCAGATACGTTGAGCCAGAACTGGTAGAACTGATATGGCGATGTGCGCTCAGGGTCAAGCCAGATGTTTCCCTTCTCGGTCTTTCCGAACTTGCCGCCATCAGCCTTTGTGATGAGAGGGCAGGTGAGTGCGAAAGCCTCCTTGCCGAGGATACGGCGGATGAGTTCCGAACCTGTGGTGATGTTGCCCCACTGGTCCGCTCCACCCATCTGGAGGGTACATCCCTTGTGCTCATAGAGATAGAGGAAGTCGTATCCCTGAAGAAGTTGGTATGTGAACTCGGTGAATGACATACCGTCACGAGCCTCTCCCGAGAGTCTCTTCTTCACTGAATCCTTCGCCATCATATAGTTCACGGTGATGTGCTTTCCGATCTCGCGTGCGAAATCAAGGAATGTGAAGTTCTTCATCCAGTCGTAGTTGTTCACAAGTTCAGCCTTGTTCTGTGCATCTGACTCGAAGTCAAGGAACTTGCTGAGTTGTGCCTTGATGCATGCCACATTGTGGTTAAGTGTCTCCTCATCGAGAAGGTTACGCTCCTGTGACTTCATCGATGGGTCACCGATCATACCCGTAGCGCCTCCCACGAGAGCAATCGGCTTGTGGCCGCAGTTCTGGAAATGCTTCAGGATCATGATGCTTACCATATGTCCGATGTGGAGCGAGTCCGCAGTAGGGTCGATGCCGACATAAGCCGCAGTCGAACCTTCCATAAGTTTCTCTTCTGTTCCCGGCATGATGTCCTGAATCATGCCTCTCCATCTGAGTTCTTCTACAAAATTCTTCATATCTATATATCTTTAATCATTATCTATCTGTCAATTGAGCAATCTCATTGCAACCTACAAAGATAGACAAAAATCCCATATGCCGGTTCCTCCACAGAAATCAAAAGCACAAATAAGCCTCATTTTGTGTCTTTAAACATCTTTTTCATCTCCAGAAGCACAAATAAGCCCGGATTTCGTGCTTTTAAGAAACATCCCGATGGAACTGAACCATTCCACCGGGATGCTGAATCTTGTATTAAGTCACCGGATTACCAGGCAAAATCAAATACGATGTCGCGAGGGATGCCTGCACCGTTGACCTTTACGATGTCTGCGGCGAGAGCCTCACGGATGCTGGCGTTCTCGGCAGCATACTTCTGAGCGAACTCGAAGTTGCCGGTAGCCTGAGTTTCAAGAATGAGCGCTGCCCATGAATCGATGGCTGCCGCTGCCTTCTCGAAATCGACAACATATCTGCCTTCTGCATTTCTGCTGAATGCACCATGGTCTTCCATGTAGTTGAAGCACATCATGTTGGCCTTGCCGTGAGATGAGGCAGAGCCGAAGCGTACTGAACGTACGATGCCGGCGATGAATGTCGCGATGGACTCTTCCTTGGTGATGTCTGTGATTTCGCCCATCTCGATGAGTTTGTTCACCATGAACAGGCCGAGGATGTCGGCCTTGGCCTCTTCCCATGAAGTCTTCTGGTCTCCCATAGCCTGGTCTACTGAACCCTTGCCGTTAACTGTCTGCTTCACTCCGAGTCCGTGAGCAACCTCATGGAAGGTCACATTCCAGAAGAAAGCGTCGGCAGTCAGATACTTCTGCTGGTCCTCGACAACAAGAACCTCTCCGATAGGAGCGAGGATCTTGTCGAACTTAGCCATCATGCTGTTGTACAACTGGAGACGGCGTGCTCCCTTCGCTGCATGTACCCTCTCGTCGTTAGGAAGGTTGATGGCGATGGTCTTGCTGCCGGCGTTGCAGTCTCCTGCATAGTAGATTGCGTCGTATACGTTGAGGTCTGACGATGTTCCAGGCACGAAAGTCTTGTATTCTGGTGCGCATGGGAGCATTGTCTGGAGGGTAGGGAGGAGTGCGACGTACTTCGCAAGGTTGGCGCTGCGTGTCTCGTCCTTGAGGAGGATGAAGCACTCGTAAGCGGCCTTGGCCACGAAAAGGTGGTCGTCATAGTTCTCGATCGGTCCGATCACGAGGTCCATGTTACAGTCCTTCATGTCCATCCATGCCATGTCGCTGGCAAGATAATCGTCTGTGCGGAAAGCCTTTACACGCTCTGTGAGATATGTCCTCATGCCCTCATTGGTGGTGAGTGCGGCGGCCTCTTCGAGCAGTGCGCATACCTTATCGAGTTCTTCCTTGTACTCGTCGCGGTACCATACTGTCTTGAGCGCACCGTTTTCGTCACGGCGGATCACTGTATAAAGGTTCAGTTTGTCAGGATCGTCGAATGCTTCCCACTCTTCCATCGTCATGTCCTGCGGATAGTACTGACATCCGAGCGGCTTCTCGCCATAACCCTCTACAAAAGGCTTGTTGTCATCAAGATGGTCCCATGGACCGTAGTTGATATACGCATACTGCTTCGCATATCCGTCAGGAAGAGCATCGATGAGGGCCTTGTCTCCGAAAGTCTGCTTCCAGAACAGGCCGTCCATGATCTCGCCGGCCTGACGGAACAGGTCAACGATCTTCTTGTCATTCTCTGAAAGGGCATCGTAAAGCGGTGAGGTCACCTCCACCACAGCATAACTTTCCACCTTCTCTTTAAGTGCTGTATCATCCGATTTCTCGGCACACGCTGCAGCGGCCAAAACTGCAATTGTGAACAGTAATATCTTTTTCATCTGTCTTATTGTTAAAAGACGCAACACTGTCATTCTGAACGAAGTGAAGAATCCTTGAATAAAGATCCTTCGCTGGCGCTCAGGATGACAGTGCTACACGTTCCGTATTATGAACTAGAAACTAACTGCGATGCCGATAAAGTCCTCAGCCTTGAGAGCAGCACCACCGATAAGGCCACCGTCGATGTCAGGGCATGCGAAAAGTTCCTTGGCGTTAGATGGCTTGCATGAGCCGCCGTAGAGGATAGAAATCTCCTCAGCGAGTTCGCCGAACTGTGCAGCAAGAACCTTACGGATCTCGGCGTGGATCTCCTGAGCCTGCTCAGCAGTTGCAGTCTTGCCTGTTCCGATAGCCCATACTGGCTCGTAAGCAACGATAACCTTAGCCATTTCCTCTGCTGTAAGAGTGTAGAGAACGTTCTTCACCTGCTCGGTAACAACCTCGAAATGACGGCCAGCCTCACGCTCCTCAAGTTTCTCACCGATGCAGAAGATTGGTGAAAGACCCTGTGCAAGAGCGAGTTTTACCTTCTCGACGAGTTTTGCGTCAGTCTCACCATAGTACTCTCTTCTCTCAGAGTGACCGAGGATCACATACTCGCAACCTACGCCTGCGATCATGTTCACTGCCACCTCACCGGTGTAAGCACCCTTCTCCTTGTCGGCGCAGTTCTGTGATGAAAGACCTACTGCAGTACCCTTTACAACCTCAGCCACAGGATAAAGGTGAGTGAAAGGAGGAGCGATGATAAGTTTTACGTCAGCGGGAACCTGTGCTGACTGCTCTACTACTGCCTTTGCGAGCGCTACGCCCTCGGCAACTGTTGTATTCATCTTCCAGTTGCCTGCTACGATGTGTTTTCTCATTTTTCTGTAATATTTAAAAGTTTGTATTTTCTTTCAGCGGGTGCAAATTTACAAGTTTTTTATGACTATTCCTATGCTTTTTGACTTGTTCCACATCCATATCTGCCCCGATCCGTCGACCTTTTCCACCTTGAATTCCAATCCTTTCTCCTGCCTGGTGTCTGTGCGTGTCGTCCAGATGACGTCGGCGGAAAGAATCTGCCCTTCGTGAGACGGTCTTTCGCTGCATCTGACTGTGAACCAGTTCGCCAGCGCATCGTCATATACCCTGAATATGTTGTCGGTGGTGTTATGAGACATCTGGCATGTCAGAGGATTGTATGACATCTGGACTTCGCCCTTCCATGTCAGCGAAACATCCTCACGCATAAGCAGGATCTCGTCGATGTCATACCTGCATCCGGCCAATGACATCGCAGCGACCATCATGATAAAAATCCTTTTCATACCAATTCCTATTTGCTTATGATTATTTCTTTCTGAATGATTTCCTCGCTTCCGTCCTTCCAGATGATGTGTGCCCGGATGATGCCGCTCCGAGTGACTTCGTAATATCCTGTCTTGTCTGCACTTACGGGCTTCCCGTCGAATGTCCAGGATATTTCGGCGGCATCGGAGGTGTTGTATGTCCTGAGTGGAAGCATTGTTCCGGAAGGAATGCTTCCGTCATTGTTCTTTCTGACGCTGCTCATGTATATGAAAGGCCAGGTGACGGCAGGGGCCTTCTTCGTCATGAAGGATATGCTTTCACTCTCGCCGGTCACCTCGTCTATGGTGAACGCTATCGTGACTGTGTAGGTCTTGTTGCCGGGCTCGAGTCCTTCCAGAACGGCGGCGAACTTTCCGGATTCATATGCAGTGACGGTCTTCGTGAAGGTCTCATATCCCGGCCTGCCCCATTCGACAACCGCTTCTCCGTCGAAGAGACGGCTGCTTTCAAACTGTATTATGGCAGCATCTGCAAATGCTTCATATACAATGTTTTTTGGTATTGGAGGCGTTGAGGCCTCGGAAAATCCGACTACGCTGAACAATATGTCGTCGCCATCTCTCCTGATATTCGTTATCGTGCCCTTTCCCTGCATTCCGCTCCAGAATCTGAAGCCCGAGTTGGACTCAGGGGTGATGGACGTTATGTCGGTATAAGGATAGAACACTCCGTTGACGCTCTGGAGCATGCTGTTGAACAGATTGTTCTCTGAGGCGGCAAATGTGTCTTTTCTGCCGTCTGCTTCCAGAAGGTCAGCACATTGATGCGCTGGATTGCAGTTGACTTCGTTGTTGAACCATCTTTCTGCTGCCGTGCTGCTCTTGCCGTAAGTGTCTGAACGGCCGGAGTCGTTGCCGGACCTGTCTACATGGTATATGAGCATACCGCTGCCCCCGATATGGCTGTCCCATTCCTTTCCCGAGCGGCATTCTATCAGGAAATACTCGTCTTCGACGTCTGTGTCAAGGCGGTAGGCCTGTCCGCCGACATTTATAGGCTCAAGCCTGAATGAGCCGTCTGCTGTAATCGTTTCAGGAGTGCATAGGCCCAGCATTTCACGCTCGATGGCATTGAAGAACGGGGGAGTGTTGGTGTGATTGTTCTGGTTGCCTCCGTCCATCAGTGACGTGCTGTACCATAAGCCTCCGGAGATGCCGCCGCTCTCTTCATAGTCGGTGTCATACATGTCCGCAAGGCCGAAAGTGTGGCTGTATTCGTGGCAGAAGGTACCGATCCCTGCAAGAATGTCCTTGTATCCGTCAGAAGTAAGCATCCTGTCCAGTTCGGCCGTACATGCATATCTGTCCACCTGCTTTCCGTCCAGGCTCAGGTGTATGCCCGCTCCATGGAAGACATACCATGCATGAGACCATATGCAGTCTTCTCCTGCTCCGTTCGCCTCGTCGCCTCCGGCGAAGAAAACGAAGACGTTGTCGACAACTCCGTCATTGTCGTCGTCATATAACGAGAAGTCGGTCTTGGCGTCTGCCATCTGACAGGCCCTCACAATCATTTCTGCCGCTCTGCCGTCGTTTCCGCTTGAATTGTTACTGCCGTAATATGCTCTTGTCTCAGGCAGGGTGATGATGTCGCTGACGTCAAATCTGAATTCCACATTTCCAGCAAACTGGGCATCGAAATATTCCTTTGCACATCCTGTGGCGCCACCGTAGGAATATCCTTCCTTTGTCAGGAGGTCAACGAAGTTCTGTCGGCTGAATGTGAATGAGACGTCGCTGAACTGCGCCAGGATCACGAGACCGTGCTTGACCGCCTTTTCTTCCGCTCTTGTCCTGTGGGCATCCATGAACTTACGGATCGGCGCTTCGCTGTCGGGATTCACGCTTTTCATGCGGACTGCATTCATGGCCAGTCTGGAATAGGGGATTTCCATGCTTCTTGCAAGGATGTCGGAAGGTGTGCTGCCACCAACCTTATGGCCGCTGCTATATCTTTTTCCTTCCTGGTCGAACCATGCGTAGCACCACCATCCGTTTTCTTCCTGTATGATGGCATGGCCGTCTTCGGTAGTCTTTATCTTCATGAACTCATCGCCCCTGAAGAGCGCATTGAATGTCGTTCCGTCGGGCTGGGTAAGGGGAATCGGACCTCGTTTTGCCGGTCCGGCAAGAGCCGCAAGAGATAAAATCAGGGCAAAAAGTGTAAGTATCGTTTTATGCTTCATCGTCAATCGTTGTGCAAATCTTTATAAAAACCGTATATTTGCAGTTGGAATTGCATATTTAGACATTTTTTATGAGAAGAACAAGATTTTTTGCTTTGTCATTATGGGCATTGCTCGCTGTTCATGCTGCTGATGCTCAGGATGACAGCAAGACCGTGCGGCTTATCAACAGCGTCGGAAAATTCGATGACTGGAGCCTTCGTGAAGTGAAGGAGTCCGGCCTGATCGGCGGCCATACCAAGTACCTTTATGAATTCTATGGGGATCAGGACACAGTCGTGACCAACAAGACTCCTTTCTCAGCACCTTCCGGATATATATGGAGAACAAATAATGTCCTGGCGATAGTTGCCGGAGTGGTTAAGACCAACAATACTGTCTTTCCTGAACAAAGGGGAAACGGCTATTGTGCCAGGATCGAGACTCATATCGAGGAGGTCAAGGCTCTCGGTATCGTGAACATGGATGTGACCTGTCAGGGAGCACTTCTGGTCGGAGTACTTCCTGAGCCTATCACCACCACAAAGGATCCTATGTCTAAAGTCCTTTACGGAGTTCCGTTCACAAGTTGTCCTAAGGCGGTGAGAATGGATATCAAGGCTGATGTCGGCCATGAAGTGATAAGGGGAACAGGCTTCTCCAAACTGAAACCGATGGGATACAATGATTCCGCAGAAATTACCGTAATGCTTCAGAAAAGATGGGAAGATGAGGAGGGAAATATCCATGCGCTTCGCGTCGGTACCGGAATACGCAGGATTTCAAAGGATATCCCTGAATGGGTAAACGGTTATGAAGTGAAGATCGGTTATGGAGATATTACCGGTGAATCTTATTATGAAGAATATATGGGCCTGAAGACGGATCCGGAGTCTGCATATCATGCCTTGAACAGCAAGGGCAAGAATGTGATCATTCAGGAAGACGGCTGGGCTGAGCCTGGAACCGTGCCTACACACTTGATGATCCATGTGATCTCAAGTTGCGGAAAGGCATTTTATGGTGGAGTCGGAAATACTGTCTGGGTGGACAATATAGAGGTGGTGATGTAAAAAAGATATTTTTTCTAAAAAAACTTCAACTTCCATGCAACATTCCGATACTAAGTTGCATCTATAGGGCAGGTTTAGGTTTTAGTACACGTTTAAGGGGGCTAGGGAAGTGATTTCCGGTCCCCTTGATTTATGCGATGAAGCACAAAAAAAGGCTGTCCGACGGACAGCCTTTTAAAAGATGTGGAAAGGATTATTTTGCAGCCTCTACAGACTCCTTTCTGAAATCCTTCATCAACTTCATGAGATTCAAAGCAGCCTTACGAGCACGTGCTCCAGCAGCCTTGTTGCCTTTCTCTACCTGAGCCTCAGCGTTCTTTGCGAAAACTTCGTACTCTGCCTTGATCTGATCTACAAGTTCTTTCATTGTGTTGAATTTTAAATAGTTCGTTAGTAATTTTTAAAACTGCGACCAAGATATGAAAATTCTGCAAGAAAAACAAATTTTTTGTTTCTAAAATTGTCTTTTTCAGCCAATTGACTGTTTTTCAGATACATTTTCCTTCGGTTTCGGCTTAGTGTTTACAATATTCATTGCTCTGTCCGCTCCCATTGTTGCCCATGCCTTCACACCGTCGATTACTCTTTTGCATATGTCAGGCATCTCCTCAACTTCTTCATCACACAGTTCTCCAAGAACATATCCCACCTGCTGACCTCTCCCGAAATCGTTGCCTATGCCGACACGGATCCTTGCATATTCCTGTGTGCCGATCAGTTCGTTGATGTTGGTCAATCCGTTGTGGCCTCCGGCACTTCCGTTCTTGCGCAGACGCAATGTGCCGAAAGGTATGTTGAGGTCGTCAGATATGACCAGAAGATTTTCCTTCTCGATTTTAAGTTCATTCATCCAGTAGCGTACAGCCTTGCCGCTGAGGTTCATGTATGTGCTTGGCTTCAGGAGAGTGAATTTCCTGCCTTTGAATGAAACGGTCGCCGTATAGCCGTATCGTCCAGACTCAAAAACAATATTGGATGCCTGAGCCCAGGCATCCAATACCATAAATCCCATGTTGTGTCTGGTGTTGGCATATTCGACGCCGATGTTTCCTAAACCGACGATCAAATAATTCATATACACTCAGATTACTTGCCCTGCTCCATCTTAGCCTGCTGTGTTGCACGTGTAGGACGTACAGAGCAGATGATAGTAGCCTTAGGTGAAACGATTGTAACGCCTTCGTAGTTGAGGTCGCCTGCAACGATCTGCTTGCCGATCATG
>JAZQES010000004.1:0-102152 GCA_045539115.1 Candidatus Cryptobacteroides sp. | reverse complement strand
AAAATTCTGATGAAAGGAAACGAGGCGATTGCCATATCGGCAATACGCAACGGTGCGGACGGATACTTCGGTTATCCTATCACTCCGCAGTCTGAAGTAATGGAGACCCTCATGAAGGAAAGGCCATGGCTTACAACAGGTATGGTAGTTCTCCAGGCAGAAAGTGAGACTTCTTCTATCAACATGGTTTACGGCGGTGCCTGCTGCGGAAAGAAGGTCATGACATCTTCAAGTTCTCCGGGCATCAGCCTCATGTGCGAGGGACTCAGTTATCTCGCAGGTGCTGAACTTCCATGCGTCGTGGTGAACTGCCAGCGCGGAGGTCCTGGTCTCGGAACGATCCAGCCTAGCCAGAGCGACTATAACCAGTGCGTCAAGGGTGGCGGACACGGTGACTACAATGCCATCGTCCTCGCTCCTGCCTCAGCACAGGACATGTACGACTTCGTGGACACAGGATTCGACCTCGCATTCAAGTACCGCACACCAGTCATCATCCTTGCCGACGGTATAGTAGGCCAGATGATGGAAAAGGTGGAACTCCGTCCTGAGAAGCCTCGTATGACAGATGAGGAACTCAAGGCAATCGCACCTTGGGCGACAACAGGAAAGTCTGCCGACAGACAGTACAACTTCATCACTTCACTTGCCCTCGAGTCTGACGTTCAGGAGAGATTCAACCAGAAACTCGCCGCAAAATATGAAGTCATCAAGGAGAACGAGGTAAGATATGAGGAATACCAGACTGAAGACGCCGAATATCTCTTCGTGGCATTCGGTTGCTCGGCACGTATCTGTGAAGCAGTGGTGGACCTTCTCCGTGAGGAAGGAATCAAGGCAGGACTTCTCCGTCCTGTAACCCTCTTCCCGTTCCCTACAAAGAGACTCCAGGAACTTTCAGGTCAGGTAAAGAGCATGATGAGCATCGAACTCAACCTCGGCCAGATGGTAGACGACGTAAGGCTTGCCGTTAACGGAGCATGCCCTGTAGGCTTCTACGGAAGACAAGGTGGAAACATCTACACTCCAGATGAAATCGCAGACGCGTTCAAGAAGTTCAACAATCTGAAATAAGTAAATACAATGAATATAGAAGACATCAAGAAACCCGAGAACATCGTCTACAGGAAGACTCCTATCCTCACAGACACTGTGATGCACTACTGCCCAGGCTGTTCTCACGGTACTGTCCACAAACTCGTTGCCGAAGTGATCGAGGAGATGGGCATTCAGGACAAGACTATCGCAATCAGCCCTGTAGGCTGCTCGGTATTCGCATATAATTACCTCAACGTAGACTGGCAGCAGGCTGCACACGGACGTGCTCCAGCCCTTGCAACAGCCACAAAGAGACTCAACCCTGACAAATATGTATTCACATATCAGGGAGACGGCGACCTCGCTTCAATCGGTACTGCTGAAATCATACATGCATGCAGCCGCGGCGAGAACATCGTAGTGATCTTCATCAATAACGGTATATACGGAATGACCGGAGGACAGATGGCTCCTACAACCCTTCTCGGAATGAAGACTGCCACAACTCCTTACGGACGTGATGCGAAACTCAACGGATTCCCTCTCGTTCTCGCGCCTATGATCGCACAACTTGACGGAACTGCATTCATCACAAGACAGTCTGTACACACCGCACCTGCAGCACGCAAGGCCAAGGCTGCCATCAGAAAGGCATTCGAATACAGCCAGAAGGGCATCGGACTTTCTTTTGTCGAGATCGTCGCTACCTGCAACTCAGGCTGGAAGATGAGTCCTGTGGCAGCAAACAAGTGGATGGTGGAGAACATGTTCCCTAAGTATCCGCTCGGAGACATCAAGGACGTTTTGAAACAGGAGTAATTAACTGATAATAAGAACAATAGATATGAAAGAAGAAATCATCATCGCTGGATTCGGCGGTCAGGGCGTCCTCTCAATGGGAAAGATTCTCGCCTACTGCGCCATCATGCAGGACATGGAGGTGACATGGATGCCTTCATACGGCCCTGAAATGCGAGGCGGTACAGCAAATGTCTGCGTCATCATCAGCGACAAGAAGATCAGTTCGCCGATCGTGACCAAATACGACACTGCCATCATACTCAACCAGCAGTCACTCGACAAGTTCGAGAATGCAGTGAAACCAGGCGGACTCCTCGTATATGATCCGAACGGTATCATCAACCCTCCTACAAGAACCGACATCAGGATCTGTAAGATCGACGCCATCAACGTTGCCGGCCAACTCGGAAATTCGAAGGTCTACAACATGGCAGTCATGGGTGCATACCACAAGATGAAGCCTATAATCCAGCCGGAGAACATCGACAAGGGTCTTGCAAAGTGCATCCCTGCACGTTATGCCGACCTCATTTCGCTCAACAAGGCTGCCATCGAAGAAGGAGAGAAAGCGGTAGAAATCATCCGATAATCCTTCCGTCATAAATAAACTGCTTTGATTTCGTCAATTTATTTTGAGAAATCAAAGCAGTTTGCTATTTTTGCAGTAAGGTTGATATATTTTGCAATGCTTGAAACTGTAAAAGAAAAGATCGGGCAACTGATTGCCTGTTATGAAACGGAGAAGATGGAGCGTGAAAGGCTCCAGGCCGAACTTGAACAGTACAGACAGCAGAATGAGACCTACAGGAAGCAGATAATTGAGTTAGAGAGACAGATCGATAACCTGAAACTGACAGAGGCATTCAAGGCGGGCAGTTCAGATACTGCAGCAGCCAAGAAAAAGATAGACAGCCTGATCAGAGAGATTGACAGATGCATATCACTGATGGAGGGATGACATGGCACAGAACATAAAGATACATATTGCAGACAGGCCATACTCCCTCAAAGTCACATCTGAGGAACAGGAGGCCCTGATAAGGAAGGCGGCGGACGAAGTGAACAGAAAGATTCTCGCCTATCAGAGCAAACTCCAGGGAAAAGGAATTGTGGAGTTGCTGTCATTCGCGGCACTGAACTTGTGCATGTCGAACATCACTCTTCAGCAGCAGCAAAAGGCTGTTGCCGATGAAGAGAGGAACCTTGTCAAAGAATTGGAAGGTTATCTTGAAAATATTGATAAAAACAGCCGTTAGTTACTTATTTTTGCTGAAATCAACACTAATAATGTAACCGGGCCTACTCGGATGGCAATGACGGACCTATGTTACCCGTATGGGGATTCCGCAACTGCGGGACGGAGGATTTCAGAACCATATTATCCGGAGCCCAAATCTTATTCATTAAGATTTTCTGTCAAACAGGCTAACGGCTTTTTCAATAAACTACCTGACCAGTCCGCTTCCGTGGCCGACTGGTCATTTTTTATGTGAAAACTAAAACCATTATATATAATTATGAATATCGTATTTTACTTTTTGTCTGCAGTCGTAGGAGCCGTTCTGGCCCTTGGCACTTACATATTTGTCCGTAAGATACTTCTTAAAGGACAGAAGGAGGAGATCATCAAGAAAGCAGAACTTGAGGCGGAGAGCATAAAGAAGGAAAAGATCTTCCAGGCTAAAGAAAAGTTCCTCCAACTCAAAAGCGAGCATGAACAGTACATCAACGAGAAGAACAAGCAGATCAGCGAGACTGAAAGCCGACTGAAACAGAAGGAAAACAGTCTTAATCTGCAGAATTCAGAACTCGGACGCAAGAACAAGGAGGCTGACGCCATCAGACAGAACCTCAAGAATCAGGTAGAGATCGCCACAAAGAAGACTGAGGAATATGAGCAACTCAAGAAGGAAGCCATCAGACAGATCGAGGAGATTGCAGGTCTCACCGCTGCAGAAGCAAAGAACCAACTCATAGAGAGCATGAAGGCCGAGGCAAGAACTCAGGCACAGTCATACATCAACGACATGATGGACGAGGCTCGTCTCACAGCAAGCAAAGAGGCTAAACGTATTGTAATCAACACAATACAAAGGACTGCGTCAGAGACAGCAATCGAGAATGCAGTCACAGTATTCCATATCGAAAGCGACGAGATCAAAGGTAGGATCATCGGACGTGAAGGACGAAACATCCGCGCGCTCGAGGCTGCGACAGGCGTTGAAATCGTTGTGGACGACACTCCTGAGGCAATCCTTCTTTCGGCATTCGACCCTGTAAGAAGAGAGGTTGCACGTCTTGCCCTCCACCAACTCGTGATAGACGGACGTATCCACCCTGCACGTATCGAGGAAGTGGTTGCAAAGGTTCAGAAGCAACTCGAAGACGAGATCATGGAGACCGGTAAGAGGACATGTATCGACCTCGGCATCCACGGAATGCACATCGAACTTGTGAAACTCATCGGTAGAATGAAGTATCGTTCATCGTATGGACAGAATCTTCTCCAGCACGCAAGAGAAGTTGCAAACATCTGTGCCACAATGGCTTCAGAACTCGGACTCAACCCTAAGGTCGCCAAGAGAGCAGGTCTTCTCCACGTTATCGGAAAAGTTTCGGATGAGGATCCTGAACTTCCACATGCAATCCTCGGTATGAAACTGGCCGAGAAGTACAAGGAGAAGCCGGAAGTATGCAACGCTATCGGATCTCACCACGAGGAAGTGGAGATGACATCAATAATCTCGCCGCTCGTACTCGTAGGAGACGCCATTTCAGGAGCACGTCCAGGTGCACGCCGTGAGGTGATCGAGTCATACATCAAGAGACTCAAGGATATGGAGGACATCGCCAAGTCATATAACGGAGTTACAAAGACATATGCCATCCAGGCAGGCCGTGAACTCAGAGTGATCGTAGGAGCCGACCAGGTTACAGACCAGGATGCTGAGGCACTGTCAACTGAGATCGCAAAGAAGATTCAGGAAGAGATGGTATATCCTGGACAGGTGAAGATCACCGTAATCCGCGAGACAAGATCAGTAGCATTCGCAAAATAAGTCCAAAATATTGAATATGAAAAAGATAACGACATTGCTGACATTGCTTTTCATAAGCATTGCCGCTATTGCACAAAATCAACTTGTCACATGGTCATCCCATGTGGAAAAGGCTGAGGACGGTATCTACAGAGTGATCTTCACAGGTAAGATCGCAGAAGGATACCACACATATACCCTCACCGACGAGTTTTCTGCAACAGAGATCATGGATGCAGAAGTGACCGGAGGTGAACTTGCCGGAGATCCGTACGAGATAAGCGTTCCGACAGAGGAAACTGACGAATTCGGCGATCCTGCAAAGCATTACTACAATGAAATCATCATTGCTCAGAATGTAAAGGTGACTTCAGAGAATGCTGTATATAAAGGAACAATCTTCACAAATTCATGCACAGGAGGAGCATGTAAGGCAGAATATTACGACTTCGACGTAAAGGTAGGAGACTATGCCGAGACTATTGCTCCTGCAGAGGCAGACATCGAGGAGGAAGAGGCCGCAGCACCCGCTGAGCAGAAAGAGAAGAAAGGAATATGGGGACTTATCCTTGAGGCTATCCTCTGGGGATTTGCCATGCTCCTGACTCCTTGCGTATTCCCTATGGTTCCGATGACCGTATCATTCTTCATGAAGGGTTCGGAAAATGTTGCTCAGGGCCGTTTCAAGGCTGCAATGTACGGTCTCTTCATCGTGCTTCTCTACACAGTTCCGATTTCTGTGATCATCATGCTCACAAGGCTCATCGGTGGAGATGCAGTGACTGCAGACATCTTCAACTGGCTCTCGACACATTGGCTGCCGAACATCATCTTCTTCATCGTGTTCATGATCTTCGCGGCTTCATTCTTCGGAGCATTTGAAATAACACTTCCTGATTCGATCGTCAACAAGAGCGACAAGAACTCGGACAAGAAGGGTCTTGCAGGAGTATTCTTCATGGCTCTGACCCTTGTACTTGTATCATTCTCATGTACAGGTCCTATCGTAGGATCTGTCCTCATCAAGTCCACTCAGGGTGAATTCTGGGAGCCGATGGTGACAATGCTCGCTTTCTCAGTGGCATTTGCCCTCCCATTCACAATCCTCGCATTCTTCCCGTCACTTCTGAAGAAGTTCAAGAAGAGCGGCGGAAGTTGGCTCAACTCTGTAAAGGTGGTTCTCGGATTCGTGGAAGTGGCTCTCGGACTGAAATTCCTCAGTGTCGCTGACCAGACTTACCACTGGGGTATCCTCGACAGAGAGGTATACCTTGCTATCTGGATCGTGGTGTTCACACTCCTCGGTCTCTATCTCCTGGGCAAGATCCGTTTTGCTCACGACGAACCGGTAGAGCATCTTTCAGTACCTCGTCTTGCTCTTGCGATAGGAGTACTGTCATTCGTAGTATACCTTATCCCAGGCATGTGGGGAGCACCTCTCAAGGCTCTCTCAGGCTATATGCCGCCTATCACTACACAGGATTTCGTAATAGGACAGAACTCAGGCACATTACATGGCGCAACAGACGCTGCACCAGTTGCGGATTCAGAATACGGGCTTCACCTTCCGCTCGGTCTTCAGGGATATTTCGACCTTGAAGACGGTCTGGAGGCTGCGAAGAAGGCTGGAAAACCAGTATTCGTAGACGTGACAGGACATGGATGCGTAAACTGCCGTGAGATGGAATCAAGAGTCTGGAGCGATCCGACAGTCCTCAGCATGCTCAAGAATGACTTCATCGTTGTGGCTCTTTACACAGACGACAAGCAGAAACTTGACAAGGAAGACTATGTGACTGATGCAGAGACCGGCAAGGTCTACAAAGATCTCGGACGCGCTAATTCCTATATAGCAAGAACAAGATGGGACGTGAACGCCCAGCCGAATTATGTGCTCCTATCCCCTGATGGTGAAATGCTGGTTCCGGTACGTGGGTATGACCTTTCGATAGAAGGTTTCGTAGATTTCCTCCAGAGCGGACTCGACGCAAACAGATAATATACTAAAACAGGCCGGATACTTATATATTCGGCCTGTTTTGCAATTTACCTGACAGATATGAAAAGAATATTAGTCATCATTATTGCCGCTGCTGCATTCTGCATGACACAAAACGTTGTCAAGGCACAAAATGTACAACTTCATTATGATCTGGGACGAAACTGCTGGACATCTACAGTGGAAATGTTCCGTCCTGATGGAGGAGGAAGTACGTATTTCTTTGTCGACATGGACTACAATCCGAAAGTGACAGGAGCATATTTCGAGATTTCACGCGAACTCTGCTTCTGGCAGGACAGCAAGGTGAACTGGCTTTCGGCACATATCGAATATAACGGAGGTCTCAACACTGAAGCAGGTTCATTCAACAATGCCTGGCTTGCAGGTGCGACTTATTCAGGCCATTCGGAAGATTTCTCCAAGACCTGGTCTCTGACAGCGGCATACAAGGCGATTCCAGGCACATTTGACGCTGCCGGAAAATGTCAGATGCACAACTTCCAGATCACCGGAGTATGGAACCTGGATTTCTTCAACCACTGGCTCTCCTTCAACGGTTTCTTCGATCTCTGGAGAGAGGTGCGTTTCTGGCAGGGCACGGAATTCATATTCATCACCGAGCCTCAACTCTGGGTGAACCTCAGAAACATCAAAGGATGGGAAAAGATCAACATCAGTCTTGGAACAGAGGTCGAACTCTCTGCCAACTTCGTAGCAAAAGGTTTCCATGCCATGCCGACTGTAGCAGCCAAATGGACTTTCTGAAAACTATGACCACTTCATACTACGCTTAAGAAACTATTTGGCTTCGACCCAAGCAAAACAACCGTGCGTACATAAATAATCGCCGGTATCACGACATTCCTCACAATGTCGTATATCCTGGCCATCAACCCGGCAATTTTCATCGAAATCAGCATGCCGGCAGGAGCAATTGCACCGGTACTTATTATGGTGGGCCTTATGATGCTTGAGCCTGTAACAAGAATTCCTTTCGATGACTTTACAGAAGCAATTCCGGCTTTCATATGCATCATCATGATGCCTTTGACATACTCGATTTCCAACGGTATCCTCATCGGAATGATTGCCTATGTTCTCATCAATCTCGTATGCGGAAACTTCAAGAAACTCACTCCGACAATGTATATACTTGCAATCCTGTTTATTCTGAAATATATCTTCATCTGACATACAGATAAAGATTCATGAACAGAGACTGGCTAAAATTAGCCAGTCTCATTCTTTATATATCATCACCCTAATTGTTTTTCCTGGTAAAATACATTATTACCGAGAGGATTGCAAACAGTGCGAGAGAGCCTACAAGGAGGCTTCCGGTCTCAAGGTTGAGAAGAATGTAAATGAAACCGTATAGAGCGGCTACTACTGTTGTACATGCAATTGCAATTCCGGACCTGAGAAATCCGATGAAATATCCTCCGAGAGCCACGACTGTCATTCCTGAGGCGATGAGATATGCCCATGAGAAGGCAAGATACTCGGAAATGGACAGAAGAAGAAGATAGAACAGGCACAGGGAAAGTCCTGTGACGACATATTGGATATAAGTCACCTCCTGTCGTGATACTGTCTCCACGAGGAATATGGCCACCATGACAAAGATAATTATCAGGAAGGAATATTTCGTAGCACGGGTGGTCTGCTGATACTGGCTTACCGGAACAACGAGTTCGACATGAAATTGCGGATTGATGACACCATACGTATTGAAATCGGTCACAACCCACTTTGCCTCAAATCCATTGTCAGTGACATTTCTCTCGACCGGAAGGAAATCACCGTTAAAGCCAGGAGATGGATGATCAGAGGTAAGATTGACCTTGAATGTGGCTGCCTTTGGTCTGAAATTGAGTTGCGCGGCACCTCTAGTCCTGAGGTTGATTGAATACTGGATTTCCTGTCCGGCCGTCAATGCTCCGGTCTCCAGTTCTACCCTCAAGCCTGCTTCAGAAAGGTCAAACATGTAATCTTTACCATCGACAACAGCAGTTATGTTATCCTCAATGCCCATGGTCTCACCTACTGGCAGATACAGATATATCTTTCCATCATGATTCACGACGTCATCCTCATCGATGACAAAAGAGCCGTCTATCTTCATATCAGCCTGATATACAGGAATTTCATAAATCGATCTTTTAAGAGTCGTAACTTTGACATAACCGTTAACATCTGCCTGTTCAGGCTGAAGTGTCTTTACTTCTGATATAAAAGCAAAATTTCCATTTGAATCAGTCTTCTTTACTTTATATGGAATCCTGAGTTCCGGAGGATATATCGTCTGAGATCCTCCCCATTGTTTTGAAACTTCTGTTTCCGCCTCTGAGGATATGTCCTCACGGTCATTGATCAGACCTTTGATAAGAAGTACAGGAATCTGCAGTACAAGAACTGCAAGAATGATGAAAAGCCCTTTCTTAAGTACAGAGCGTCCGTTTGAGTTTTCCGCTGTCATTTTGAGTAGATTTTAAGTGTTGATATGATTGTCTGTTTGCAAAATTGTCAAGAAATATCCTCATTATGAACGGATTTTCCCCGGTATTTACGAAACCATGTCTCCCGTTGACGAAAAGGGGCGGGATGATGATGAAATTTTTATTGGTTATCCGTAATCATTACTAACTTTGCAAATGAAAGCATATCAATGATGAAGGAACTGATACTCTCCAACAGTGGCAGCGAATTGCTGAAGGTCCGTCCTGAAGATATAATCTATATCGAAGCGGAGGGAAACTATTGCTGCATGTACCTCAGGGGAGGATTCAGACAGCAGTTGTGGTTCAATCGACAGAAGTTCATTTCAATCATCAGTGACCAACTCAGAAACGAAAAACCGACCTTTATCGTGGTCGGCCGAAGTTATATCATAAACATGGCATATATTTTCCGTATAAGTCCGGTCCAGAGCGAACTCGTGCTTTTCGACTCAACGGCACCGTCACAGACCAGTCTGCATGCATCTCAGGAGGCTCTTAACAGACTGAAAAAGGAAATACTTGCAATCAATCAGACAGAAGACTATGAATGATAAGGAATACAAAGACGATGATGTTGTCATTATCGGAGGATCCGGTTGGCAACAGCATGACCAGAAAAAGAAAAAGGGAAATGATGCTTCGAAGATATGGAAGATTGCCGCAATATCGCTTGCAGCCATTCTTATAATGCTCGGAGGTTTCTTTCTAGGCAAGCATATCTATTACCACTTTCAATTCAACCGTTCCCGCCCGGACATTGAAATCCTAAGCCAATTGTCAAAGCCTATGCCGGGCGAAGCGGGTATTTCCATGGAAGAGCAGGAAGCAATGGGAGTAAAAATGAAGATTTACACCCTGAGCGGCCTTAAGGCTCATTTCGCAGACAGTGTTCCTGACTATACCGATTCATCTGTGTACTTCATGACAAGAAGTTCTGACTATAAGATCAAGGACGAGAAGAAACAGATTATCGGAGACTATATCAAAGACGGAGAAATCATTTCTGAAAGCCTCTGGAGAGCCGGATTCATGGTCATTCAGAATGGAAATGCACAGATAGGCATAAGCAGAAGCAAGAAGATCGGCAGATATGTCTCTGAAAACAAGGGCTCGATGTTCAGACAACTTGCACTCGTCGCTGCTGGTACAACCTGCAAGAAACAGTATATTCTCAAAGGCAAAGTGACCCGCTGTGCATATGCCAGAGACCTTAAAGGCAGTCTCTATTTCATAGAAACTGTCAATCCGGAGACTTTATACGGATTTGCCGACGCTCTGATCGAGTACGGATTCATTGACGCCATATACATCACCGGAGGCAGCCAGCCGGACCGTTTCTTCCGGGAATCTGACGGAACCGCTCACGGAGCCTACTTTGACGACAAGCCGCATGAGATGGTAGTATGGAGTAAGTAAAGCATCGTATACAGACAGACAGCCCGTCATCATTCGAAATCCAATCTTCGTCGATGACGGGCTGCCGTATATTATAAAGGATGTTCCTAGAACTTGAAACTGTCCTTCAATGCTGTTGTCTTGTTGAATACGAAGTGTTCCGGAGTGCTGTCCGGATCCTTGAAGAAGTAGCCGACACGCTCGAACTGTACTGCGATGCCTGAATTGTCTTCTAGGAGGGCTGGTTCAGCATAACCCTTGGCGAGCACAAGAGACTCAGGATTGAGGTAGTTCTTGTAGTCCTCACCCTCTGGAATCTGGCCCATCTGAGCCTCTGTGAAGAGTTTGTCATAGAGACGGAGTTCGATCTCCTTTGCATGCTCGGTAGAAACCCAGTGGATGGTTCCCTTTACAGAACGCCACTCGCCTGCTCCAGGCTTTGATGTCGGATCGTATGTACACTTGATCTCAACGATGTTTCCTTCTGCATCCTTGACAACCTCCTGGCACTTGATGATGTAAGTATACTTAAGACGAACCTCTCCGTCCGGTTTGAGACGGAAATACTTCTTTGGAGGTTCCTCCATGAAGTCGTTTCTCTCGATATACACCTCACCTGTGAATGGAACCTTGCGTGAAGGCCCTTCAGGATCTGCAGGATTGAGAGGGGCATCGAACCACTCCACCTTGCCCGGTTCCCAGTTGGTGATAGTGAGTTTCACCGGATCCTGAACCACCATATAACGGTTTGATCGCTCATTGAGGTCCTGACGTACGCACCACTCCATCAACTGAAGGTCGATAAGTTGCTCACGCTTGGCCACTCCCACCTTCTCTGCGAACATGCGCATTGACTCTGGTGTGTATCCACGACGGCGGATACCGCAGATGGTTGGCATACGAGGGTCATCCCATCCGCTCACGAAATTGTTCTTGACAAGTTCGAGGAGTTTACGCTTTGACATCACGGTATAGGTGAGATTGAGTCTTGCGAACTCGTACTGATGCGACGGGAAGATTCCAAGTTTCTCGATGAACCAGTCATAGAGAGGACGATGGACGTCGAACTCGAGGGTACAGATCGAGTGAGTGATGTTCTCGATCGAGTCAGACTGGCCGTGGGCATAGTCGTACATCGGATAGATGCACCACTTGTCGCCTGTACGGTGATGATGTGCATGGATGATACGGTAAAGAAGAGGGTCACGGAAAAGCATGTTCGGATGAGCCATGTCTATCTTCGCACGAAGAACCTTCTCACCGTCTGCATATTTTCCTGCCTTCATGTCACGGAAAAGTTGTAGATTCTCCTCGACGCTTCTGTTGCGGTATGGGCTCTCGGTACCCGGCACCTGAACTGTTCCGCGTCCTGCTCGGATTTCCTCCTGAGTCTGGTCGTCAACATATGCCAGGCCTTTCTTTATAAGTTCCTCAGCCCATTCATAGAGTTGGTCGAAATAGTCCGATGCATAACGCTCGTTCTCCCACTCGAATCCGAGCCATTTGATATCCTCCTTGATAGAGTCAACATACTCGGTATCCTCCTTGACAGGATTTGTATCGTCGAAGCGGAGATTGGTCTTTCCGCCGTATTTCTTGGCAAGTCCGAAGTTGATGCAGATACTCTTCGCATGTCCGATGTGAAGATATCCGTTCGGTTCAGGCGGGAAACGTGTCATTACAGATTCACATTTGCCGCTTGCGAGATCAGCCTCTATGATCTCCTCCAAAAAGTTGAGATTCCTGGTCTCAACTGATTCCTTGTTTACCTCTTCCATATGGTTGGTCTTTTGAATTTGCAAATAATCGGGCAAATATACGGAAAATTTACTTTATTACACTATATTTGAAGACAAAACAAGGATATTGGAAATAATGGAAAACATTGCATTGAAACAAGTGTATTTCGGCGGTGTCACAGTGCAGGTGCCGGAGATATGGGAGGTCGAAACCGAAGAGATGGTTGAAGCCGACGGCCAGAAATCATATAGCATAGCAATTGAGGCTGCCGGAAATGACGTCAGGAGCATCGACATCAGTTATGGAGCCATGCCGGAAGGATCTGACGCATATGCGGAAGCATGCGGCACATATGAGGAAATCGTGGAAGAAGACGGCATCCAGGCCAATGAGGAACCTATCCTGTGCTTCGCTTTCAAGGAATATAAGGCATACGGATTCAGTCTGACCACCGACGAAGGACTGCCATGCTTCTTTTTCTGCATCGATGTACCGTCGGAAGAAAAGACGAATCTGCTGACCGTGCTTCTTTGTGCTGCAAACAATGATGACATGCAGAGTCTGCTTGAATTTACCGAAGAATATCTGACTTTATAATCGTTGGGACATGTTCAAGATAGGTATAATCGGAGCCGGATGGATTGCTCAGAAAATGGCGAAGACACTTGCACCGCTTCAGGATTATTGCGTCCATGCGGTCGCTTCCCGTTCGCGTGAAAAGGCAGAAGCATTCGCAAAGACCTGGAATATCACCAAGGCGTACGGCAGTTATGAGGAACTGGTCTGCGACGAAGAGATCGATCTTGTATATATCGCTACCCCTCATTCACATCATTTCAGCCATGCCATGCTCGCTTTGGACCATGGCAAGCCGGTCCTTGTGGAGAAGGCATTCACGGCAAACGCGGTTCAGGCAGAAGAACTGATAGCCACGGCACGCAGGAAAGGCGTTTTCATCACAGAAGCGATATGGACCAGATACATGCCGCTCTCTCACAAGGTCAAGGAACTGATGGAGAGCGGAATCATCGGGGAGCCACGCATCCTCACTGCCTCCTTATGTTATATGATGGAGGGAAAGGAAAGGATAATCAGGCCCGAATTGTGCGGAGGAGCACTCCTGGATCTGGGAGTATATGTCCTCAACTTTGCCAGAATGTATTTCGGCACAGACATAGTCAGGACCGTAAGCAACTGTCACACGGGAGACACAGGAATGGACATGCATGAAAGCATTTCACTCTCTTTTGCAGACGGAAAGATGGCGAACCTTCAGTCTGGAGCCCTTTGTCTGAATGACCGCCAGGGCATAATCAGCGGTACGGAAGGATATATCCGCGTCGACAATGTCAATTGCCCGGAACTGGTGGAGGTTTACAGGAATTACGAACTGGTCGGCAGATATGAAAAGCCCTCCGACATGGTTACCGGTTACGAGTATCAGGTAATCGAATCCCGAAGGTGCATAGAGGCAGGCCTTTTGGAATCGCCTATGATGCCTCACGAAGAGACCGTCAGCATAATGAGGCAGATGGACGGACTGAGAAAGGAATGGGGTGTCAGATACCCTATGGACTGATACTCCGGAAGAAAGATTCATAGCCAAGCCGCAGGTTTATGCAGAAAAAAAATGTAATTTTGCGGCCGCAAATCATAAAAGACAGGATATGATCAGATCAATGACAGGCTACGGCAAGGCTGAAGCCATTCTTGAAACAGGAAAAATCACGGTGGAAGTACGTTCGCTCAACGGAAAGACCGCCGACATCAGCATAAAGACTTCCATGTTGCCGAAAGACAAGGAAATGACTGTGAGACATAAGATTGCAAACGAACTCACACGCGGCAACATAGATTTCTTCGTCACATTCGAGCCAAATGCGGCAGACAGCGCGAAGAAGATCAACATGGACCTTGCAATGGAGTATTATCAGCAGATCGAGGCTCTCGGAGGGAAAATCGGTGCCCATAATCTCTGGACACAGAATCCGAATGACCTTCTTGCCATGATCCTGAGGATGCCGGAAGTCATGGACGCAAGGAAGCAGGATGTGATAACCGATGAAAACTGGCCGGTGGTGGAAGCATGCATTGATAAGGCACTGAGGAACATCAATGACTTCCGTGCGAAGGAAGGAGAGATCCTCCACAAGGATGTGACAGAGAAAGTGAACAGCATCCTGGCATATTCCGCTCAGGTGGAACAGTTCGAGAAGGAAAGGACAGAAGCCATTAGAGAAAAAATTTTGAGCCGTTTTGCAGAACTTAAGGCAGAACCGGACCAGAGCCGTCTGGAGCAGGAAATGATATTCTATATCGAGAAACTGGACATAAACGAGGAAAAGGTACGTCTCCGTCAGCACTGCAACTATTTCCTTGACACATTGAACAACGAGCAGAATCCCGGAAAGAAACTCGGATTCATCGCTCAGGAAATGGGCCGAGAGATCAACACAACAGGTTCGAAAGCGAATCACACCGAAATCCAGAAGATTGTCGTGAAGATGAAGGACGAACTTGAAAAGATCAAGGAACAGAGTCTGAACATATTATAAATCAATCACATGAGACTGAGCATTCTTATAGCGGCAATCCTTTTGCCGGCCGGTCTCCACGCGCAGGACACAGAAGTTACCGGCAGATTCCCCGCAATGACGGAGATACCTGCCGGTTATTTTTGGATGGGTTCTTCCGGATGGGGACACAATTACGATGAAGCGCCTGTACATAAGGTGACTTTCACGGAAGGTTTCCGGATGAGCGTCACTGAAATAACAAACGCCCAGTTCGAAGAGTTCATGCCGGAGCACAAGGCTCTAAGAGGCAAGGGAGGTTTCTCATCTGCTGATGATGAGGCTGTTGTAAACATATCACATGAAGATGCGGAAGCATATTGCAGATGGCTTTCCGATAAGACCGGACAGGCATACAGGCTTCCGACCGAAGCGGAATGGGAATATGCATGCAGGGCCGGGACATATACACGTTACTACACCGGTGACGGCATGCCGGAATCCATGCAGAAACACCAGCAGACAGAGAGGGATCTCGTACAGGTGTCACTGAAGGTCATGCAGTCAGAGCCTAATGCATTCGGACTGTATGAAATGCATGGAAATGTAGAGGAATGGTGTCTCGACTGGTACGGTCCATATTCATCAGATGAAAAAATAAACCCCGCAGGGCCTCAGAAAGGCATTTTCAAGGTCACGAGAGGCGGAAGTCACAATACTCCTCACGATTTCCTCCGGAGTGCCAACAGGTCGGCGGCGATACCGTCAGACTGTCATAGCCAGATCGGATTCAGGGTTGTCATATCTTCTTCCGAACTTAATTTCAGCAATCCGCAGAAGGAATCCCGAAAGGGCATCTGTCAGAAAGAGGCCAAGTGGAAGGACAGATCCGCGAAACCTCTATGGACGGAACCGGTTCCATATGTCATAAATCCGTATGACGGTACTCCTTTCTATCGCCACAACCACCAGCCTGCCGTCACATGGTGCCCTAACGGCGACCTTCTGGCCATATGGTTTTCATGTGATGCGGAGAACGGCCGCGAAATGGTGGTGCTGAGTTCAAGGCTTCGCAAAGGGGCTTCGGAATGGGACAATGCCGAACTGTTCTTCAAGATTCCGGACAGGAATCTTACCGGTTCATCACTGCTGACACTTGAAGACGGCAGCATAATTCATATAAACGGAGTGTCCAATGCCGGAGACTGGCAGAATCTTGCCATGGCAGCGAGAATCAGTCATGACAATGGAGAGACCTGGAGTGCACCTTCATTGATCGCACCCGAGCATGCCAAGAGGCATCAGGTCATAGCAGGGCCGATAGTGACGGGGGACGGAAGAATTATCCAGTGCTGCGACGCCGGAGCAGGAAGTCATGACGGAACGGCAGTACATATAAGTGGAGACGGCGGAAAGACATGGACAGATCCATGGGACGGCGCTCCCCTGCCCGATTTCATCGACGGCGGCACCGGTTCGACCATAGCGGGAATCCATGCCGGTCTGGTTGAACTCAAGGATGGTTCGCTGATGGCCCTCGCACGTGGAAACAGCATAATCGGCAAGGACGGTAAAAAGCATATGCCGATGAGCGTTTCATATGATGGAGGAAAGACCTGGACTTACCATGCTACGGAACTCCCTCCGATTGACGGAGGACAGAGACTTATACTGAAAAGGTTGAAGGAAGGTCCTCTGATGCTGGTCTCATTCACGGACCATCCTCAAAGGACACCGGTAGAAGACCGTGGTATGATGTTCGACGGAACGAAGGGATATGGTATGTATGTCGCCCTGTCCTATGATGAAGGAAGGACATGGCCGGTGAGGAGACTCATGACTGACGGTGTGGAGAGGATGCTTGACGGAGGTGCATGGACCAGTCAGTTCGTGATGGACGCCACCCATGCCGAACCTCGCGGCTATCTGGCATGCACTCAGACACCGGACGGAACCATACACATATTATCCAGCAGGCTGCATTATTCATTCAATCTGGCCTGGATACAGGAATGACACTTCAACAGCAATGACAGGCAAGGCTCTCGGATTACAACCCGAAAGCGGGTCAACGTTCGCCTTGCCTGTCATTGCTGTTGATGGTCTGTTAATGATCGTGGTCGTGATCGTGGATCACATCACGTGGAGTGTCGTTGGTAAGAAGTACCCCCTGATATTCTCCTGTAAGAGTCTTCAGGAATGATGTTATCTGACCGACTTCGGCAGAAGTCAGTTCAACACCGCTCTGATAAATTCCCATATCACGTACTGCATCTTCTAGAGTCTCGCGGGTTCCGTCATGATAATATGGCCATGTATGCTCGACATTTCTCAAGCCGGGAACCTTGAAGCGATGACGGTCACGCTCTATCTGAGTCTCCTTGTAACGTCCGTTGTCCTCATGAGTGAGTTCAAGTCCGCGGTCAGCGAAATAATGTCTGCGAAGTCCCATCAGTTCATATGACTGGCCTCCGAGATTCTGACCGACATGGCATGTTGCGCAATCGTATTTCTTGAACAGTTCATAACCTGCAAGTTCTTCAGCCGTAATCGCCTCAGAATCACCTCTGAGCCATTTGTCGAAACGCGAGTTCGGAGTGATGAGGGTACGCTCGAATTCCTCGATGGCATCAGTTATGTTGGCCTCTGTGAGTCCGTCAGGATATACAGCGTTGAAAGCCTTTGCAAAAGCCTTGTCTGCCTGAAGTTTCGCGATGATCTCATCAAATGAAGTGGAAGCCATCTCAATAGGATTGAGAGGCGGACCGGCAGCCTGGTCAGCAAGTGTCTTCGCACGGCCGTCCCAGAACTGCACGAAATTATAGACAGCATTGTAGACCGTAGGGGCATTCACGCCACCGACCTGGTCATCGACACCATGAGAATACTGGTGATTGTCCACACCGGCAGTTTCGAGTGCATGACATGTAGCACATGAAACGGTATTGTCAACCGAAAGACGCGGGTCATGGAAAAGTGTGAATCCGAGTGCAGCCTTGGCCTCATCGACTTCAACGTCGAGATCTATAGGACGGACCGGCTCACCTGCACGTTCCTGTGGAAGAGTCTCGGAATACATTGCGACACGTTCGTCAAGAACCCAGTCGAGAACCACGGCACGTTTGCCCTTGGTGATTGAACTTCCCCAATGTACAAGATAATACTTTGGCATTGGCATTCTGCCGTCAAGAATGACTTTTTCAACCTTGGCAAGGTCTACGGCATTCACTTCAGTACCTGATTCCAGAGCATCCATGAAAGGCCTCATGTCATAAGCCCTGTAACCTGAATCAACATCCTTCATCACCACCTTTCCGGCAACAGGCAACTTGGCATAGAAAGGAAGAACTGGATCCGCCGAGTGGCAACTCAGACATCCGCCTTCCTGAAAAATCATAGCAACACGCTCATTTTCAGGAAGATCCGCAGAAGGAACCTGATTGACAGCCCTATAGACCACAATCATTGCAGCGGCAACAACAAGCAGGCCGACTGCTGCAAATTTCAAAAGTTTCTTCATAAATAAATCGGTTTTTATCTGTTATATACATGAATACTTTCCTGAGCGGCAGGCAGATAATTGACTCCCCACCAACACATCTGAAGACATAGGAAACAGAAGATGAGAAGCAGACACAGGCTTTTCTTCGATCCGGCTCCCAGGATTCTCATATGGATATACAGCATGTATGACAACCATGTCACCAATGCCCATGTTTCTTTCGGATCCCAGTTCCAGTAATGTCCCCATGCTTCCTTTGCCCACAGAGAGCCTGAAAGCATGCCGAAGGTCAGGAAGGCCATACCGATATACACCAATGTATCCGCCGCACCCATCACATCAGCCTTTGAAGAAAAAAGGCCGTACAGAGCGAGCAGAAAGGCACATCCGAGGAAAGAATATGAGAACATGTACACAGTCACATGTGGTATGAACCACGGACTCTGCAAGGCTGGCATGAGTGTCTGGTCATGAATCTCCGGACGAAGAATATTTATCACTATAAATACTGTCGCAAGCACGGTGGAGAAAGACAATATCCATCTGAAACGCCATCTGACATATGTGAAGAATCCGGCCAGAAGAGCAAAAAGAGAATACCAGAGCCTTGTCTCGCCCATCGTACGCAAAGGAGGACGACCTATGCTTATCCAGAACAGGACGACATATGCAGTCATGACAAACAATGCCGCTGAGGACAAAAAGACGGCAGAAGAGCGGAGACGACGGTAACGCAAAGACGAAAGCGACCAATGGTCATTCGCACTGAGTGATACCACTGCACCGGCAGCGGAAAGGATGACGGCAGATATGCCGAACCATATGAAGGAATCCCAAGTAACCATATCACATATCATCTCCATGACGCCTGCGAGGTCCTGTGACAAAAAGCATGAATGCCCCGGCCATCAGGATAATGATTCCAGCCGCAGTAATATATTTCCAAGGTTCTCTTACAATCTGAAGAATGCATGAATCACCGTCTTTGCTTCCGGAAACAAGATAGACTTCTTCTCCGAATGAAATTGAGACAGGCTTGTTCACACGCAGAGCAATAAGTTCTCCGTCGACAACAGCCTCAGCCTCAAACATGGACGGAGTCCCGTCCGGATAAGTATCCGTCCTGAATTCTTTCAAAGTTATGTCATAAGGGAGCCACTCACTTGTTCCATCCTGTCTGAAAGCCTGGTTAACAGAAATGTTTCCGACCGCCTGAAGCCTGAGAGTTTCCGTATCCGGGGCTCCCCAGACTGCAGATGTGACTGCAATGAGCAGACCTGCATGTATGAAAAGGAAACGCCATCTCACAGCCCCCAGGCGCGCTCCTGTTGCAGTCTTCTTCCTCCATCCTGCGAGAATCACAAAGAGAAGGACGGTCTGGAAATACAAGATGATCACAAGGAATACCCAGGAAGCGGAAAGATGTCTGAAACCCGTAAAACCCAGCACAAGAGCAAATAGCAACAAAAGTGTTATGGAAGATATGGCAGCCCCACGGGACAGCATGAATCTCACGAACATTGACTTCCTGTGACCGAACCACAACCAGAGCATGGACCCGAGCCAAAGGGCAAGACCTATGACATTCAGAGGGAAAGCCATGATTTCAACGGGAAAATTCCCTGTCAGTATCTGCAGGGCCAGGGCGAGAGCCAGAAAAATTATCAGAATAATGTAAGGCATACCCGTAACGGTTGATTCACAAATATAAGAGTTTTACATAAATTCTGCAACAGCAAGACGAATTTCGCCACTTATTTAAGTGCCTATTAAATAGATTATTTTGGCTTTGGGATAAAAATGCTATATTTGTGATTCTAAAACCTAAAATAAATTCATAATGAGCCCAGAAGCAATTCGCAATCTTGACGCCCTGAACGTAACGATGAACGGAGGTTCCACACTGCTGAACGTCGTTCTCGCATTCGTAATGTTCGGCGTAGCCCTCGGCATTAAGCCTGCCACATTCGTTGACATCATAAAGAATCCGAAATCCATACTCACCGGCATACTCTGCCAACTGGTGCTGCTACCGGCACTCACATTGATACTCATAATGATCTGCGGTAACTGGATTTCTCCGATGATCGCCCTCGGAATGATTCTGGTTGCATCGTGTCCGGGCGGAAACATTTCAAATTTCATAACATCCCTCTCAAGAGGAAACTCTGAACTTTCAGTATCGCTCACCGCCTTCAACACGGCAGCCTGCATCTTCACCACTCCGCTGAACTTTGCATTCTGGGGTAAACTTTATCTCAACTTCGCAGGCAACCGCAGCATCAGCACGCTTCCAGACCTTGAGATTCCTCTTGGAGACATCTTCCAGAGCATATTCATCATCATGGGCATTCCGCTCATTCTCGGAATCCTTTGCGGCCAGTACCTCCCGAAAGTGACAAAGTTCCTGAAAAAGCCTTTGCAGCACCTTTCAATCATAGTGTTCATCGCCATGGTGATAATCATCTTCAAGGGCAACTTCGACGTGTTCATGCAGGCGATACAATACATTTTCCTCATAGTGCTCATGCATAACCTCCTTGCCCTCGGCATCGGTTTCTCGACAAGTACCCTCCTCAAACTGCCATATAAGGACAGAAGGACCATCACCATCGAGAGCGGTATCCAGAACTCCGGACTCGGACTCATACTTCTTCTCAACCCTAACATCTTCCCTGACACAGGAGCATGGGCCAACAACGGAGGAATGCTCGTAATCACCGCATGGTGGGGAGTATGGCATATCATTTCCGGCCTGACGCTTGCATTTGCATGGAGATTACGTGGAAGAAAAGAAGCAGACGAAGACTAAGATGAGCAGAGAAAAGATCTATCAGGACGATCTGGGCTATACATTGCTGAAGCCGATCGTCGACTGGAACCTCAAGCACAGTTACCGTAAGGTGGAAGTCCATGGAAAGGAAAACATTCCACAAGATGGTGCGGTCATATTGGCACCGAATCATTGCAACACCCTTATGGACGCTCTTGTGATTCTCAGGGCATTCAAGGACCCTACCGTATTCGGAGCAAGGGCGGACATGTTCAACAAGCCTCTGATAGCCAAGATCATGTACTTCCTGAGAATCCTTCCTATGGTTCGACAGAGAGACGGACTGAGAAATGTCCTCAAGAATCATGACACTCAGGAAATCATAATAGAGACTATTGAGAATGATGTAAGGTTCTGCATGTATCCTGAAGGAAGGCACAGACCTGCACATTCGCTGCTGCCTTTGGGCAAAGGCATCTTCAGAGCGGCACTGGCAGCAAATGCGAAGTTTGGAGAGAACAAACCTGTCTATATAGTTCCGACAGGTATAGAATATGGAGATTACTTCCGTTATCGCAGCACGTCGCTCGTGACTTTCGGCAAACCTCTTAATGTGACCGAATTCATCAAAGGGCTCGACGTCGAAAACGAGGCCCAGATGATGGAACCTCTCCGAAAGGAACTTTCTGCAAGGATGTCTGAACTGTTCTCATATCTGCCTGACGGAGAAGACCTTCAGGACAGATGGACGCTGGTGAAGATGATGTCCGTAGCGGGAAGGAAGAAATGTTACGGGGACTTCGTCACAAGACTTATCGAAGGCATGAAATCCAACAGGGAGATCATCGCCAGAATCTGCGAGAAGATGGAAGGCAAGCCTGAGGACATGGAAAGACTTCTCGAAAGAGTCCATGAATTCGACAAGAAGCGTCGCCATGCAGGCATTTCAATATATGCTTTCAGAAAGAGAAGCAACGCCCAACTTTTCGGAAAGGGCCTAGCGGCACTTATCGGACTTCCATATTGGATATTCAGTGCCATTGTCAGCGCCCCTATGTGGCTGGTTTACAGACTGTTGAAAAGCAAGACCAGAGACAGAGCATTCCACAACACCGTAGGCTTCGGCATCAAACTCGGTCTGGGAATCATTCTCTTCGCCATATATGCGGCTCTGGCGTTCTGTCTGACGCCATGGCCGTACGCACTTGCATTTTCACTTCTTGCAATCCCTTCATACAGTTATTTCTTCGACTACAATGAGGGCATGAGAAGGTTCATATCAGACCTCAGACTCCTTGGACACAAGAAGTTATGGAAGGAATTCAAAGATATCGTAAAGACATTCAAAAAACTGTAACAAGACTTAAGACATGAAAAGAACATTCATCACTGCAATCGCAGCCATGATGCTCTGGCTTCCCGGACAGGCTGAAGTGACAGAAACGTCATCACAGACTGCCGAGGCTGCAGTCAAGGCTGAATCAAAGAAAAAGGAAAAGAAAAATGTGACATACAACGAAAACGGAGAGATCATCAAGACCGGAACAAACTTCGGTCCCCTTCCCGTTGTAGCATATGACGCAGACCGAGGATTCCAGTTCGGAGCCCTTCTCAACCTCTACAACTTCGGAGACGGCAGCACATATCCTAATCCTAAGTCGACATGGTACTTCGAGGCTTCTGCCTATACAAAGGAGAACACTATCGGCAGTTACAAGTTCATCGTCAACTACGACAACAAGACCATGATTCCAGGCGTACGTATGTCTGTATGTACGGGATATTACAAGGACGCCGCATTGGATTTCTATGGATTCAACGGATATCAGAGCAACTATATCCCTGTCAAGACCCTTTTTGAGGACGGAGCATTCAGATACAGCGACAATGAGGCCGGCAAGAAACTGGAAGAAAAGGGAAAATTCCCTAAAGGATTCTATCGTTTCGGAAGAGACCTCATCAAGGCAAAGATTGACTTCACCGGTGAAATCCTCAAGAATTTCTACTGGGAGGCAGGCTACAACTTCTCATGGGTGAAGGCTTCTGACTTCACTCCGAACGGATACACCGTATACGGAGGAGAATCTCTCTTCAACTTGTATAAGGTCTGGGGAATCATCCCTGAGGACGAGGCAGATGGCGGTCTCACATCATCTATCCGTCTCGGTCTGATGTATGACAGCAGAAATGTGGAGAACAACCCGACAAAGGGTATATGGGCAGAGGCTCATGCCACCATCGCCCCGAAATGGCTCGGAACTACTCATGACCATTACAAGTACTGCGCTACATTCCGCCACTATGTCCCTATCATCAAGGACGGCAAACTCACATTCGCATACAGACTTGCCTATCAGGGAACAATCGGTGACAAGTCACCTTGGTACTCAATGCCGTTCTACACCAACATGGGTCCGAAAGCCGACAATGACGGATTCGGAGGTTACAGGACAGTCAGAGGTCTCATGCTCAACAGAGTACAGGGACTTGACGTAGGATTCTACAACATCGAACTTCGCTGGAGATTCGTAGACTTCAAACTCTTCAAGCAGAACATCGCATTCGCACTCAGCGGATTCACCGATGCCGCTCATGTGTTCAGAGGCTACGACATGAATCTCAGCCCTATTGCGACAGCGACAGACGAGCAGATCGCACTCTATGACACATTCGTGAAGAACACCAAGGACGGATTCCACGGCACTGCAGGTGCAGGTCTCAGATTTGTCATGAACCAGAACTTCATCGTAGCATTCGAATATGCACGCTGCTTCAACAAGCAGGACGGAAACGGTGCATTCTACATCAACACAGGCTTTCTTTTCTAAACTTACGAAAAATGTTTACATTTATCAATAACAGCAATCAGGATCATTTCAAGGTCCTGATTGTTGCATTATTTGCATTCATATCATGCTCGAGGCCCGAGCCGGATAATACCCCTATTGAAAGCATCGTATTCCCTTATGAGGAAATACCTGAAATTGAATTCTACGCTGATGGAGGTGTAAACAACATTACGTTTGAAGCATCTGGTCGATGGACAGCAGAAGCGGTGATGACCAAAGCAGAAGAATGGTTGAAAGTATACCCGGAGAATGGTGAGGCTGGAACTTCCACCATCACCATTACTGTTGAGAAGAACACATCTTATGACGCAAGGAAGGGAGAAGTCATATTAAATTGCAATAATCAGAAATACACGCTGAAAGTCGACCAGAACAATCTGGAGGATATTCTGGTAGACAACAGCCTATACTCAATTGGTAACGACGAGAACACCTTTGAGATCCACTTGTCGAGCAATGTTGACTATTCGGTTGAAATTGACGAAAGATACAGTTGGCTTTCTGTATTGCCGACTAAAGGCTTGACAGATTCCTTGATCGAGATTCATGCAGAAACGAACGATACTGGTTCAGACAGGACAGGAGAGATACAGATCAGATATGGCTCGATAACAAGGACTGTCAGCGTGTTGCAATCATCACAGTTCGATATAATCAGTTTCGCCGACCCTGAATTCAAGAAATATATGTGCGACAACTTTGACATCAGCGAAGACAATGAATTGCAGAGATATGAAGCCGCATTGATTACAGAGATTGATTGCAGCGGGCTGGGGCTGACTGGCATTTCAGAAATATCATACTGCACCGGGCTCAAGAGACTGGTCTGTGAAAACAATGACATCAAAGAAGCAAATGTATCATATCCGTCGCTCAAGAACCTTGAAGAAATTTCATTCAAGGACTGCGAGAAACTGGGCAGACTTTGGATCCACAACAAATTCAGGCATGAAAAAAAGAAAATCACACTACCGGAAGACACAAAGAAATGCATACTGGTATCGGATAATTATTTTGAAGCCGGAAGAGCCGAACGCCAGATCAGAGTACACTTGCGTAAGAATCTGGCCTCACCTGAATTAAATTTCGATCAGGAAGAAGATGCCGGCTGGATTACCATAAACAAGGAAAGCGACACTACATATCTCATTAACATATCCGAATGCAGCCAAAGAAGAGATGCAAAGATAGGCATCAAGGGCAATGAAGAGGACAATTATTGCACGGAGTACATATATATTTATCAGGATCCTGAATATGAAGAGTTCAAAAGCAAGACACGTATATCTTCAAAGGATGGTTACTGGGTGGTATATGAAGAAGATGAGAATGATCACTTTGAGTATACTTGGGAAGTAGAGAAAACGTATGATTGCGAGCGCTGCAGCAAATTGAAGTTCAATCTCGGAGAGGTCCATTGTCCGGATAATCATCAGATCGATATAAAGATAGGAGTATTACGAAACGGCGAAGATGTCAATTGGAGAGTGGAATATAACAAGGAGGAAGACAGGGAATGGGTTAAAGTTCCAGAGACTGGAAAAGGCATTATGGAGTTGACTGCACATCTGAATGGAAATCCGAATACAGTAGGACGCACTGCCTTTTTCAGATTATATGCTCTTAATGATAAAGGAGAGGATGTCGCGTATAAGCATCTGCTCAGAATCTCCCAGGATGGAGTCCAGATGAGGATGGAAGCATATGACAACGTTCATAAATTCCATTATATGGAGGGATTCGGATCAGAGATGCCGTTCCTGTTGCATACACCATATCCATCATCATTAAATTTCAAAGTGCATAGCAATGTCCAGAACTTTGATATCGTCAAAGAGGTGATTACCGGAGACGGATTCACATCGGAAGGGGCCGAGCCAGATGTCACTTACAAATATTTGAAAGAGAACATTTGGGAGTTCACGATCAGGTATGACAGCAACAGGAATATCAATGAAGACCTCCCATATCATAACATCTGGCGCGGTGTGAAACTGAAAATAAGACCTGCTGTTGAAGTAGAGAAATGGTCATCTGAGGCCAAACGCAGAAGCCTGGTAACAGATGACAAAAAAATCTTCCAGGACTCTCTTATGACCATACAATTGGGAGTTGACATCAGGACAGGCGGTTATGGATATATAGCAAGCCCGGTGAACACAGATTACAAAGAGACTCCACAATACAATCTAGCGAAAAAATATGATGCGGACATCAATTACATCGACGACACGATGGAATATATATCCAATGTTTCATGCCGCATACTGACTGAAGGCCAATATGACGGATGGGGATATTCTGTAACCTATGGGGGCAAGAACCAATTGGAGTCTGACGGATACGGATACGATAACAGTACCGGAGAATTACGCATCAAGGCTTCTCTGGACTCATGGGAAGTGGCGGAAAAATATCATAACAGAAAGATAATCAGGAACAAGTCACTGTTAAACGGTCAGGTAGGACTCCTATACGCAGAAGTCGACATGAAGGATGAGAAAGAACCATTGATTGTTCCGTTTGCCATAATTGCACAATATGGAATACCACTGTTCTTCATTTCTGATTGGAAAGGTACATATATCGATAAAAATGTACTTCATTATGACTTTGACCTGACATATCAAATGACTGTTACCATATTAGAGCCTCAGGATGACTTTTCACACGAATTCCTTGAAGGGAGATCATTCGAATACACCTATTACACAGATCCATATGAACATCCGACTTCGGATGCATATGAATCATGGACCGGATTTGAATCTGACGTGATAACTACCTCAATGATGGGATACTGGGGAACGAACATTGTGTACAACGACATAAGGATGAAACTCAAAAAGGATGGGTACATATATGCCTATGATTGTTTTGACAGTACCGTAACATTGAAATGGTCAGATTACAACAGCGTAAGCAGCAGGAGCAACATGTCGATGAGGTCACCGGAAATCATTCCTGGCACAGAAATCAAAAGGTACAAGGAAGTTTTCGAAAAATCAGAACATAATGTAATGACAAGACTAAAAGCGTTGTAACATATTGGAATTTTAATATTTTATTTGCAAATTTGTGCTTTCGTGCCTTTCGCGAAGGCACATTTTTGTTTCTATAACCCTTTAAACAGTTAGTAGATTATGGATCAGTTCACTCAGAAGTACGTAGACGGCTTCATGGCAGATCTTATTGCCAGCAATCCAGGTGAAAAAGAGTTTCATCAGGCAGTCAAGGAGGTTCTTGAAAGTGTTGCCCCATATATTGTAGAGCATCCCTACCTCATGGATCAGAAGATTCTCGAAAGAATCGTCGAGCCGGAAAGAATCATCATTTTCCGCGTTCCATGGCTGGATGATGAAGGCGAGATAAGAATCAACAGAGGATACAGAGTCCAGTGCAACAGCGCACTCGGACCATACAAGGGAGGCATCCGTTTCCATCCGAGCGTCAATCTCAGCATCATGAAGTTCCTTGCTTTCGAGCAGACATTCAAGAACAGCCTCACTACCCTTCCTATGGGAGCGGGAAAAGGTGGTTCGGACTTCGACCCTAAGGGAAAATCCGACAACGAAGTGATGCGATTCTGCCAGAGTTTCATGACTGAACTCCAGAAGCATATAGGTGCAGATACTGACGTACCGGCCGGAGACATCGGAGTCGGCGGACGTGAAATCGGATACATGTTCGGACAATACAAGAGACTCCGCGACGAGTTCACAGGCGTGCTTACAGGTAAGGGACTTGCATGGGGAGGAAGTCCTCTCAGACCTGAAGCGACAGGCTACGGTGCATGTTATTTCGGAAGTGCGATGCTTGCAACCAAAGGCGACAGTTACGAGGGCAAGACAGTAGCGATCTCCGGTTCAGGAAATGTGGCTCAGTTCGCTGCCCAGAAGTCCATCCAACTTGGAGCGAAGGTTCTCACCATGTCAGATTCCAACGGATACATTTACGACCCTGAGGGAATTGATGCTGAGAAACTTGCATACATAATGGAACTCAAGAACATCTTCAGAGGAAGAATCAGGGAATATGTAGAGAAATATCCGTCTGCAGAATATCATGCAGGAGAGCGTCCTTGGAGCGTGAAATGCGACATCGCAATGCCATGTGCGACTCAGAACGAATTGAACGAGGAGCAGGCCAAGACTCTGATTGCAAACGGCTGCATCTGCGTTGCCGAAGGTGCGAACATGCCAT
Source organism: Candidatus Cryptobacteroides sp. (assembly GCA_045539115.1). GTDB lineage: Bacteria > Bacteroidota > Bacteroidia > Bacteroidales > UBA932 > Cryptobacteroides. Next base: position 73,797 of record JAZQES010000004.1, on the reverse strand, counting down.
GTACACCTGAGGCTATCGAGGTATTCCAGAAGGCAAAGATCCTTTATTCTCCTGGAAAGGCCTCAAATGCAGGCGGTGTTGCGACTTCAGGCCTTGAAATGACCCAGAACTCCATGAGACTCAAATGGACACGCGAGGAAGTGGACCAGCACCTCAGGCAGATCATGACCGACATTCACGAAGCATGCGTGAAATACGGTACAGAAGAGGACGGATATGTCAATTATGTGAAGGGTGCGAACATCGCAGGATTCATCAAAGTTGCAGAGGCCATGATGGCTCACGGTCTTGTATAGCAGATAAAAAAATAGTAAATTAGCAGTCTGTTTCCCGTCCAAGCAAACGGGCGAACAGGCTGCTTTTTCATTAACTGTCAGAATATCAGAATCATGCATATAGGAATAGCCGGAAATATCGGTTGCGGAAAGACCACTCTCACAAGAATGCTTGCGGAACACTACGGATGGACCCCCAAGTTCGAGGCAGTCACATATAATCCATATCTGGAAGATTACTACAAGGACATCCAGAGATGGTCATACAACCTTGAGACATACTTTCTGGCACAGCGCTTTCAGGATCTTCTTGAAATCGCCAATTCCGATGAGGTGATAATACAGGACAGGACTATAATGGAAGGTGTCCACATTTTCGTAGCGAACAACAAGGCTATGGGCAACCTTTCCGACAGGGATTTCGACACCTACATGCAGTTATTCAATCTGATGATGTCGATGGTAAGGGAGCCGGATCTTCTGATTTATCTCAAATCATCCGTTCCGACACTTGTATCACAGATTCAGAAAAGAGGCAGGGATTATGAAAAGAGCATCAGCATCGAATATCTGAGCAATCTGAACGACAGATATGAGGATTGGATTGCCTCATATAAAGGGAAAGTGCTCGTAATCGAAGCGGATAACCTTGATTTCGAACATCGTCCAGAAGACTTTGCGTCAGTAACAGACAAGATCGACGCACAGTTGTACGGTCTATTCTAAAGCATTTCGGAAAGACGGTCATAATATCTTTTTGTGACCGGTATATGCATTACATCCTTTGCGTCAAGTTCTGCATATACTACTCCTTCCTTTTCCTTTCTCAGGACCTTAACATGCGAAGGATTGACATAATATGAACGATGGCAGCGAATCAGTCCGTTATCCTGACAAAGTTCATCGAGAGCCTTCATGGAACTTCTCAGCACATAGTTCCTCACCTTGGAATTTTCCAGATAGAAAATATTCACATAGTTTTCCTCTGCGGTAATGTAAAGGATAGCCTCCGGTGTCAATACAATTTTCAGGTTATGCTTTTCATCATAGAACCTCATCCTCTGATTCGCTGCACTTCCAGCATCTTCAGTCCTGTTATGATAGTCGTAAATCCTGAGCGAAAGAGCCAGGATCACATACGGAAAGACTAATACGAAAGAAAGGTATTGGAAGGAGACAGCAAACACATCGAAATAATTGTCAGTACGGTGTAGAGCAAGCCAGACATATAGCGCGACAAAGAAAGAAGTGAAAATGATCTCCAGAAGACACCAGAACAGATACAGCGTATAATTCAGTTTAAGCGGAAGAAAATAATAAAGTACCCTGGCAAGCAAGACACTCACCAGAAGAATGCATGAAAGTATGGTAAGATGCACCCCGAACCAATCGTTTCCAAGATATGAAAACGAGTTGAAGGGACGGTAAATGATCATGAACAGGAAAAAGAATACCGGCAGCACGATCATATGAAGGAGTTGCGGTATGAAGCGTCTGAATATCCTGGAAACCTGGCTCATATTTGGTCACAAATTAGGTGGGACAAAATTACATAATTATTTTTTTAATCCCAAATAAAGGATTTTAATCCCAAAAACGGTCATAAAATCACAATTTAAGCCCACTTATCACATTTATTTCATAAAAATGTGACAAGAGGATATCTTTGCATTAAAACAGGAAAACAAAACCTGATTCCAAGTTAAAGTACATCAAGAAAAGGCTGTCGTGAGACAGCCTTTTATCTTAGAATCCCGGAAGTGTCATGAATACCGTAGGAAGCAGAAGCAGAAATCCTATTACGATCAGAACAAGTATGAATTTCCAAACGAACCTTACCCATTTTTCATATGGTATCTTCGCAACCGACAGCACAGCCATCAGGACACCGGAACATGGAGTGATCATATTTGTGAATCCGTCGCCGAACTGGAAAGCAAGGACAGTAGCCTGACGCGAGACTCCAATAAGGTCTGAGAACGGGGCCATGATAGGCATGGTAACAGCGGCCTTGGCTGAAGCGGAAGGGATAAAGAGATTGATGAATGTCTGTATTCCGTACATGGTGCCTAGTGCTCCGACCTTACCTGAACCTTCAAGGGCGGAAGCCATTGAACTGAGCATTATATCAATGACCTGACCATCTTTAAGGATCACGATGATTCCGGCAGCAAAGCCGATAATCAGGGCTGCGGAGAATATATCCTTTGCTCCGGCTATGAATTCCTTTGCAATATCATCTGCAGAATACTCTGCTGAGAATCCGGATGCTACGGCAAGAGCCATGAAAAGAGCGCAGATCTCCGGCAGATACCATCCGTAGCCCATAACTCCGGCTACCATGAATACAATGGTGAACATCAGGAGATTCAAGATGAACATCTTGGTGGAATTACGCAGAGCAAATAAAGAGACAACGGCAAAAAGGGCCGTAAGGGCCCATAGAAGCCATGGAACTGAATACTCGCCTTGTCCGATCTTAATGACACAGTCCGAGGCATAGAAGACAGAAAACAATATCAGGGAAAGGAGTATGATGCAGAAACATATCCATGCTCTTGTTCCAGTCGTTTTTCCAGAATCTTCTTCCGCGACTTCCACCGGTCCAGATTCCATCATCCTTACAGGCTTCCTTACCTTTGAAGCATACCATAGCACAAATGCTATTGCTATGAGCATCAGCACAATCCAGCAGAATATCCTGTATTCGATTCCGGAGAAAAGAGCCAGGCCTGACATGTCCTGGGCAATGCCTATGGTAAAAGGATTGAGCATGGCACCGGCGAATCCCACATGAGCAGCCAGATAAACCATGCATACACCCACAAAATCATCATATCCTAACGACCTGGCAAGAGGAATGACAACTGCCACGAATGCTATGGTTTCCTCACTCATGCCGAAAACAGCACCGAAAACACCGAAAAGAAGCATTACAAGGGTTATCACTATGTTTCCCACACCCATCTTCCGTATCACGGCATAACGTTCCAATCCCTGGATCTTGGAGATGAACTTCATGATTCCATGATCGACAGCCTTGGTACTGTTGACCACCCAGAATGCCCCGCCTATGATGAGGACAAAAGCAATGATTCCGGCCTGCTGGCTGAATCCCTCATACAAAGCGGAAAAAACCTGCCATGTCTGTGGATTTCCTCCCGGAACAAACCAGGTTGACACCGCACAGACCAACAGCACGGTAAAAATGATCACATATGTATTCGGTACCTTGAATTTTCCCATCGTGCATTCATTTACTATCAGCCATGCAATGCCGACTGGAGCACTTCAGTGAGGGTCGGATGTGTATGGATTACACTGCTGAATTCTTCCAGAGTAGCCTTGCGGGTTATCATCGCACATGCCTCCTGAACTATATCGGAAGCATGAGGTCCATAAAGATGACATCCGAGAACCCTGCCCGGCTCATATGATGACACAGCACCATCTTTCGGTTCAGCAGCGACGACAACCTTGCAGAATCCGTCTGTCTCTCCCATTGTAACCGCCTTTCCGTTGGCACGGAAGAAGGATTTGAGACATTTTACAGGAACGCCTGCTTCCTTGCACTCATCTTCAGTCAGGCCTACGCTCGCCGCCTCAGGAGAGGTGAACACCGCCGCCGGCATGACAGAAAGGTCGATGTCGTTTTCAATGCCCATGATATGGTCAAGAGCGACTATTCCCTGGAATGTGGCGGCATGTGCAAGCATCATCTTTCCGTTGATGTCACCTACGGCATAGATATGCGGCACATTGGTCTGCATCACATCATTGACCTGGATTCCCCTGCGGGTACATTCAATGCCCACATCTGCGAGATTGAGTGATTCAAGGGCAGCCCTTCTTCCGACCGCCATGAGAACCTTGTCGGCCATGACGGTTTCTTCCTTGCCTTTGCGGAGATAAGTGATCTTGTATGAAGATTCTTCGCTGCGCTCAGAATGACACGAGTGCCCGTCATCCCCGACCTGACCGGGGATCTCTATACCGGTCACCTGAGCCTGAGTGACAATCTCGATTCCTCTCTTGCCAAGGCTCTGTTTCAGACGCTTTGCCAAGTCAGTATCAAAACGAGGAAGAATGTCCTTGCAATATTCAAGTACAGTAACCTCGCTGCCGAAACTGCGGAATATAGAAGCGAACTCAAGGCCGATGACTCCGCCGCCTATGACGCACAGATTCTGCGGAACCTCCTCTATATCAAGGATTTCCCGAGAAGTCAATATGCCCGGAAGATCTGCTCCCGGTATAGGAAGCGAGGCTGACACCGAGCCGGTCGCGATGATTATGTAGTCGGCAGAATATTCCTCTTCTCCGACAAGAACGGTGTGCTGGTCCTTGAACTGAGCCTTTCCTCTGACAAGAGTGATGAGTTTATGTCCTAGAAGGCCCTCGACACCGCCACGGAGTTGTTCTACGACAGTGTTCTTACGTGCCGCAACAGCCTTGAAATCGAAACCATATGAAAGTCCGGTCACACCGAATGCCTCAGCATCCTTCAATCCATCAAGCACTTCGGCATTCTTGCAGAAAGCCTTGGTTGGGATACATCCCTCATTGAGACATGTACCACCAACATGACCAGCCTCTATCAAAACGACTTCGACTCCCCTTTTTGCAGCCAGCAAAGCGGTCTCATATCCGCCCGGCCCCGCACCAATTATAATTATTTTCATAATACTTATTAATATGCTATTCTGAACGGAACGAATTTATATCTCATTCTGAACAGAACGAATCAACATGTCATTCTGAACGGAACGAAGTGAAGTGAAGAATCTTTAAACAATATCCTCATAAAGATCCCTTCTTTCATGATTAACCGTATCAATCAAAGCATCCTTACGACATCTCTTCCATCCTTTCAATACCTTCTCTCGACCTATCGCTTGTTCTATATCCGAAAAAGACTCATAGTATACCAACTTATGGCATGAATACTTAAAAGTAAATCCTCCGGATATTCCATTTTTATGTTCTCTGACCCTACGCAACAAATCATTAGTAACTCCAATATAGAGAACTTTATTGGAGTTACTTGACATCATGTAAACGTAATAAGTGTTATACATAAAGATTCTTCGCTTCGCTCAGAATGACAGATCAGTGCCTCAGAATGACAGGTCTGTGCCTCAGAATGACAGGTCAATGTTTCAGTAATGACAAGTCAATGTTTCAGTAATGACAGGTCAATGTTTCAGTAATGACAGGTCAGTGCCTCAGAATGACAAGTTATGTTTACTATAACATATCTTTATATCTCAGCACCGGCTGACGTGCAGCGGTAGTCTCATCAAGACGTCTGACAGGAGTCGTATGAGGTGCCGTCTTCAATGACTCCGGATCCGCAACAGCCTCTGCAGCAATATGCTTCATGATTTCGACAAAACCGTCCAAAGTTTCCTTGGATTCAGTTTCAGTCGGCTCGATCATGATAGACTGATGGAAAAGCAGAGGGAAATAGATCGTAGGAGCATGGAAACCGTAATCAAGAAGCCTCTTCGCAATATCAAGCGTAGTCACGCCTGTTGACTGGTCAAGAAGGCCGTCAAACACGAACTCATGCTTGCAGACAGTCGGAATCGGCAGTTTGAAGCAATCCTTCAATGATTCCTTGATGTAGTTTGCGCCAAGAACAGACAGAGGGCCGACCATTCTGATATTCTGCTTGCCGAGCATAAGGATATATGTATATGCTCTGAGAAGGACACCGAAATTACCCATGAAGCCGGAGATCTGACCGCATGCCTGACATCCGCACATGCATTCAGGAGCACAGCCGCATGCAGGGCCGAAAGCACCGGAACCGGCAGGAGATGAAGCACATCTGCAAGTGCCGTCAGCGACATACAGAGTACCGTCCTCAGCCTCCATCACCTTTGGAACAGGAAGATGAGAAGCGAGATGGGACGCCACACCTACAGGACCTGCTCCCGGACCACCGCCTCCATGCGGAGTCGAGAATGTCTTGTGAAGATTGAGGTGGAGGACATCAAATCCCATATCGCCAGGACGCACGATACCCATGAGAGGGTTCATGTTAGCACCGTCATAATAGAGAAGACCGCCGCATTCATGTACCAGAGCCGCGATTTCCTTTATATCCTTCTCGAAAAGACCGAGGGTGTTAGGATTGGTCATCATGATTCCGGCGATGGTGTCGTCAAGCAGAGGTTTCAGATCCTCCACATCGACAAGTCCTGCCGCATTGGACTTCACCTGAACTATTTCAAGGCCGCAGACTGCCGCAGAAGCAGGGTTCGTACCATGAGCGCTGTCTGGTACGATTATGCGTGTACGTTTGAGGTCTCCGCGTGAGATATGGTACTGCCTGATGACCATAAGGCCGGTAAGTTCACCATGTGCTCCTGCAAACGGATCGAGCGTGAATTCTGCCATGCCTGTAATCGCTGACAACGCTTTTGCAAGATCCCTGTAAAGACGGAGCGCGCCCTGGACTGTAGAAGCAGGCTGCAAAGGATGCAGACCGGCGAAACCAGGGTGAGAAGCGATTTCTTCGTTGATTTTAGGATTATATTTCATCGTGCAACTTCCGAGCGGATAGAAACCGGAATCGACACCGAAGTTCATCTGCGAAAGATTGGTATAATGACGCACGACATCAAGTTCACTTACCTGAGGAAGAGCAGGAGCATTGTCACGGCTCAAACCTGCAGGAAGTTCAGAAAGCGACTGTTTCCACTTTCTTGAAGGTAATGAATATCCTTTTCTGCCATCCTTGGACAGATCAAAGATCAGTTTATCGTAATATTTCATGCCTTTACCTCCTTTATTGCAGAAACGGCTCTGTCAAGATCCTCCTTGGAAGCCTTCTCGGTTACACAGAAATTGACCAGTCCTTCCTCAACCTCGACTGCACCGAAGAAACCGGCATTGGCGAGAGCATTCTGGACTGCAGAAGCAGGAACGAGAGTCCTGAGGGTGAATTCCATAAGGAAAGGCTTGTCGAAAGCCTTCTCGAAAAGGCCTGTCTCGAGAAGTGCGTCATGGAGATAATGAGCACCGCCGTAACAGAGTTCATTCACCTCACGAAGACCTTCCGGACCCATGAGTGACATGTACACAGTCACATAGAGAGCCATAAGCGACTGATTCGAGCAGATGTTGCTGGTAGCCTTCTCACGACGGATATGCTGTTCGCGTGCCTGGAGCGTAAGCACATATGCACGCTTTCCGTCCACGTCCTTCGTAGCGCCTACGATACGTCCGGGAAGTTTGCGGACATGATCCTTGGTACATGCGAGGAAACCTACATATGGGCCTCCGAAACAAAGCGGAACACCGAGAGACTGAGAATCGCCGCATACGACGTCGGCACCCCACTGTGCAGGAGTCTTGATGACAGCAAGCGACGAAGGATCCGAATACACCATGAAGAGACCCTTCTGAGCATGGACAGCATCAGCAAAACCGGTCATATCCTCGATTATACCGTATCTGTTTATGCCAGGAACGAGTACACCGGCAACATCACCTGCTGCAAGTTCAGCGACGAGAGCCCCATATGATGTAGCGCCGTCAAGGCAAGGAATCATGGTGATTGCGATTCCGTTGAACTTTGCGTATGTCTTCACAACCTTGATGACCTGAGGAAGCAGGCTTTCAGAAAGAAGGACACGTGTCTTCTTCTTGGTTGCAGCCATAGCCATCATGACAGCCTCAGCCGCGGCAGTAGCACCGTCATACATCGAGGCATTTGTGCAGTCCATGCCTGTAAGTTCTGTAATCATGGACTGATACTCAAATATATAGCGGAGAGTTCCCTGCGAAACCTCTGGCTGATAAGGAGTATAGGCAGTAAGGAATTCAGAACGTGAGATCACGTGAGGAATCACTGCCGGAGCATAATGGTCATAAGCACCCAGACCGCAGAGGCAGAACATCTTCTGATTCTGAGCGGCGAGGTTATCGAAATACTGACGTACCTCAAGTTCCGACATAGCGTCAGGGAGGTCGTATTCCTTACGGTAGATCACGTCCTGCGGAACATCGGAGTAGAGATTTTCAAGAGATCCTGCTCCGATCCTGTCCAGCATCTGACGTATATCATCTTCCGTATGTGGAAAATAAGCGAATGCCATAGTCCTTGAAATTATTCAGCACACATTGCCTCGTAAGCGGCAGCATCCATAAGTCCTTCAAGTTCAGAAGGATCGCTCATCTCGACCTTCATGATCCAGTTTGCGAAAGCATCCTGGTTGAGAAGTTCAGGAGCATCTTCGAGTTCCTCGTTGATCTCAATCACAGTACCTGATACAGGGCAGAAAAGGTCACTTGCAGCCTTAACGCTCTCAACTGCGCCGAACTCTTCGCCAGCCTCGAGTTCATCGTCAACCTCAGGCATATCCACATAAGAGAGGTCACCCATTGCATGCTGAGCGAAATCTGTGATACCTACGATCGCTACATTACCTTCAACCTTTACCCATTCGTGTGACTCGCTGTAATAGAGTCCTTCAACTGTCTTTGCCATAATTAATTTATTTTTTTATGATTAATATTCTTATTTCTTATAATTTGTTTCGTAGAAACGACGCTTGGTCACGATGCCGGGGAAGACCTTCTTGCGGATACGGATCTCCACCTGTGTTCCAAGTTCGGTATAGGCCTTGTCGACCATAGCGACACAAACGCTGCGGTCAGTAGAAATCGAGCGGTAACCGGTAGTCACGACGCCGACCTGGACACCGTCAACCTCAACAGGATAGCCCGCACGAGGAATAGCCTTGTCCTGGAGTTCGATACCGACGCTCTTGCGGGTAAGGCCTGCCTCCTTCTGAGCGACAAGGGCATCACGTCCGATGAATTCTGCCTTATCCTTGATCTTTGCGAACATTCCGAGACCAGCCTCAAGCGGAGTGATCTCGTCGCTGAGTTCGTGGCCGTAAAGAGGAAGTCCTGCCTCGAAACGGAGGGTATCACGACAGCCGAGTCCGCACGGAACCACACCAGCAGCAAGAAGAGTATCCCACATTTTATTGATCACTTCATGAGATGCGTAGATTTCGAATCCGTCCTCACCGGTGTATCCGGTACGGCTTACGATCATCCTACGATGACCGGATCCCTCACTTCGTTCTGGATGACATGGAGATTCTGTCTCGTAATATGTATAGAATCCGAGTTCAGCGGCCTTTGCAAGTCCGAGAGTCTCGACTGCATATTTCTCAGCCTCAGGACCCTGGAGAGCGATCTGTCCCCATGTGTCAGACTCATTTACAACCTTCACATCATATCCCTCAGCCTGCGCTATGAGCCACTCATAATCCTTCGCGATGTTTGACGCGTTCACTACAAGAAGATAATGGTCAGGGACGAATTCCTTATAGACAAGAAGGTCGTCGACTGTAGTTCCGTTCGGATAAAGCATCATGCCGTAAAGGATCTTGCCGTCCTCCATACCGGTCACGTTGTTCGAGAACACATGATTCACGAATTTCTCGGCATCAGGTCCGTTCACAAAGATTTCACCCATATGAGACACATCGAACATACCGGCACGCTGACGCACCGCGTTATGCTCATCGGTGATGTTGGTGTACTGGATAGGCATGATAAAGCCTCCGAACGGGCTCATAAGCGCTCCGAGAGCGACATGCTTGTCATAAAGACAGGTCTTCAAGAGATTTTCTTCCATAATATGTTAAAATGTTATTTTCTTGTTTCTTTTCCAAGATCTTCAAATTCCTCCGCCATTTCTGCGATTGCAGCGACATCATCCGCCGTGAGCAGCATCTTTCCGTCTGTAAAATATTGAAGTATATGATTTTCCAGCATTTCGACGGAAGCGGTCTGAGAACCGTCCAGCAAAGGTCTGAGGTTACACACCCTCTGCCTCACTGAAGCGACGCCATGTCTGACAAGTTTCTCGACCGGAGGACGGATGGCTTCTTCAAGAGCGTCAAAATCAGTGTCGTACAGAAGCGTCCCATGGACTATGCTCCTGTCAGGCATCTGATGGAAAGCATTCCCGCTTACCTTATGTCCGCCGACCAACACGTCATTTCTGCCGGACTTTTCGGCATCCAGGCCAAGAAAACGGAGACACGCAGTCAAGGACGAAAGGTATCTGTCGAATATCTCCGCCACATCTCCACGGCGTGATATATATGAAATCATGATGTTTCCCATGTCGGAATATACGCATCCCCCACCGCTCTTGCGACGGAACACACGCACACCGTTCCTTCGGCAGTAATCCATATTGACTTCCGCTTCAAGGTCCTGATTCCGGCCTATAATCACCGTCGGAGCCACCCTCCAAATAAAGAAAGCCTCATCCTCCACCACATTCGCCACGTATTCTTCCATGGCGAGGTAGAAGGCAAGGCTTCTTTCTTCTGTATCAGGCAGAACGATGTTTTTCATGACATAATCTTAAAATCTTTCAAATTTATGAAAAAACATCCAATGTCCGCCATGATAAAGAGACAATTTATGAACAATTTATTCAGACCAATCCTTGAACGCGTCCATGATCACGGTAGGACGTCCGTCTTCAGTAAATGCACCGAGACGATATTGAGAAGGTCTGCACTGCGGTTCCCAGTAGAAAACGCCCTTGCAGCGGCCTCCGGTCTCGTTCATGCTCTCTCTGATCACTCTGGCAAGTTGACGTCTTCCCTGTTCCAGGACCTCCGGATCTGACTCATCCACATAGAATCCGGTCTCGACTATCATAACATCACAGCCGAACTTCTCGCTGACATGACGGATATTGGCGATGCAGTCCGTGATAGTGGTCTCGGCATCATCGCGGAAGCCTCCGTCCATAGCCCAATACGGGTAAAGCGACATTCCGATCATGTCCCATCTGGCACCGCCGGCTTTCAGGATGCCGAGGTTCCAGTCATAAAGGTCCTTATCGAAGCCGTTGTCGAGATGAACCATCACGACAGACTCCGGAAACACGCTCTTGCATGCGTCATATCCGGCAGCGAAAAGACCGGCATACTGCTCCGGATTCCTCTCGGCATGCCCCATCGACTCGATGATGGTAGTATTTCCGTTCTCATCCAGTTCCGGCCATCCCTTCTCATTGGACTTCACACTCCAGAGAAAGCCGTTACGCGTCTCGTTGCCCACCTGTATCCATTTCGGCTGCACATCATTGGCCTTCAACAGTTCAAGAACCTCGACAGTATGTGCGGCAAGGTCTTCCTTCATCTGCTCATAAGAATGACCGCTCCATGAAGCCGGAATATTCTGCTTTGCAGGATCGGCCCACCAGTCGCTGTAATGGAAGTCAAGAAGTATCTCCATTCCAAGTTCCTTAGCCCTGAGACATTTGACAAGCAGGTCCTCCTTGCTGCACCAGTTGCCATGTGCGGACGGATCCACCCATACGCGGAGACGTACAGCATTCAGACCAAGATCCTTCATAAGGGCCGTGCATTCCATTTCCTGGCCGTCGGCATTATACAGTTTCTGACCGCGGGCCTCCATTTCAGTGGCCCAACTTATATCTGCTCCAAGCCAGAATTCAGGTTCCTCAGTCCTGTCTGAACAAGACACTGCGACGGCCATTAGGGCTGCAGCAGCAATAACAGTAAGATATTTATTCATTTCAATGTGGTTAAAGTTTCGCCAAAATTACGAAAAATCATGAAAAAGAAAGCCTCGACGGCATCAAATATGTCTGACGTCTACATGAAAAAATACACGAAAAGATGAAAAAGGAAATCCCAAAGAACGAGGCCAGCAGAGCGTCACTGAACCTGAGAAGCATATTCAGATGCATGATGGAGGATGGGTACTACCCCACCTTCGAGAAGAGCCATATCCTGTTCGGACTGGAAGACAATATCGCTGTAGTCGAATATGAGGATGGAGTCCTTTCCATAAGGGTATTCTTCCACATCGACAAGGAAGCGCGAGGACTGTTCCTGGAAGCCTCCAACGAGGTAATGACGGAGACTCTGATGGTAAAGCCAGCCGTCCTCGAAGACATGAAGAGCATCATGTTCAGTTTCGAGACATTGTGCTTCACAGTCAGGGAGTTCCGCAGATTCTTCCCTAAAGGGGTAAGATTGCTTAACGATGCGCTTGCCATGCACAAGTTGGAAATGCACAGGCATATACTTGAAGAAAAAGTGTCCTCTGCAGCATTGTCAGCGGCAGAGGACACATATATGATGTCGTCAGAAGGGAGAAAACCCCTTTCCTGACTATTTCTTGACTTCGGCAGGAAGAGTCTTGCTCAAAAGCAGACATCCGAGAAGGGCTGAGATCACCGATCCCACAAGAACGCCAAGTTTAGCCTGAGCGAGCAGAGCGGCTCCATCAGCGCCAAGACCTGCATATGAAAGGTCAGCGATGAACATGGACACGGTGAAACCGATACCGCAGACTACGCAGACGCTGGCAAAAGCCTTCCATGTCGTGTTTGCAGGGAGACTGACGATTCCCATCTTGATGGCAAGCCATGAGAAAGAGAAGACACCGAGGAACTTACCGATCACGAGACCGAGCATTACGGCAAGGCCTACGCCTGAGAAGAGGCTTCCGAGACTCATCTGAGAAAGGTCGATTCCGGCATTTGCGAATGCGAAAAGAGGAATGACGAAATAGTTGATGAGACCATGGAGATTGTCTTCAAGATCCTGAAGCGGGCTGATCATCTTGTCGGCAGCAGACTCGATACTCTTCAGAGTATGAATCTGATCGTTTGTGAGAACAATGGTATTATGACGGTCATCCACATCGATCACAGGGAACTTGTTGACGTTCTCACGGATACGCTCAAGATAATGTCCGGTTCCTTTCTTGAGTGTGGCAGGGATGCAGAATGCTGTGATCACACCAGCAATCGTTGCATGGATACCCGAATTGAGCATCATATACCACAAAAGAAGACCTACAAGCACGTAGAATGACTTTGCACGGCACTTCAATGCGTTTCCGGCAGCCATGACGATGATACATACGGCAGAAAGGATGAGGAATGTCACATCGATGTGAGAAGAATAGAACAGTGCAATCACGATGATACCGCCCAGGTCGTCTGCCACCGCGAGGGCAGCAAGGAATATCTTAAGTCCCAGAGGAACCCTTGTCTTGAAGACAGAAAGCACTCCGAGAGAGAATGCGATGTCAGTTGCCATAGGAATTGCAAGACCTCTTGTCATTGCCGGATCGTTCGGGCAGAAAAGCCAGAAAATCAGCACCGGCACAAGCATACCTCCGCATGCTCCGATGATTGGCAGAAGAGCCTTTTCCTTTGTGGAGAGTTCACCCACACGGATTTCACGCTTGATCTCAAGTCCCACTGAAAGGAAGAAGATCGCCATGAGGAAGTCATTGATGACCTGACCCACATTCATGGTGTGGCCGTTGTGGCTGAAGAAATTGAAATTACCGATCGAAAGGCTGACCTCGTGCATCCAAAGTGAGAAATACCAGTCCTTTACGGCAGGGATGTTGGCGCATACAAGCGCGAGTACTGTGAAGAAAATGAGCACCACGCTCGAATTCACATACTTCTTGAATGTACTGATAAAACTGTAGTTAGTTAAAGTAGTTGCAGGCATAATTCCGCTAATTTTAATGATACTTAACTTGCTATACTGCAAAACGGCCGCAAAGGTAGACAATTTTTCCATTCATTATCCATAAATAATGATTTATTTGTCCTTTTGTCCGACGAGAAGTCAATCGCAGTTACCGAATCTCCATCCCAGGCCGAGCATAAGATTGTCAGGCTCACTGAAATCGTAAAGACGATAGCCTACATGAACGAAGAGCCTGGATGTTATGTCCGTCTTGAGAGCCGCAATCTGATAGACCTTCTTTCTTGTGACGTCCTTGTCGTACAAATTATACCCGATGCCTACATTGACGGAAAAGACAGGCATGACGAGTTCGGCACGCAATGAAAGGCCTGCCGTGAACTGTTCTTCAAGCGGAGGACGATAGAATCTGACTTCTCCCTGCTCGTTCACACCTGCAATCCTGCCTTCCAGGCCGGCACTCTCATCATACTGAAAATCAAACGACAGTCCGGCACGCAGACAAGTTGCCACCCTGTACATCGGCCCGACATTGATTCCGGCAACGGCGAAATAACTTTTCGGCACATAGACATTGTCAAATATGACAGCCGCATGTTTCTTGCCTGCCCCATATATCACAAGGTCATAAGTCAGACGGTCCTTGAAAGAACCTTTTTCCACAGGTTTCATAGTGAGATGTTCCGTCAGTCTTTCCGACCCGCATGCTGCACGACGCACGGCTCCTGCCCTGATTCCCAAGGTATTCACACCAAGATTAGGATACCCTGTGTTGCCATTGGAAAAATGGACCGCATCAAAACCGAAGGTAAATGTCCATAACGGATCCGGCCTCCATGAAAGCATTATACCGGCATTTATATATGCATTCACCTTTGACCCGACCACATCATTATATGGATTCGTCACCTCATCATATGGTTTCCATCCGAAAGAGGCTCCGAAATTCCATTCATAATCAAGAGACAGGGATTCGGACAGTCTCGCTATCCGTGCCCCCTGAAAGACATAGAGCGATACAGGGGTTCCGATTTCCGCCTGATTGAAGAACGGATGTATGCCTACACCTACTCCCTGCCACAGACGGGAGGTCATAAGCGAATATTTCAGATGAACGGCACCGGAAGCATACAGAGGCTTGCCTGAGGCATTATTTCCCTTGAAGAAATCATTTGTCCGGGCTATTACGGAAGGCCTGACATCAACTCCCACACCGTGTGAAACCGGCTCACCGACATGATCATTCCGGACCTGGGCGTAGGATAGGAAAGGCAGACAAAGCAGAAGAGCAATGATTATCGGTCTCATGGCATTATAATATTATTTTGTCTGCTTCCACAATAGCCCATTGACCATCTGGCATCCAACTGGTGAAAAGGATGGAGAACTTGTCTACCCTTTCAGAAGAAGGAGTAGAGACCATGAGATTAAAGGAAGTACGATATTTATAGTAGGTCCAGTACAGGTCGAACTTCTGCACTCCAGGCTCAACGGTCAATTCTGCATAAGTACTCGGAAGTTCAACAGGTATAAATGACGAACGGTCAAAACGCAAAGTGTCCCTGAGGCCGCTGAATGAGAATATTTCCCTGTCATCAATACTTCCTGGAGAGCCTGCCTTTTTCAGGAACGGATCAGGGATATCCATCATCAACGGTCCGTCGTTCCTCTCGTACAGATATTCCGGATTGGTCTTCAGATAAGTGTTTTCATAACTGATGATACGCTTTGCATCTTCGAACACATTGACACTGACAGCGACAGGCGCATCAGTGTCATTTTCGAATGTCAAGGTCCTGACCTTTCTCTTCTCCGTTTCAGGATTGCCATAATGGTACCATTCCGTTTCGAATGAATAAGAACCGATATCTGACAGATGTATGAGAATGACAGAGTTTTCAAATTCATTTGCGATCCCGACCACAACGGTCCTTTCAATCCCGGAACTGTTGCCATCAAAAATCAAGACAAGACTGTCAGGAGCATTCCTGCACACGGAAAAGGCACAATGACTGTCAGCCCACTCTATATGTCCCAAGCCGACCAGGGACATATAACCTTCCACAGGCTTCTGACCTTCCTCATACACGATACCATCGTAGAACTGTTTGTCGACACAGACATATTTGACGAACCAGTCTTCTTTTGAAACCTTGACTTCCACCGTGTCACCGTCATAAGGCACGGTAAATTCCGGACATGAAACTTCAAGCCTTTCATCTATGAAAAGGTGACCGTTACATCCTGCGGCAATGAAAAGAGCAAAAACAGGTATAAGGAAAGGTTTGAAGTCCATACGAATTTATCTTATCAGAAAAATCAGGAATCCGAGTCCGGACAGCAGGCAGGCAAACGGAACAGTGACCTTCAGACAGCAGATATTCCTGTCCATAGCAGAACCGGAGCGTCTCCATGTCACTACTGCCGTCCACAATAATACCGGCACAATGACGAGATATATAAAATGCCACGGATCGAATATCCTCATACAGGCATAAACGGTCATCGCCGCGATGCCGAAGACTGTAAGCAAGGTCTGATAGATCCTGGACCCCTTGGCACCGAGTCTGACAGCGAACGACATTCTTCCGGGGCCTTCACACTCCATATCTCTGATATTCACGAGGTTATGGACAGAAAGCGTCAGAAAGCCGACAAAGGCGGCAGGAAGCATGAGCATGCGGTTTCCGAAGGAATGGGTAGCCACGAAATAAGCGACGAACACTCCCGCGAAACCTGAAAAAAGAAAGAGAAGAAGTTCATCAGTGACCTTACCGCTGCCGGTTCCGGAGCAATATTTAATTGCATATCTTACAATGAAGGATCCTGTAAGCAGGAGAACGAACGATTCAAGCGAAAATATGGTCCCGAAAGAAAAACGGATGGCCAGGAGAGCGGTCAGGATAACAAGAGCCGCCATCACACGCTTGAAGACAACGGATATTCTTGCTGCCCTCGCAAGAAGATATATGAATGCTGCTGTAAGGATCGTAAATGATGCCGCCAGAGGATCCACATGATAATCAGCCGCCGCAAGCATAATCCCCAGCACCGTCCCGCACAGAGCAAGAGGCAGTTCACCAAGATTCAGTTCCGAAATATATTCCTTGATTTTCATCTCCTTTCGATTTTCTGCAAATATAAAATAAAAGCCGATGTCAGTCAAGCGACCGGCACCGGCATTACAATATTGCATTGACGAATTATTCCGCAGTTGCGAGTGGTGAAGGAACGGCATATGTGCGTGTCGCCTGCTCCTTGTCGAGTTGATACATGCCGTATTTGTTGTCTTCAACAGCCTCGACGGCAGAGATCATGTCTCTTGCAGACTCCTCTTCCTCAACCTGCTCGTCGATGAACCATACAAGACGGTTGATCGAAGCGAAATCGCGGTCATCGTTTGCGATTGCCGCAAGATTGTTGATAAGCGAAGTCACCTTCTTCTCATGCTCGAGAGTCTGACGGAACATGTCAAGGACAGTATTCCATGTGGTCGGAACAGCCTCGATCGGAAGAAGTTCCACCTTTGCGTCTCGGGAATTGAGATAGTTCATGAAGATACGGGCATGTGCCTGCTCTTCCTGGAACTGCACATAAAACCAGTTGGCAAATCCCTTGTAGCCCTTTGCCTCAGCATCAAGAGACATCGAAAGATAGAGATAAGCAGACCAGAGTTCTGCATTGATCTGTGCGTTGATCGCGTTGTGGAGTTTCTGTGAAATCATGATCATATCTTTTTAATTGTTGTCGATTGGGGTTTAAATTTGAATAATTCAAATTTATTGCAAATATAGGCAATAAAAACAATAATGCAATACTATTGTTGATTTTTCTTTTTCTTATCTACGAAAATCTGGATGATGACCGCTCCAATCAATATGATCAGTGCTACGATCCAGAAAACATCAGGTCCGTTCATAATAATTCCTCCTAAAATTGACGAACTGAACAGGACAAGATTTATGCCTCACGGAAAAACAGTTGATGAAACAGGAAATGATAAGAATACCGATTAAAAATAATATATTTGCAACTGTCAAGAAGAACAGGAGAAGCAGATGAACGTAAAGGCAATATCCATAAATATAGGCAAGGCATTGCTGATCAATGCCTTATTCATGTTTATAGCGGCATGCATATCTGCATTGAACGGGTTTGATTCAGCCTTCACGCCTCTGCTGATCAGTTTCCTGGTCACACTCATCACCGGTCTTTTCCCGTTCATTTTCGTCAAAGAAAAGCCTATCGGATCACTTCAGTCAGGATTCCTTACCATCACACTGTCCTGGATTCTCTCATTCATTTTCGGAATGCTGCCCTACGTGCTTTGGGGCGGTGAATTCACACTTATCAATGCATGGTTCGAAAGTGTTTCCGGTTACACGACGACCGGATCCACCGTACTCACAGACATTGAGGCACTACCAAAGAGCCTTCTGTTCTGGAGATCTTCCACACACTTCATCGGAGGACTCGGAGTAATCGTATTCCTTCTCATATTGCTCCCTGATTCCAGTCCGATCAAGTTGAAACTGACACATCTGGAACTATCATCACTATCAAAGGAAGGTTACAGATACAAATCCGGAAAGATAGCAAGAGTAATGGTCACTGTGTACATCGGTCTGATGCTGACGGAGACCATCTGTCTATGGGCCGCCGGCATGACATTGTTTGATGCAGTGAACCATGCTTTCAGCACGGTCGCGACCGGCGGATTCAGTACAAAGAACACATCAATCATGTACTATGACTCACCGG
This sequence comes from Candidatus Cryptobacteroides sp., assembly GCA_045539115.1. Taxonomy (GTDB): domain Bacteria; phylum Bacteroidota; class Bacteroidia; order Bacteroidales; family UBA932; genus Cryptobacteroides. Next base: position 55,226 of record JAZQES010000004.1, on the reverse strand, counting down.
CTATTGACTTGATCATTACAATATTCATGATTCTGTCCTCCATGCATTTCGGCATACTGTTCACAATAGCCGTTAAAAGGTCATTGAAGCCTCTTGGCAAGGCTGTCACCGGATATTATCTGATTGTCATCGCTCTTACAAGCATAGTCATCGCGGTGAGTCTGAAATTCCAAGGTGGATACGGATCCTGGGGCAGATCATTCCTGGATGCTGCATTCCAGACTGCAAGTTACATATCTACGACCGGTTTCGGTCAGGCAGACAATGCGGAATGGCCACTTCTGGCAAATGCACTGCTGCTTTTCATGGCCATACATTGCGGTTGCTCAGGTTCAACGACAGGAGGTATCAAAGCAGACAGAATGTATATAGCAATAAAGGCGATATATGCAGATTTCCAGAAGCGGATTCACCCTAGTTCGCTCTTCAGGACACGTATAGGAGACAGAATCATGGATGAAGAAACTGTTTCATCAGTATTTCTATATATAGTACTATATCTGATTGTACTGTTCCTGTCATTTGTCCTTGTGCTTGCCTGCGGTCTGGACATATCGGAAGCATTCACAGGAACAATCGCTTCTCTTGGAAATGTCGGGCCGGGATTAGGATCCATCGGCACAATGGGAAATTATGCCGCAATGCCGGTTGCAGTAAAATTCATATTCACAATTGACATGTTCCTCGGACGAGTAGAAATATTCCCGGTACTTATCGTACTCTCGATGATCGGAAGAAAAGACAGATGATCAGGCGACTGTAAGTCTGGCGAGATAGTCATAATGCTCCCCTTCAGCCAAGAGTTCGATGTTGAATCCGTTTTCCTCGGCATAGTATGCCAACGTATTGAAATCGACATAAAGCCAGTCAAAAGGCTCGCCAAGCACACCATCATATTCCATCTGATAGTCAAGAAGACCGTAGTAATCATCAGCAAGATCTATCATAAGGCTGCCGTCTTCCTCTTCGAAAAGATAGCGAAGGTCGCTTGAATCCAAGATTATGCTTCCTCCCGGATTCAGAAGTTGTTTCATTCTGGTAAAGAATGCCGGCATATTGTCGAAATTGCCTATGATTCCGGTTCCGTTCATAAGCATCAGGACAGTATCGAACTTTTCCTTGAAAGCCTCATCGTAAAGATTGATAGTGCGGGCATCCACTCCCCTTTCCTTCATGACCTCCACTGACAAAGGAGAAATGTCGATCGCAACGACCTCCTTGCCCATATGTGCCAATGCCAGACTATGGCAGCCGCTTCCTGCTCCGACATCCAGAATCCTTCCGGAGGCAGCCTTCAAGGCTATCTTCTCAAGCACAGGCATTTCGTCGAAAGACCTGAAAAGAGTCTCCACCGGAATCTCGTCATCTTCAAACATAGAAGAATGAACCACAAGAACGGACGCCTTGCCGCTCTTGTGGTAATCATATATGGCCGAACCCATCGGGTCGGAGTCCGGCCGCAAAATTGCTGTACTCACGTCTTACTTCGCATCCATAGCCTGACATGCTGTGATAGCGACCATCTTATAGATGTCATCTACCGAGCAGCCGCGGCTGAGGTCATTTACCGGACGTGCGATACCCTGGAGGATAGGGCCGATAGCATCAGCATTTCCAAGTCTCTGAACGAGTTTGTAAGCGATGTTACCTACCTCGAGGCATGGGAATACGAGGACATTCGCATGGCCTGCGATCTCTGAACCCGGAGCCTTCTTCTGGCCTACAGAAGGCACAAGAGCGGCATCTGCCTGAAGTTCGCCTTCCACCTTGAGTGCAGGATCAAGTTCCTTTGCAAGTCTTGTTGCCTCGACTACCTTATCCACAACCTCATGCTTTGCGGAACCCTTTGTAGAGAATGAAAGCATAGCGACCTTAGGGTCTGCGAAACCGGCCACGCTCTTTGCAGTCTGTGCTGTGCAGACAGCGATCTGAGCGAGTTGGGCAGCATCAGGCATAGGAGTTACAGCAACGTCACCGACTACGAGAACTCCGTCTTCACCATATTCAGGAGTCTGCGTGATCATGAGCATTGCACCACTCACGCAAGTGATGCCGGGAGCACACTTGATGATCTGGAGGGCTGGACGGAGAGTCTCGCCTGTAGTGGAGAGGGCACCGCTGATCTGGCCGTCGGCATCACCGCTCTTGATGATGAGACATCCGAAATAAAGCGGATCGAGTACGAGTTGTGCAGCCTTCTCAGGAGTCATTCCCTTGTTCTTGCGGAGTTCATAAAGCAGGTTTGCATACTCTGCTGTTTTCTCGCTTGTTGCAGGATCGATGATTGTAGCCTTTACGATGTTCTTCAATCCGAGTTTTTCCGCAAGGGCGAAGATTTCGTCAGGATTTCCGATAAGGATGATATCGGCGATCTCGTCTGCGAGTGCCATATCTGCCGCAGTAAGTGTACGCTCCTCAAGTGACTCAGGGAGCACAATGCGCTGTCTGTTGGACTTTGCGCGTGCAATGATGCTTTCAATAAGAGACATAATTATCTTGTTTTTATCATGTTTTTACTAAAATCTTACAAATTTAAGAAATAGTTTCCAATATCATACTCCAACACAGTTTCTTTTCGCAGTTCTTCTGAACAGTTGCAAAGCAGTATAATTGAAAATTATCATGCTAATATAGGAATAATACTGATTCAATCTGAAAGAATTGATTATATTTGTATGTCTGCGGAAACGCCGCAGGCGAAATGACTTGAATAAGAACAGATATGAAGACTTTGAAGACAATCCTCGCAGGACTTTGCATTGCCGCAGCGGCGACATCCTGCAACCAGGCAGCACAGACTGTTGAAAATGAAGGCGGAAATGCCGTGATCGAAAACATCATGGCCAGACGCAGCATACGAAAATATAAGGCTGTGACTGTGGAAAGGGAGACATTGAACCGAATCATGGAATGTGGAATCAATGCTCCAAGCGGCATGAACAAGCAGTCATGGGAAGTCAGAGTAGTGGACAATCCTCAGGTGATGGAAGAGGTCATAGGACTTATGGCTGCCGGCAATCCTGATGTCGACCCGAATGCCATAAGAGGATGTTTCAGAGGAGCCCCTGTGATGGTATTCATCGCAAACGATCCGGCATATGACTTTTCTGTCATCGACTGCGGCCTCCTTTCGGAGAACATAATGCTTTCAGCATGGTCACTCGGAGTCGGTTCGGTATGTCTCGGAAGCCCTGTCCGTTTCCTCAACAATGCCCCGGAAGCGATCAGCAGACTCGGATTCACCGAGGGTTACACACCTGTGATCTGCATAGGACTCGGATATGCAGACGAATCTCCTGAGGCGAAGCCTCGCGACATGAACAAGGTTAAATTCGTGGACTGATTTCCGGATGAATCCCTGTTTTGCCATAATCGAACCTAACACCCTGACCAGCATGTCATTGTGTGACATGTTGCAGGACATCTACTATAATGTGGAAGTCCTGTCCTATGGTTCCATAGATGACTACATAAGGGATTCAAACAGACATTTCGTTCATTTCTTTGTAAATGACGCGATCCTTTTCAGCCAGATAAGCGAATTCGAGACATTGAAGCAGCAGACCACTGTTCTGGCCGAAGGAATCAACAGACATTTTGAAGAAGCCGGTTTCCATCTTCTCGACCTTACAAGGCCGGAACAGGAGATCAAGAGCCGGCTTTTTAACCTCCGCCTGATAAATGATTATTCGGACCAATCCAGACCTCCGAAGACAAGAGGGCTGAGGAACCGTCTGTCAGAAAGGGAAAAAGAGGTCCTCCGCCTGATGGTCAAAGGACTGATAAACAAAGAGATAGCAAACCACTTGGAAATATCTTTGCCGACAGTGATTTTCCACAGGAACAACATCTGTGAAAAACTTCAGACGCGTTCCATAGGAAGACTGACGATTTTCGCGGTGCTGTCGGGAATAATCGACATCGACGAGATCTGACGCACTCAATCCGCGTGGCGGAGAAGAGAGAAGAAGAATTGGAGGCCTCCCCACTGACGGTTTATCACGCGAATATCTCCACCATGGAACTTGACTGCATTCTTCACGATTGAAAGTCCGAGACCGGAACCGCCGGCATCTCTGGTGCGGCCTTCCGACACACGGTAGAATCTCTCGAATATGTGTTCCAGATGTTCCGCAGGCACTCCGTTTCCTGTGTCATAATAAGTAAGGTAGCAGTATTTCTCTATGGTGCTGTAACATTCAAGATGAATGGTAAAGCCTTCGCCGGCATATTTGAGGGAATTTTCGACAAGATTCTTGATGATCGTGTATACAAGGGTCTTGTTTCCTGTAAGCACCGTTCCCGGATTCAGGCAATTCTCCACGGTCACATGTTTCTCCACGATCCTCTCGCCGAACTCCTCGAAGACCTCATTTGAAATGTCAAAGAGGTCGATATCCTGCTTTTCGAACTTTGAAGAACGTTCCTCCATCTTGCTGATCAGAGCCATGTCGGTGATCAGTTCGGTAAGACGGAGAGTCTGGTTGTAAGCCTTCTCGATGAACTCCAACTTCTTTTCATTCGGCATGTCAGGACATGCTATGAGGGTTTCAAGATAACCTCTGATGCTGGTGACAGGCGTACGGAGTTCATGAGCGATGTTGCTGGTCATCTGTTTCTTGAGTTTTGACTTCTGACGGGCCTCAGACTCAGCGACACGCTTGCGGACCAAATACGCCGCCACAGCGATTCCGGCAAGGACAACTCCTGCTGCTATATATAACCAAAGATAATCCATTACATTACGGGATTGAACACATAGCCGTAGCCTGTGCGGTTGACGATATAATTCTTGCAGTTGCCGAGTTTGCTTCTGATTCTGGCGATATGGACATCCACAGTCCTGTCAAGGACATAAGGAGCATCCTTCCACAATTCAGTGATGATGTCTTCACGTGAATAGATCTGTCCCGGATGTGAAGCAAGGAGTTCAAGCACTTCAAATTCCTTCTTGGAGAATATGACAGGCTCTCCAGACACATACACGTTCTTGTTCTGCACATCGATCCTGACCTCACCTGCTTCAATGAGTTCGACTTTCTGCTCCTGTCTTTCGGTTCTTTTCAGCACGGCCTTTACACGGGCCAGCACCTCATGAATGGAGAACGGCTTGGCTATATAGTCATCAGCACCGGTTGAAAAACCGGTAAGAAGATCATTAGGATCACTTTTGGCAGTCAGGAAGATCACAGGAACATCATTCTTGAGTTCCTTGCGAAGAACCTGTACCATCTTGAAGCCCGACATGCCTCCCATCATGACATCGAGAAGAATAAGCGAATGGCTGTCATCCAGAACCTCCAGCGCCTCCTCGGCAGAAGATGCAGATTCGACATCATACCCCGCATTTTCGAGGTTGAATTGAAGTATCTCACGGATGGCCGCCTCATCATCGACGACCAGTATCTTTGTTTCCATAGCGTATCAATATTGTAATGCAAATATAATCAGTCGAAACCGTACTTTAATAATTGTTTAACAAAATGTAACAAAAAATTAACAGTTTTGATTGTGCGGATTTCGGAAAACTGTCTACCTTTGCACTCGGGTTGATCAGAGAGTTGTTCTGAAACTCTCAAGACCCAATGGTTATTAGTTTTAGTGTTATTAATTATGTGGTTAGATGAGGCATCCCCGCGTGAGCGGCGAAGTCTCATTTTTTTATGTACAGAAACCGTCCCGACCTGATGAAAAAGAAACCGCTACGCCCTTCACAGGGAATAGCGGCAATGATCGGATGTTTTAACCTGTATTAAGATATACCGATTGTTATATCAGAGTTATTTGAGTTTCATGTTTAAGCAAGTCAAGTAGCATCCTTTCTTCTGATTGCAAAGTTCAATAATCATATATGCAATATAAAGTGCTGATTCCGATAAAAACTATGCAATTTCCATACTTATATTAAAATTAATCCTATATTTGTCATGAAAACGGACAATAGACATGAAGAAACACACATTCAGCGAATACGGCGAAGAAAGAATCGCGGTATATGAAATGGATGGCAGCAGCCTGATCGAGCCTCCTATCAGACTGGGAAAATACCATCAGATCATGATTTCGGAAGGAGAACTTACCATCGATGTCAATTTCAGGGTATTCAAGATGAAGGCGGAATCATCACTGCACCTGTCCGCGGGTGACATGATACGTATGATCAGAATGTCTGACAACATAAAGGGATACCATATTATATTCTCATCGGAATTCCAGTCCGAGATGAGAACGACAAGAAACTCCCCCATCAACCTGCAACTCAAGAAGGAATACCCATACCAGGAATTCATCAAGACTGAATATGAATTTCTGGACCAGTCTGTCCGAAGACTGATCAGATATATCAACGACACGACACATCTTTACCGTGCCCAGGTGGTCAAGAACGAAGTCTTCAACCTAATTCTCAACATATCAGACAAGAGAAGAAAGGAGCATGGAGACATACAACTGAACAGCCATCATGAGATAATAACAGAAAGATTCAAGGATCTCATAAACGGGCACTGTGACAAGCACCATGAGGTAGGCTGGTATGCAGATGCTCTTGGCATAACTCCGGATTATCTCACCAAGATCACAAAAAACAGCAACGGCAGACCGGCAAGCGCATGGATCATTGAAAGTCTTATCAGGAAAGCGGAATTCATGCTTAAAATGCCTGAAATCCCGATAAAGGAAATCAGCGAAAAACTGAATTTTCCGGATCAGTCGGGATTCGGAAGATTCTTCAAGGCCAACACAGGCATGTCTCCAAAGGAATACAGGAAAAAGGCCCTGGGAGAAAAAGATTAAAGGAGTGTATGCTCGACAAGTATCTTCAATCCCATCACGATGAGTATGAATCCGCCGGCAAACTCAGCCTTGGATTTATATCTGTTACCGAATATATTGCCCACATACACACCTGCGGCTGAAAGCACTCCCGTAGTAAGGCCTATCATAAGGACCGCCGCCCATATGTCCACTTTAAGGAAAGCGAATGATACTCCGACAGCAAGGGCATCTATGCTGGTGGCCACGGCCATTGCCAACATTGTACGCACAGAAAAATCAGGATCCACACTGCAGCATTCTTCCTTATGGAAGGACTCCTTGATCATGTTTCCTCCGATGATTCCGAGCAATATGAATGCAATCCAATGGTCCACTTCAGAAACGAAATCGGCAAAACTCACTCCGAGGAAGAATCCCAGAAGAGGCATCAATGCCTGAAATCCTCCGAACCACAAGCCGGTATAGAGTGCATGACGTGGCCTGATCTGACATACTGACAAGCCCTTGCATATGGAAACTGCGAAGGCGTCCATAGAGACGCCCACAGCAATTATCATCAGTTCAGCCAGTTCCATGTTATTCTGCCTTAACGGTAAGATGTCCGACATTAAGCCCCCACTTCCAGTTCTGCACCACAACGACCTCTTCTCCTTCTGAATCCACTACAACCTGTTTCTTGTGAAGAAGTGTATGCGAATGTCCTCCGACAATGACATCGACATTCTTGATCTGTGATGCAAGTTCCTTATCTTCCTTATATCCAAGATGCGAAAGGCAGATCACCATGTCACAATCCTTCTCATCCTTGAGCATAGAAGCAAGAGGGATAACCACATCGGCCGGTTCCTGATACTGAAGTTCCATGGCAATATTCTTGTCCACGACCTTCATTATGTCTGTAAGAAGACCGATCACACCGATCTTCATTCCTGCCTTCCTGACGATTACATATGGTTTCACAAGACCTTCAAGCAGAGTGCCTGTAAAATCATAATTCGCACATACGACATCGGCTTTCAGATTATCGAGACGTCTTGCAAGTTCAGGAATACCGTTGTCAAATTCATGATTACCGAGCGTAACCACATCGAATTTCAATGCATTCATCACATCTATTTCGATGTTACCTCCAAGTTCAGTGAAATACGATGTACCCTGGCCATAGTCACCGGCATGAAGGAGAAGCACATTACGTCTGCCATCTGCCTTACGTACGCTGTCAACATATGCAGCCTGCTCGATGACTCCTCCCCTTCCGAAATATTCACCGGAACGCTGCGGATCGATATGACTGTGAGTGTCATTGAAATGGATTATCGTAAGATTCTGTGCCCCTGCTGACATAGAAGCAAGAAGCACAGCCGCAAATATTACCAGTCTCTTCATTTTCATCTTTTCTCAAAATCCTTAATGATCACGCGTCCATCCTTCTGATATTTTATTGGTCGTCCCGCTTCCGTCTCGGCATACACATATTTCAGAACAGCATCAATGACATCAACATCCTCAAATGTAGTGACAGACACTGCATCATGACCGAGAGCAAGGCCGTCACCTCCATCCAGAAGGAAAGATATGGTTGCAAGTCCATAGATACGGTCGTCATCAATCGGCTCACCACCGATCTCTGCAGAAACGAGTTTTCCCCCCTCGGCAACGACACGGACGCCCCCAAGGACCTGGAAACGGTCCGCAGCCATATCCTCCAGAATCTTCCTTATCTGTTCGCCTTTATGCTCGACATAAACAAGTTGGTTCTTGAAAGGGAACATCGAAAGCATGTCATCAAGAATAACATCACCCTTCGGCATATCTATCCTTATACCACCGAAATTGGTGATTCCGACATCTACCTTTTTTCCTGCAAGTTCCTCAACCTCAGCCATCAGCAGATCGACGAACCAGTTTGAAAGTGCGCTTTCAGGATATTCCGCCTCCATCGCTTCCTCTGAATATGCGATGACATTCTTGACCCTTGCCATAGCCGGCTGAGCCTCTGCTACGATCCTTGCCGTCTTTCCGACTATCGACCTCTTGCGGTAGACCTTTCCGGAAGGTGCGACATATCGGCAGCCTTTGAATGTACCTATAGCCTCTTCGACATTATCCTTGGACGGAGCGGTGCATCCCGTGCGGCTTCCGTCCACCTGGACATGCTTCCATTCATACTCCTGTCCTCCGGCAGTGAATGCAACGAAGAATATCAGTACGGAAAACAGGAACAAAAACTTTTTCATAAACCGATTATTTCTGTTTCAACCATTTCCAGAGGTCCTTGAATGTGGTCTTCTTGCCGAACATAAGGATTCCTATCTTGTAAATTTTTGCGGAAGCCCATCCGCATGCGATGAACGTGCCTGCAAGAAGAACTATCGACAGTACAAGTTCCCATGTAGGGACTCCGAAAGGAATCCTAGAAAGCATGACGATAGGCGATGTGAAAGGAATCATCGAGAACCACCATACAAGTTTGCTGTCCGGTGCATTGAATGCATAGAGAGCCACAAAGAAGGCAAGCATCAGCGGGATGGTCACAGGAATCTGCAACTGATTGGTATCCGCTTCATTCTCACCAGCCGAACCGATCGCGGCAAAGAAAGACGCGTAAAGGAGGTATCCGAGTACGAAATATACCACGAAGGCGATTATCATCTGCATCCAGTTCACATTTGCAAGAGTGCTCATCACGGCAGCCATGCCTCCTTCTTCTGTCGCAGCGGCAGTCATGGCCTCCATATCGACACCTGCACCCATCTGACCGGCCATCTCCATCATCTGCTCGGTCTGTGCAGGATCTCCCATCATCGAGTCAAATCCGATGAATGCCGATGCACCTGCAACAAGTACGAGAGTGAGGACAATCCAGAGGAAGAACTGTGTAAGAGCCACACATGCGACTCCGAGGATCTTTCCGAACATGAGTTCAGTGGCCTTGACTGAAGATACGAGAACTTCCACTACCCTGCTTGACTTCTCCTCGATGACGCTCTGCATCACCATACCTGTAAACATGGCGATGAACATATAGATGATCATCGACATTACCATCGATATTATCATATACACTTCCGAAGAAGATATCTTCTCTTCTCCTGATTCATCAAATGTATATGTAGACATCTGCACGTCTGCCTTGATGTCGGACATGATCTGCTTGAGGTCGTCGATGTCATATGAAGCCACCCTGTAATCCTCGACAGCCTCATCAACCTTGGACTTGATCTCTTCCTTTAGACTCACACTCAGAGGCTTGTCCGAATACGCAGTAACCGAAACAGTCTTGTTCACTGTGTCAAGGGACGAGACTATCACGAGAGCATCAAGATCCAGTTCGCCGAAACGCACCTTCATCGAATCAGGATTCTCAGCAGAATAATCGACATAATCGACATCATCATTATCAACCATATACGGCATCACAACGGCCGACTGATCCACAACAGCGACCTGCTTTCCGCTATCCTTCGAGAAGAGCATGATCACGCTTGGCAGCACACATATCGCAGCAAAGATGACAGGCACAAGAAAAGTTGTGACAAGGAATGATTTTTTCCTTACCCTTGTAGAATATTCGCGTGAAATGACGATTCCTATATTTTTCATCTTCATGGCTTATTCCTCCTCTGTTACAAGTTTAATGAAAATATCATTCATTCTAGGCACCAGTTCCTTGAATGAATTGACTGTAATATCCTGGTCAATGATATTCCTGATGACATCATTCGATGAGACACCGTCTTCGAGAGCAAGCACTGCCGTATGACGGCCGGCATCATCCTGGTCTGAAAGGATCTTGAAGAGGCCGCTTACCGCAGCGACCGGAACATTTCCGGTATAGATCAGTTCGACATTGTTGTTTCCGTACTTATGCCTGATTTCGTCAACACCGCCAGTAATGACCACATGGGACTTGTTGATCAGAGCGATATTGTCGCAAAGTTCCTCAACTGACTCCATGTTGTGGGTAGAAAGGATTATTGTCGCCCCTTCTTCCTTCAACCGAAGGATCTCTTCACGGATGATCTGTGCATTGACAGGGTCGAAGCCGGAAAACGGCTCGTCAAGGATAAGCAGCGAAGGCTTATGGACGACAGTCGTGATGAACTGTACCTTCTGGGCCATACCCTTTGACAGTTCCTCAACCTTCTTGTTCCACCAACTCTCGATTCCGAACTTCACGAACCACTTCTTAAGTTCAACGGCCGCATCGCGTGAACTCATACCCTTGAGACGGGCGAAATACATAGCCTGATCGCCCACCTTCATCTTGCGGTAAAGTCCTCTTTCCTCAGGAAGATAGCCGATCTTCTCCACATCGTCCTGAGTGATCGGACGTCCGTCGAAAAGCACTTCTCCACCACCCGGTATTGTGATTCTGTTGATTATACGGATCAAGGTAGTCTTTCCGGCACCGTTCGGTCCGAGAAGACCGAAGATCTTACCTTTCGGAATATCTACCGACACATGATCAAGAGCGACCTTTTCGCCGAAACTCTTGCACACATTCTTACATTGGATAATTCCCATCTTATCAAATATTTAAAATTTTTGCAACCAATTCTACCATAAGTTCCGAAGGGGTCGCCTCACCGACATCACCACCTTTTCCCTTATAGTCATATTCCTTCAAAAGGGCAATCACAGCCATGCACTTCCTGACCGGATAATTACGTACCGCAGCATCATATTCCGAGAAGAAGTACGGGTTCACGCCCAATACCTTTGCCTTACGGTCATTCGCCGGCCTCGGATCCTGCATGAGCAACGCCCCGTATTTCAGGATTCTGTAAAAATGAGTATACAAGGCGCTGACAGCCATAGGCATGGCAAATTTCGCGGCAGAGCCGATATAGGAAGCGATCCTCAAAGCCTTTGCAGCATTCTTCATCGACAGTTCACGTGTAAGTTCAAATATGCTGAACTGCCTGCTTATCCCGACATTCTTCTCTATATCGGAAGCAGATACCTCGGTCGTACCCTCAGGAAGATTCTTCAGCATCTTTTCTGTCTCGATGGCGATCTTGTTAAGGTCTGTTCCGGCATGTTCTCCCAGAAGTGCGGCAGCGTCCGGTGCTATCCTAAGACCCTTGGTCTGATAGAACATCGATATCCATTTCGGCATCTCATAATCTCTCAACGCCTGCGAATCCACTACAACACCCATCTTAGACACGGTCTTGTATAGGGATTTTCTCTTGTCGGCACCGCTTCCATGCATGGCTATCACGAGTACGGTCGATTCCAGAGGCTTCTGGCAATATACAGCGAGTTCTTCCAGGCTCTTCATCATCTGGGCCTCCTTCACAACGACAAGTTGACGTTCCGCAAACATCGGGTAACGCCTTGAAGCGGTTATGACCGCATCTGCATCGACATCGGCACCATAACAGACTGTCTGATTGAAGTCTCTCTCACTTTCATCAAGACAATGTTCCATGATTGCATCGCATACCATGTCAACATAATACGGTTCATCTCCCATCAGAAGATAAACCGGCTTGAAGACACCGTTGCGGGCGTCTTTCACGATATCCCTGCACAGGGAATCTGTCTCTGCAAAACCTTTAGCCATATCTTGCAAATATAATACATTTAGACGACAAGATGGCGGAAATGCTACAAAAAAAAGCAGCATCTTCCGATGCTGCCGATAAAGTTGTCCGTGATTTTATTCTCCTCTTTTCTCCTTTACTTTCACAAGTTTCTCTTTGAGAATGTCTGCGCAGTCAACCACTGCGTCTTCGAAGGTCTTTGCATTCTTCTCGACCACGATTGTGTTGCCTGGGATGCTCACCTGAACCTTAACATTCTTGTTCTCATGGTCTGGAAGCAATGAAAGCGCTACATCCACTCCTGTTACTGCATCATAGAATTTCTCGATTCTAGAGAACTTCTTGTCAATAAAGTCCAACAGTTTCTGATCTGCATTGAACTTGATGCTCTGCACTCTAATCTCCATGTTTACCTCCGTTTTTTGCCCTTGGATGGGCCAGTTCATAATTAGTCTTCAGTCGGGCGATACTGCCATGGGTATAGACCTGCGTTGCCGCGAGCGAGGAATGTCCGAGAAGTTCCTTTATGGAACTTATGTCCGCTCCTTCGTTCATGAGTCCTGTCGCCAGAGAATGACGAAGGATATGCGGAGACTTTCTTCCGGCTATATCCCTGGCACCCCCCAGTTCATTCTTCACTGCCCGGTCGACATAGACAGGATAAAGTCTTCTGCCTGCATATGTCACCAGCAACGGCTCTGTCAAAGACCTTTTCCCCCCGCACATCGTCTCAACTGCTTTCAAATATAACAATATTTCTTCACATAATGAAACAATCAAAGGAATTTCTCGCATTTTGTCTCCTTTTCCATGAACTTTGACAACTTTTCTGCCAAAATCCACATCTCCGACAGACAGTCCGATAAGTTCAGCACGTCTGACTCCAAGAGAATAAAGCATGGATATTATGAGCCTTGCCAGACGATTCTCATACATGGCCTTGCCGCTGCGGGTGTCATGATTCTGAATGAAGAATTCCAGTTCGTCCTTGTCGAGGACATAAGACGTCCTTTCAAAATATGCAGTCATCGCATCCTTCTTGAAAAAATCCGGCACACGCCTGGCCTGCTTCGGTTTGGTGACAAGTTTCACGGGATTGGATTTCAGACATCCTTCCTTCATCAGATAACGGCAGAAACCGCTCAAGGCCGACAGGTGAAGATTAACGGTCCTGGCAGAAAGACCTTTTTCCATGGATTGAGCAACATACCTCCTTATTTCAGAATGATTCAGCGACGCGACGAGTTCATCATCACTCACAGATCCGGAGCCATGAACAAGACCTGCAAAGTCGTCCAACGCATCATGGTAAATACGGACAGTATTCTCCGAATACCTCCTTACATTCCTTATATAGGACAAGTATCTGTCAATCAGGCTCATTTGTTCTCAATCGGGAAAAGTCCCAGTTCAGCGGCCTTCTGCCTCATCAGAGCGTCAGCGGCTTCGAAAGAATTCTCGATGTCTCCGTCCAGAATGGCATTCTTTACGGCCTCTTTAAGGAAACCTATTGTATTGCACGGTTCTATGCCGAAGAGTTCCATCACATAGTCGCCCGTAATAGGATTCTTGAAGTTCCTGATGGCATCCTTTTCCTCAACCTCGACGAGTTTTGCCTTGACAATCTCGAAATTGGCATGAAGACGTGCAACCTTACGAGGATTCTTCGACGTGATATCGGCGTTACAAAGAAGCATCAGGTCATCGATATCATTACCCGCATCGAAGAGAAGCCTTCTTACGGCCGAGTCCGTAACCTCCTCTGTGACAAGGGCTATCGGCCTCAGGTGGAGACTCACGAGTTTCTGGACATATTTCATCTTCTCGTTCAGAGGCATCTTCAGACCCTGGAAAATCTTCGGAATCCACCTTGAGCCCACGACCTCATGTCCATGGAATGTCCATCCGAGAGCAGGATCATATCTCTTTGTCGCAGGTTTTGCGATATCATGCAGCAATGCGGCCCATCTGAGCCATACATTAGGTTCTGTCCTCACCTTCTCGACCTCTACTCCGTCTTCAAAGACAAAATCCTTCAGACGTCCTTGTGAAATAGCCTCGATTTCAAGAGCAGCGACATTGTCAAGCACTTCGAGAGTATGGGAGAAGTTCTCCTTATGGCCTTTGCCTTCGACTGTCTCCACACCTTTGAGTCTGGAAAGTTGAGGAAGCACATAATCCAGAAGGCCGGTCTCGTCAAGAAGTCTGAAACCGATTGACGGCTTCGGAGTGACAAGAATCTTGTTCAGTTCCTCCACGATCCTCTCCTTCGAAAGGATTTCCATCCTCTCACGATTGCGTCGAATGGATTCCAACGACTCAGGAACTATCGTAAACGTCTGATCCTCAGTGGTAAGTTTGGTGGCAAAACGTATGGCACGCACCATTCTGAGAGGGTCATCACTATAAGTCGTATCCGGATCAAGCGGAGTACGGATAATGCCGGAAGCGAGATCCCTTATGCCACCGAAAGGATCCACCAATGCGCCGAAATCTTCCTTCTGGAGACTGAAAGCCATGGCATTGATGGTGAAGTCCCTCCTCAACTGATCATCTTCCAAAGTGCCGTCCTCCACGATAGGCTTACGTGAATCACGTCTGTAAGACTCTTTCCTTGCTCCCACGAATTCGATTTCAATGCCCTTGTACCTCAGCATCGCGGTTCCGAAATTCTTGAACACGGAAACATTGCTGCGTACCTTCTCCCCTACCGCTTCAGCAAGTTCGATTCCACTTCCTTCCACGACTATGTCTATGTCCTTGCTAGGACGTCCGAGAAAGCAGTCACGTACATATCCTCCTATGACAAACGCCCTCACACCCTTCTCTGCGGCCGTTTCCGACACGATGGAGAAAATCTTATGATCGAGAAAACCCTGTGTTATTGTTGCTGACATATCATTTCATTATAATCCGGGACCTTGTCTGAAAGGACGAATCCGTCCCCCTGCTTCCTGCATATCATGGTCCTTGTACCGTTTGTTATGATCAAATATCTTAAATCCAATGCCAGATTGTATCTTATGGCCTGGTCGAGGACTTCCTGGGTAAGTTCAACTTCCGGTCTCTTGCATTCCACGACCATCACGGGACGTGCCGCACGGTCATAGACCAGGATATCGGCTCTGAAGCGTTTCCCTCCCAGACGGAATCCGGCCTCACTCATCATCATATGCATCGGGACCTTCATATTCTGCGAAAGGACACCGATGAACCACTGCCTGACCCTCTCTTCCGGCGTGAGTGCGACCTCCTTTTTCCTCAGCGGATCCCATATCGTCTTACCTTCTTCCATATGCCTAAGATACTTGGATAATCAGCAAATATAGTCAAAATTATTGTTAGATTTGCACATTATAATCTTATCATCGGAAAATGAGGAATAACAGCCGTCACAGGAACAATGAAGATATGGCCATAGTCTATGAGGACCAGTGGCTGATAGTCGTGGACAAACCGCATGGACTTCTCACCATGTCGACAGGACGTAAGGGCGAGGAAACCGCATACACCATGCTCACCGACTATGCAGGAAAGGTCTTCATCGTCCACAGGCTGGACCGTGACACTTCCGGACTCCTCGTCTTTGCCAAGGATTTCGACACCAAGGAGGCGTTGCAGTCAAATTGGGAAGAGGCTGTGCAGGAAAGGAATTACACCGCCATACTTGAAGGGCATATTGACGACGATGAAGGATGGATCGAGACATGGCTTTATGAAAATCCGAAATCGATGATGGTCCATTGCTACGGACTGAATGAGAACGATGACCCGGCTGTCCCTCCACGTAAAGGCTGGCAGTACGCTTCCAGCAGATGCCGCACATTGGAACATCTGGAATGTGACGGCAGGCAATACACCAAGGTCGAGTTTTCACTTGAAACCGGCAGGAAGAATCAGATCAGGGTCCATTCGCAATGGATAGGCCATCCGATAGCAGGAGACAGGAAATACGGGGCTCAGACAAATCCCGTCGGACGTCTCGCCCTGCATGCACACGGACTTTCGTTCATACATCCTTGGACAGGGAAGACAATGAGATTCACATCACGTCTCCCGAAATCTTTCAAGATGCGTCAACTGAAAAACGATGTGACACGATAGGTCCTCATCGCACGCTTCACATTTCCAGAGCGCTGAAGCATGATGTTGAACATGTTTCCGAATCCGAAGGAAAGAGGACGCAACGACTCGTCACGGCTCATAAGGCCGAATATCCACGCTATATAATCCTTGTCGAGCAATGAGGTCTTTCTCTTCTGGAAGATTTTCAGTGCCCTGCAACAGTATTTTCCCACCACTTCCCTGTGGTACAGTTCCCTAAGTTTCGGGCTTGAAGGATATGTCTCGGAAAGCGAATCAAGGGTTTCCACATATGACGGCAGGAAGCGCCTCAACTGCATGAGATGGCGGTCGGAAACGACATCGCTTCCCAATGCGTCCGGACGGATATGCCAGGCATACAAAGGCACATTGCAAGTGACCACAGATTTGCATGAATTGAGGAAACCGAGGACGAACAGCCTGTCTTCTCCGTAACATATGTCTTCACGGAAACGAAGGTCTCCGACAGACTTTCTCCTGAACATCTTGGCCCATGAGACTTCCAGCACATCACTTCCTCTTCTGACATTGTCATCAAAGAAACGTTCTATCTCCCTGCCGCGATAGGTCCTGGCCTTGAAAGGATGGTTCTCCTTGCCAGGGACACCGGCGACAAAAGCGGTATATGAGCCCACGACAAGATCTTCACCGGAGACATTCTCCATAACCATCTCGAGAGCATCCGGAAGCAGAGCATCATCGGCATCCACGAACATCAGGTACTCTCCCTTGGCCAGATTCATTCCGGCATTTCTGGCAGAGCCTACACCGCCGTTCTGTTTGTGGACGGTACGGAATCTAGG
This sequence comes from Candidatus Cryptobacteroides sp., assembly GCA_045539115.1. Classification (GTDB taxonomy): domain Bacteria; phylum Bacteroidota; class Bacteroidia; order Bacteroidales; family UBA932; genus Cryptobacteroides. The sequence goes on along the minus strand of JAZQES010000004.1, from coordinate 37,990 downwards.
ATCCGTAGATGAATATCTTTCGCATATCAGAGGAGAGGAATCCGTGCTGCCGTCATCAACGAGTATGACCTCGTATGAGGCGAAACTCTGCTCGAAAATGCTGTCAAGACAACGTGCAAGGTAATCCTCCGCATTATATACGGGAATGATTATGCTGATTCTGTTCTTATCCATGACAATGATCCTTACAAGGGTTTTACAAATATAGCCATTTTTTATTAGATTTGCAGTACTAAACCGCAATGACATGAAAACCGAAAAGAGCACCATCCGTTCATCCTATGACGACCTCGCCCTGAGCGTGATGACATTCACCCCCGACACCGCACCGAAAGCGGTCATACAGATAGTTCACGGCATGTGCGAGCACAAGGAAAGATACATTCCGTTCATGAAATTCCTATGCAGCAACGGCTATGCATGCATAATCCACGACCACAGAGGCCATGGTGCCTCGGTCAAGGCACAGGAAGACCTGGGATATATGTATGAAGGAGGATGGAAAGGCATTGTGGATGACATACTTGCAGTCAACAGACATGCCGCCGGAGCGTTCCCGGGATGCAGGATCCACCTTTTCGGTCACAGCATGGGTTCCCTTGCAGTACGTTCATTTGCGAAAAGATACGGAGACCTCATCAGGAGCCTCATAGTATGCGGAAGTCCGAGCATGAACCCGGCGGCAGGAGCAGGCAAGATGCTCACCAGAATAATCGCCGCCTTCAAAGGAGACAGGCACAGGCCGGCACTCATCCAGAAAATAGCATTCGAAGGATTCAACAGACGCTTTGCGGCAGAAGGACCGAACGCATGGATTTCCACCGACAAGGCCATAGTGAAGACCTATAACGAAGACCCTCTGTGCAGTTACCAGTTCACATGCAACGGATTCACAGGACTTTTCGACCTCATGCAGGACTGTTACGACATCAAGGGGTGGAAGATGGCAGACCCCGATATGCCGGTTCATTTCATTGCCGGTTCCGACGACCCGTGCATAACGGATGCGGAAATGTTCGGCAAGGCCGCAGAGATGATGGTCAAGGCCGGATACAGGAAGGTCACTACACATCTCTATGAGGGCATGAGGCATGAGATCCTCAATGAGACGGAGAAGGATAAGGTCTGGAATGATGTCCTGAGATTCATTGAAGAAAACAACTGAATGCAGCAAAGATGGCTATCATAGGGAAAGACATATCGCAAAGGATCCTGATGACAGGTGACTATTATCTCAACAGTCATCCCGGAGGCATATCCGCTGTCGTGAATTACTGGAGCAGCCATTTTGACGGTCTCCAATACTATCCCATATACAAGTCAGGCGGAAGACTGACCAAGGGATGGTGGTTCGTGACATCATATATCAGGCTGGCATTCAGGATGTTGACAGACCGCAGAGTCAGGATCGTTCACCAGCACACTGCCGCGGACGGCTCTTTCCACCGCAACTCTCAGATAGTCCGTCTGTGCAAGTTCTTCGGTAAGAAAGTGATAATGCACATTCATGCAAGCAGGTTCAAGGATTTCTACAACGAGGCTTCGCAAAAAGGCAGGGAAGACATTCTCAGGACCCTCAGAAACACAGACATGCTCATAGTCCTTTCTGAATCATGGAAGGAATGGTTCGCTTCCATCGGCATCGATCCGGAAAAGATGACGGTCCTTCACAACATAACTCCGGCACCGACCCATATTCCTGAGGCAAAGACCGAGGACGGAAAGGTCCATTTCCTTTTCATGGGAGAAATCGGTCCGAGAAAGGGCGTATTCGACATTCTGAAAGGCCTGGCAGCCCATAAGGACGAAGCCGGAGGCAAGATGGAACTGCGTATCGGAGGAAACAGGAACGAACAGCAACTTCTTGACACCATACGGGAGAACGGCCTGGAAGACATGGTCAGATTCGAAGGATGGGTCAGCGGAGACAAGAAGTTGAATCTTCTGAACTGGGCGGATGTCTACATACTCCCGTCATTCAACGAAGGTCTTCCGATAAGCATTCTGGAAGCCATGAGTTACGGCTGTCCAATAATCTCGACCCCTGTCGGAGGCATTCCGGAAGTGGTTGACAGCAATGGAGTCCTTGTAACGCCCGGAAATCATGAAGAGATCTGGAAGGCTATGGAACGTTATATCCTTGACAGGAATCTGATTGCTTCAGAAGGAGAAGTGAGTCTGGAAAATGTAAGGACTTACCTTCCTGACCATGTGATGAATCATTTGAAGGAGATATACCTGCAGATGCTCGAAGTGAAGTAATAAAATGCCTCTGAAAGGCGTGGAGAGCCTATCTTGAACAACAGGAAGTTCGGTATCTGGCCGAAGCGTACCGATGACAGGGAGAGGTCCTTGTCCTTTGTCATATATGAATACAGATGTGCTATCGTCTCACGGCTCAGAAAGGATGATTTTCCTGTCGCAAGGCATGTCAGTACGCGGAACACATATCGCGAAACGATGTCGCAATGATATAGTCCCTGAAGACGAACACTCTCCGGATAGATGACCGCCAATTCCTCCAATATAGGTTCATATCTTTCCATCAGTTTCAATATCTGTCCGATGTGCGCGTCGGAAGAAACGTCACTGCTCAATGAATCCTTGTGCAGGATATATTCATACACCGGCACAGGAAGCGTAGCAACCGTCTGTACATAAGGAAGATAGCGGAAAACGAACAATTTATCCTCACCATATTTCATATCCTCATCAAAACGATGACGGAGAGAATCGATCAGTTCCTTCCTGTACAACTTGAAGCATGAGGAATTGAGCAGATAGCAGTCCTTCTCGCCGATATTGTCATCAAGGAAACGGACAATCCCGCTCTGGCCTTCGTAAAATGCTTCCGCTGCAGGCACATTGGTTTCAGTAACCTTCCCGTCCACGATCTTTTCAAATCCGGCCAGGACCATATCGGCCTCATATTTCCCCATGGATTCAAGAGTGCCAGGTTTGAGAAGGTCATCAGCATCAAGGAACATCACGTAATATCCGGACGCAACTTCCAGACCGGCATTGCGGGCCGAACTTACGCCGCCGTTAGGCTTATGGATGACTTTCACAGAAGGATTTTCCTTGGAAATGCCGTCACATATCCGGCCGGAACCGTCCGTACTGCCGTCATCGACAAGAATCACTTCCAATGCCTCATATCCCTGAGACAGAAGACATTCCACTGTCCCTGCCACTGATGATTCAGCATTATAGACAGGAATGATTACAGATATGCTTCTGAGTTCCTTCATGGCTTCAATGCTTTTTCTATGAATGCGAAAGAATCGGCCCTTCTTTCTTCAAGTTTCTTCATGACAGGCGCGAAATCGACCTGTGACGGCATCAGGATATCGTCAGCAGAGACGATTCTGTCCTCAGCGCCCAGGTTCTTGAGCAGTTCCATATATCTCAGGTCATATCCGTTCCATAAAGGAAGGACATAGAACGGTGTCTGGAAAAGAATAGAGAACACTGTTCCATGGAAAGAAGTCGTGACCACATATCTGGCATATCTGAAAAGCGAAACGAAGTCACTCACAGGGTAATTGCCGGAAGAAAGGTCGATCACCTTGCAGCCGTCACCTATCTGAGCGGCGATTTCCTGAGCCTTGCGAAGGAGAAGACCCTTGTTCTTCTTCTCGCGTCTTACCTCATATACCAGCACATAATTCCTGTCCTTCCACTTGTCATCGACGACCTTTTCCCATAATGAAGAATCCGTAAGCAAGGTCGGATCAAGACACACGTCGCATTTCCTGCCTGCAATCGAACCGACACGTGAAGCGATACCAGCCTCACGCATTGAAAGGCAGGAGAAATTACCCGCCATCCTTTCAATGACTGCGGCAAGCGACTCGACCGATCCCATATCAGCACTTATGGCATAGCCTACGACCCTGCTTTCTACCTTATGGGGGAATCCGCCCATATACACCGGATCATATTCTCCACCAAGACAGTGCAGACTCCAAAGTTGGTCACTTCCAATCAGATAGCAGTCGAAATCCTGCGGTATATCCTTACGGCAAGGAGGGGTCAGACTGAAGAATCCGTCCCTGAATCTGCGGTAATTCCTCCCCTTGCACGGAGCAAGGAGGAACTTCTTCGCATTCTTCTTCAAGTATGCGAAGACATCCCGAAGGCTTCCTGAATTACGGCGCAGCATATTGATGCTGAACACTTTGTAAAAGTCTTCTATCCACGGCTGCCTGTAATCTATCACCTGCACATCATGTCCCATGCGACGCAGTATTTCCTGCATAGCATAACATTGAAGCACTGCCCCGTAATTGTGGGCACGGTGGAATGTCAGTATACCAATCTTCATTTTCTTCCAATCAATCTTCGGATCATCGACTTCATTTGCCATGCCTTGTATCTCCATCCCATATCTCCCCATCTGCGTGCCACATGGACAAATCCTTTTTCAGCATATTCTTCTTCGAACTGATTCCTGTCCTTATATATCTTTGACGGACGCAGAAGATTCGGATTCTTCCGTTCCAGGAAAGAACCGTCAACCTTTACCACAACCGTTTCAAGCGAAGAGGAGGCCTTGATCAGTTCCCTTCCCTTGTCAGTATGGCTGATGAGCATGGAAGTGCCTTCATTGCCGTCAAAAGCCGGCAGGACTTCACCTACTCCCCAGAAATCCGCCATCGTCATGTCCGCCTTACGGTTGCCCAGATGGTACGGACATACGGCACAACTGTGCCTGAGCATTATATTCTTATAAAAAAGCACCCTGAATGTCTCACGGATTTCCTTTCTTCCGTTTTCATACAGGAAACTCTCCTTGTGGATCTTCCATCCTTCCAGAGACTTGTCGCGGAAACACACCTGCTGCAGTTTTCCTTTACGCGACATATAGTCCACATAATCCTTCCATATTGCAGGAGAAGGCACTCCGTGGCATACGAAATCCAGCAGAAGAAGATTCTTTTTAAGACCCGCCGGGACATATGACGCAAGTCCAGCCACCTGGCATGGGGTTCCGGCAAACAGCACCGTCCTGCCTTGTGAAAGGTCCTCCCTGACCTGTCTGAATATGTCTCCCATATCACTCTGGACATATTTGCTGCCCCTCATCCGATCTCTTTCCTCAGTTGTGACGGCCCTCATATGACCGACAGTGAAATCATCCTTCATCACAGCGCCATAGACTGTTCCGCCGGAAGACAGGACGACATCGGACAAAGCGGTGAACGCTCCCCCGCTCTGGCTCTCCCTTACAGTGGCGTCACATCTGTTTCTGGCTGCAAGGACATCCACTTCAAGCCCCGCCGTATCCAAGGACGGATGTTCTCTGACGAAGTCGCATACCCTTTCGCATAGTCCGCAATCCACGCATCTGTCCATATCCACCACAGGTAACGGAAAGCCCAGAGCATCTTCCTTCATGGTTATAGCATCATGAGGGCAGATAGCCTTGCATGCCGTACATCCGCAGCAGCGTGATCTGTCTTTAACATTAATCATCTTCTGAACCATTTAAGCATGAATCCGACGATTTCACGTCTTTCTTTCCCTGTACATCCCGCAAACAATATCGACATGGCGGCCGAAGCCACACAGATGAGGACACTTATGCAGAAGCCCCAGAATCCGTCAGGGCAGAATCTGTCAAGGGCAAAAGGGATGACCACCGCCAAGGCAGCGACAAGAATGACATTAAGGCACACTCTTCTTACATATCCCCATGCATCCAATCCGACCATCTTCCTCAGGAGAATGATACGTGCTGCAAGACAGACAATAGACAGGCCTATTGCAACTACAACGGTGATTTCAGGCGGGCCACCCGCACGAAGGGCAACATAGGAAAGCGGCAGATTCATAAGAATCAGCCCTCCGACTATGATCTGGTATCTTTTTATGTCACCCGTAGCCTGGGCCGCTGTGACCAGAGGGTTCGACAACGACTCGCATAAGGCAAATATCAGGAAAAGCCTTACAAATGTCACTGTGTGGGCAGGAACATCCTTAAGCCAGAGACCGACCAGATACTCCGTATTGAACAATATCGGCAGGGCTATAAGAAAGAGCAGGTAGAAGGACATCCTTGATGACTTTCTCAGGAGGGAAAGCATATATTCCCTGTCACCGGAAGCATAGGACTTGGTTATCTGCGGATTGACTGCCGTCATGAAATTGGTGACGAATCCCTGCACGGCACCGTTCAACTGTACCGCTATGCCTCTTGCGGCATTGACAGCCGGACCGGAGAACAGGTTGACGAGGATGTTTCCACCATGGTCTCTCAGGACTCCGGCAGTGGCACCGATGAAGTTCCATCCTGCAAATGAGAACATTTCCTTGACCAGAGGTCTGTCAAACTCAAGGCGGAAACGGCATTCCTGAAAATGCGTCCTGCAATATATCCCGTATGACATGCGGACAATGAGCATCACCGCAGCCATGAGAGCGGAATAGAAAATGAGTCTGTCTATCGGAGAATGTGCGATGAGGAATGCCACTCCAAGCCTCAGAAGGCCGTCCAGGACACCGATATAGGCATATGCGGACATCCTTTCATGGGCAGTTATGGACGCCATCTGCGGCACACTCATAAGATTTATCACAAATGCGAGTACCGAGAAATGAAGGACCCATCTTGCCGCAGGAATCCTCGAAGGATCTATTGTCATCTTGTTTTCGATGAACCACAGGCCGGCCGGCTCAGCAAGAATTACAACGACAAGCGAAAGAAGAAGTTGGATCACAACAGCGGTAGAATATACTTTCTGAAGTTGGGCCGACTCCCCTTTTCCCATTTCGAATGTGATGAATCTCGATACTGACGAGTTCAACGCACCGGATATGATGGTGAACATGGCCACTACACCTCCGATGACATTGTAGATACCGTAATCGGTCTCGCCAAGGGCTGCAAGAACGACTCTTGAAGTATAAAGACCCACCAGCATCAGGACAAGCATCCTGACGTAAAGCATCAGGGTGTTTCTGGCTATTCTTTCGCCTCTGTTGACTGTCTTGTCCTGCTCCATATCTTACGGCGTAATATAAACGAACAAATTTAATAAATTTTATACAGAATTCATCAAAATGAAAAATTCGGTGCCAATTATCCCGATAATTTTGGTAATGTCAGGGAATATTCCTAAATTAGTCGGCGATTATGAACACTAAACACTAAACAGATATGGTAAGATATTGTGTAATGTGGAAGTTCAAGCCATCAGATGTCAAGACTTCCAAAGAACTCGCTGAAGACGTCAAGGAAAAATATGAGTCCCTCTTGGGACTCGTGCCAGGTCTTAAAAGCATTGAGGTAGGCGTTAACAGAAACGAGGGAAAGACCTCTTACGACGCAGTAATGCTTGCAGACTTCGATGACTGGGAAGCACTCGCAGCATACAAGGCAGATACCTTGAGGGGCAACGTTATAGAATACGTAAAGACAATTGCTGATGTTCGCGCAAAGGTCGAGTACGAAAGATAGGATAATATCCTGAAAAAAAGGGTCTCCACGACGGAGGCCCTTCATTTTTTATTTCATACCGTTCACTATCAGCATCTTGACATCTTCACGACGCATATCCAGATAGGATTTTCTGAGGTTGGAATCACACTCGCCCATGGCAAAACCCTTTGGAGCGACAATGAATGATGAGATAGTCAGTGACATTATGTTCATCAGCAGGTCTATGGCCCTCATCGGACGTATGCGTCCTGCATCAATCTCTTCCTGGACCATAGCCTCAAACCTTTTGAAAGCGCTGCTTCTGCTTTCGTTTCTCAGATAGCGGTCACGGAACTTGTCCCATCTGCCTGGATTCATGATCAGTTCATTGACGATGAAAGGAGCAAGACGTTCGTCAAGTTCCAATATTCCGAAATAGAAGTCAATCACATTCCTTATCCTTTCGACGAAATCCACTGATTCGTCAAGAGGAGCATCGAGATATTCCACCACCTGCTCCACCTTTGGAGAAAAGACATCCCAGAAGAGTTTTTCCTTTGTCCTGAAATAATAATGTATAAGGGCCTGGTTGCAGCCTACCGCCTTTGCTATCTCAGTAGTTGAGGTGCCGTTGAATCCCTTTTCAAGAAAGAGGCGTTCAGCGACCCACAAAATTCTTTTTTCTATATTCTTGCCGTTATCCATGCATGAAATGTTTCATGCAAAGATAAGTAATTGATTCCAGCAAACAAAGCCTGGATGTCAGTGTTTATCAATCCACAGCCATAAACGCCACATAAGCCATCCCCAGGCAATGAAAAGGATGACATGAATCCATACAGGGGTCTTGGCCTGATAGGCATCGTCAGGAAGGACTTTGTCGAAATTCGGTATATCCACATAATAATATGCCCCGCCGCCGAAGTCATATCCTTCGACAAGACCGAGACGGTTGACCATGACATATAGAGCGCCTACAACTATAATCACCGCCATTATGACGGTGATTATCTTGAATATGAGATTCCTATTTATTTTCATCGGATGGTGCGGCTTGCGGTGTGATTTCTTCGACTGGCGTCTGTTCTGCCGCAGGCTGTGCAACGACAAGTTCCTTCTTGGCCTTTATCTTGTCTTCCTTATGAGTGAAGGTCTTGATGTCAGGCTGAGGGAAGATCTTTCCTGAAAGAAGAAGCCATACTACAGCAAATGTAAGGATGATATTGAAAGTCTGACCTACGATATAGAGCCAGAGAACCTTTCCACCCTGCATGCTCTTGGCGATCTGCTTGAAGTTTGTGTCAAGTCCGATAGATGTGAATGCAAGTACGAAAGCCCAGTCCTTGAACTGTCCGAGGACCTTGTTGATCGCTCCGGTCTTCTCGGCACCTACTGCCGGAACAAAGATTATTGAAGCCACGATGGAAGCCACCATGAATCCGAGGATGAACTTAGGGAATCTGTTCCAGATTTCAACTGCCTTGACTTCTGACTTTCCGGTCTTGTCAACCTTTCTGGCAAAGAAGATGGCGACAAAGAAAGCGATGAATCCGATAAGGATATTCTGAATCATCTTCACAAGCGAAGCGACCTGTTCAGCCTCGGGACCGAGAGCGCTTCCGGCAAGCACAACCGCACCGGTTGAGTCCACTGTTCCTCCGATGAGGGCTCCACCCATGATCTGTCCCATACCGGTCCATTCGATGATCATAGGTTCGAATACCATCATGATGATGGTGAAGATGATTGAAATCGAGATTGCAACAGAAAGGTCTTCCTTCTTTGCGCCTGAAGCAGCACCGGTAGCGATCGCAGCAGATGTACCACATACGGAGGTTGCAGCAGAAATGGTGATTAGAAGTGGTTTGTTGGTGATTTTGAGGATCTTGTTACCGAACCACCACATGAAGATTATGACAATAGGAGTAACTCCCCAAGCAATGCCGAGACCATAAAGTCCGAATTTCGCGATATTTGAGAAAAGGACAGAAAATCCGAAGACCACGAGTCCGGTCTTGATGTAGAACTCTGTACGGATAGCAGGCTTCAGCCATTTAGGAACACCGACTGTATTCGCAATCAGAAGTCCTATAAGAAGGGCCCAGAATGCCCATTCGAGATATCTTTTAAGAGTGAATTCCGCACTCACCATCCTTACGACCACTGCAATGACGAACAGTGCGATGAATGCCGGAATGAAGTTACGGAGTTTCTCACCTTGAAGTTTTACTCCGGCACCGAAAAGGATGCCGAGAATAAGGACGGTCTTGAGACACTTGAACCAGAAAGCCCATGTACCCAACTGCTCACCGAGAGGAACTACCTTTGCTGCATCTGCTGCCGCAAGTGTTTCACCTGCAGTCCATGTCTTGAAACTTAATGCTGAAATATCAAACCATCCGGTAAGGACAGATACACATCCCAAAGCAATCACAATCACTCCGATCCATACGGAAAGCCAGTCCTCTGTTCTGAGAAGATTGGAGATTCTACGATTTTTATTCATAATCAGATAGGTTTACAGTACTTATTTAATAGGCTATTAAATCAATTACAAATTAAACCATAATTTACTAGAAAAGCAAAACTATCGTCTGAAATGTATATATTTGCGGCACCAAAACCCTTATAGGACATGATAATAAGAGATCAGGAAAACGATTACGGAAGGTTTGAGAACTTCAAGAACGGCGAGAAACATCTTGACGCTAAGATGTTCTTCGACGGCACAAACAGGATTCTTACAAGGGCCAGGCTTGTCCCGGGAGCATCAATAGGAATGCACACTCATGATGACAGTTGCGAGGTGATATTCATCCTCGAAGGCTGCGGAAGCATTATCGAAGAGGACACAAGAAAAGCAGTACAAGCGGGTGATTGCCTGTACTGCCCTAAAGGTGGAAGCCACAGCCTCGTGAACGATTCTGACGCGGACCTTGTATTCTGCGCTGTCGTTCCCAAGCAGTGATTCTATCCCTGATATTTCCTTGTATGCTCCGCTATGAGATCGGCATCATCAAAATAGTCGATCTTCATGGCTTTGCGCACATCCGCCAAAGTCTTCGCGGCCTCTGCACGTGCGACCTCTGAGCCCTTACGCAGGATTTCATATACCTGAGGGATGTTCTGCTCATACATCTTCCTTCTTTCACGCATAGGCTGAAGAAAATCCTCCATTATGTTGAAAAGGAACTTCTTGCACGTACCGTCGCCAAGTCCTCCACGGCGGTAATGGTCCTTCATTTCATCAAGGTCCGCATATTCCGGAAGGAACTTCGCAAAATGTTCAGGAGTGCAGAAGGCGTCAAGATAAGTGAAGACCACATTGCCCTCTACATGTCCCGGATCTGTGATCTGCAGATGTTCAGGATCTGTGTACATGCTGTTGACCTTCTTCTTTATCTCCTTTGAAGTGTCGGAAAGATAAATGCAGTTGCCGAGAGACTTGCTCATCTTTGCCTTTCCGTCAGTGCCTGGGAGTCGGCAACATGTCGTATTTTCAGGAAGCACCATCTCCGGAACGACAAGAGTCTCGCCATAGACTGAATTGAACTTGTGGACGATCTCGCGTGTCTGCTCGATCATAGGAGCCTGATCCACACCGACAGGAACCGTAGTGGCACGGAAAGCCGTAATGTCGGAAGCCTGGCTGATAGGATATGTGAAGAATCCCACAGGAATACCCTTCTTGTTCTGATTCTCGTCATCTTCGCTGTCCGAGAAGCCTCTTAACTGGATTTCCTGCTTAACGGTAGGATTACGCTGAAGGCGCTGGACAGTGACAAGATTCATATAATAGAAGGCAAGTTCGCACAGTTCAGGGACCTGCGACTGGATGAAGATGGTAACCTTCTCCGGATCAAGACCCGCTGAAAGATAGTCCAATGCGACTTCTATGATGTTCTGACGCACCTTTTCAGGATTGTCAGCATTGTCTGTCAAAGCCTGGGCGTCCGCGATCATGATGAATATCTTCTCGAATTCACCTGAGTTCTGCAGTTCAACCCTTCTCTTGAGCGACCCTACATAATGTCCGAGATGGAGTTTCCCGGTCGGACGGTCACCTGTCAAAATAACTTTTCCCATATCTGAATTATCTTACGAATATTATCTCAAAAATTTCTGCGTTGCCACAAAGTTCGACAGTCGCTGCATTCAACGGCATAAGCATATGTGCATATGCCGCAGAAGTGATGCAGTCCATCATTACATTACCCTCAGCATCCTTTACCTTCATGGTCACATCTGTTCCGTCATGGGCATCCATCAGCACATGACATGCCGAAGTTCCTTCCGGCACATCGAATGACATGCTTCCCTGCATAGCATATGACGTGAACGGATTCTCATCAGATGCAAGACACTCTCCCTCCACAGGGTTTACAAGGAACGATCGGATCACGGTCCAACTTGTCTTAGGAGACTCAAGTTTCCTCATTCTGACATATCTTGCCTGGACAGGCTCGCCTTCCCATGAGACCTCATACAACTGTCCCTGGAAAGTCTTGAGTGGAGTCCATGTCTTTGCGTCAGCAGATGCCTCGATCACGGCATGGTCGAAATAGTCGTTGTCGGTCACAGATGAAGTCTTGCCCTGGAAAAGCACGACTTCGCTTACCGGACGGACCGAGCCAAGGTCCACTCCGATCCAATGGCCTTCCATCTGTGCGTCACCGGTCGTGAAGAATGTAGTGGTATCATAGTCGAACATGAGACGGCTTCTTGTCGAACCCAATGTCTTATACGATCCCAAAGCCTGAGGATTCAATGCCGGTTTGCCAGAAACCGCCGCATAGAACGAGGCAGCCATGTCATTCATGATATTTTCATAGAAAGGCTGAAGTTTCAATGTTCCGATCCTATGGGCATTATATGATGCCACATCTTCCTTGGACATCACATTTGAAATATATGTATTCCAGAACATTGCATTGTCTCCGGAACGGAATATCTCAAGGCATTCAAGAGCCTTGCGGCCTCTTGTTCCGAGTTTTCCGAATTCCTCAAGCCAAGGGCGAAGTTCACGAAGCAGAAGGGCGTTCTCACAATTTTCCATAGTTGCCGGAACCTGTTCGATCTTCTTGAACTCTTCCATAAGGGCATTGAACTTCTCATCGGTACATCCGTCGAGGAAGAAAGTCTCAGTCTCCCATGACTCATCCCTTCTGTAACCGTCCTCAGTGTCGCATGAATGGATCGCGAATGTCCTGTACGCGTCCCTGACCTCTGGTGCCAGGACTTCGAGTCCGCGTTCCCAGTTGTCGATGGCATTATATGCATTTACATTCCATGTATAATCGGCAACGCCGTAAAGAGCAAGTTTCGATGCCTCGCCATGCTCCATAGGGTTGCTTACAAGACCGCAGAGGTCGTCAGAAGTCATTTCAGTATTGAGACCATATACAGGACCCTGCATGAGGATATGCCTTGCATAATCGGTCACAGGATAGTTCCACCAGTAGAAGCCAGGTCTCTGTATCCTTTCATTGAGCCACTGCATGGTTTCCTTTGTAAGGTCGCTGCAGACAACGTCACCTGTCCAGAATATCTCCACTGACGGGTGAAGAGTACGGCCATATATGCTCAGAGGGCCGTCAGGACCAGGATTTGCCCAGAGTTTAGAATAGTCCGTAGGGCAGATGATAAGGTTTGTCACATCTCCCTTCTTCTCCACGAAGTCACCTACAAGTCTGTTCACAAGTTCTGTCTGACGTACAGGATTGGTTCCTTCTCCATTGATATCGTCAAAGAAAAGAGCGAATGAACGCACACCGAGGTCATACATCATCTCAAACTTGTTCACAAGGTTCTGATAATCTTCCTCGTTCCATCTTATGTCCTTGCCCGGATGGATGGCCCATACGAAATCGACCCTGTTCCTGCGGCAAGCCTCGACGAGTTCGCTGATGTTGCGCGCTTCATTCTCAGGATAAGGCAGACGCCAGTCAGGACTGCTGTGATAAGGATCGTCCTTCGGACCGTACAGATAACAGTTCATCTTGTACTTTCCGTAGAAATCGATGAGGGAAAGTCTCACTTCATGTGACCAAGGCTCGCCATAGAATCCTTCCACAACGCCTCTGTACTTGAGGTCAGGCCAGTCATTTATGCACATATAAGGTATCTCGGTATTTTGGACGCGCTCGCTCTCGAGAATCTGTCTGAGAGTCTGGATACCGTAGAATGCTCCCTTCTCGTCATATCCGGTGATCTTCACACCTTTCTTGTCCACTGTAAGCACATAGGCTCCTGTGGTCATCTTCACTCCGTTCTTTCTTGCAGCCTTTTCGCCGAAGTCGATATCAAGACGGCAGCCTTCCTTGCCGGCAGTCAGGAATGAAAGGTCATCAGCGAAACAGCCCTTCCTGTCCTTCACCTTGAAGCCTTCCTTTATGTCAAGCGACAAACTGCCGTTGAAGTTCATTTCCTGAGGGACCGGATTGATCACCAGGCCCTTATGGTCAATCTTTTCTCCCGGAACAGGATTTACGATCTGGGATTCGGACCTCTGCGAAGAAAGGTCGAAACTTTCGTCCTGGGCATTTACTGAAATTGCCGAAAGAAGAGCGGCGGCAACGGCTGTCAGAGTCTTGATTCGAGATGTCATAATGTCAATTATTACGTTATTTGGCGTTATTATCTGTGATTTCACCACAAAAATCCTACAAATATAACAAATCTTTTCAAAGTCTGACGAGGTATGATATCTTTGCATCAAATAATAAAACCACAAGACACATGAAAAAGATCATTTTCTGCACAATTCTTTTCCTCATGCCTTTCGCAGCAGCATTCGCTCAGGACGTGATCGGCAAATGGAAACTTGAAGACGGAACAGCAATCGTAGAAGTCTACAAGAACGGAGACTCATTCAACGGCAAGATCGTATGGCTTGAAAAGCCGACAGAAGCCGACGGCTCACCTGCAGTTGACAGCAACAATCCGGACAAGGCGCTCCGCAGCCGCAAACTCATAGGTCTGAACATGCTCAGCGGACTCAAGAAGACCGGAAACGAATACACAGGAGGCACAATCTACGATCCGGGCAACGGAAAGACCTACAACTGCTCGATGAAGGTTGAAGGCGACGTCCTCAAAGTAAGAGGCTCCCTTGACAAGAAAGGCCTTCTCGGAAGGACAATGGACTGGTTCAGAGTGAAATAGCACTTATAGTCAATGAGAATGGCCGGCCTCAACATTGTTTGAGGTCGGCCATTCTTGTCTGTTACCAGATTTCAAAGCATTAGCAAGCCACTAATCCGGATATTCGGGATCCGGTCCTACAACAGTGTTGTCTGAAACCGTCAGAATAGCGGATTCCAACTCCAAAGACATCACCTCCATCTGAGGCGTTTCATAAAAATTTTCCATCATATCTTTTAAATTTTAAAATTCTGTATCATCTATTTCTAGTCCGGATTCTCGACTCCAGGTCCCACGACTGAGCCTTCCACATCAATACCGAAAATCCTGTCGGCGTAGGCACTCCAGCCTTGTGTTGTCTTGTAGGCTTCAAGAGATTCGTTAGGAACGTAGATCGGACAGTTGTTGGTGTTCGCGAACACACTCTCACTGATTGCGAATGGTGTCTGGATATTAACATTGATTTTAGTTAAATTATCACAATCATAAAAAGCCATGCTGCCAATTGAACTCACACTAGATGGAATAGTAACTTCAGTTAAACCGGTGCAATTTAAAAAAGCATGAGAAGATATGTCAACAAGGCCTTCATTCAGTATTATTTCTGTCAAGTTATTTCGCTGAAGAAATGCATCTGAAGATATACTCGTAACATTTTCAGGAACAATGTAAGTTCCTTCTCTACCAGTAGGATACTCTATCAATGTCTTTCCGGTATGATCATACAAAACTCCGTCTATATCCTGATAGATAGTATTTGCTGAATCCACAGTGATTTCTTGTAGATGAACACCTTGACCGATACCGCGTCCAATTTCTGATACTGACGCAGGAATATGTATACTGGTCAATGCATGACAAGCCTGAAAAGCACCTTCACCTATTACAAGCAGACCATCTGGCAATTTCAACTCAGTAAATCCTGCAAAAGTAAATGCATATGATTCAATAATTTTCAAAGACGTCGGGAAGAATATCTGAGTCAAGTTCTCAGCAGAATAAAAAGCACATTCACCAATTGTTGCAACTCCATCGGGAACTGAATAATATGTATCTGGCTTTGCAGGTGGATAACAAATCAATTTTGTCATTGATTTATCAAACAACACATCATTCTGGGCACAATAATATTGGTTATCCTCATCAACAACCATTTCTGTAAATCCACAATAAAAATAGAAGGCAGTATGATCAATATACGATACATTTTTTGGAATACGAATAGTCTTTATTAACTCACAAAAAGAAAAAGCATTGCTTTCGATTACTTCAAGTGTTTCCGGGAAAATGACATCGCATAGTTTCTCGCAGCCGGCAAAAGCATGTTCGCCTATCCTTTCAATTGTGTTTGGAAGAACCACATTCTGAAGTTCCGTGCAATAATTAAAAGCATATTCACCGATTTCACTCAGGCCGGTAAAGTATTGTAACTCTTCGAATGTAGTAATTGTATTATTTTCCTCGAAAACAGTTCCTAAATCCGTCACTGCCGCAGCCTCCTTATAACTCAACTCGCCGTCACCGTTGGTGTCCCAGTTCTCGACACAGATACGCTTCACCTCAGCATCTGCGAACTCGATGTTTACCGGAGTGAAGTCATCTGAGAAACGCAGGAAGGCGGCCTTGCCCTTGTTGACAACACGGGAGGTCACAGGAGCGGTATAACTGCCGCTTTCTGTAACCAACGTGGCAGTAACGACCTTGTCGCTGAAGTCCAACGGCTGGACGGCCATATAGGCACGGACAGTCTCATTGGCAGTAGTCGTTGCGGTATTGGTGAAAGAGAGTGTAAGGGTTTCGACTGTCTCGACAGGAGTGACGACAGGAGATGAACCGGATATGTCAAGAGATGCCTTCTCAACAAAAATGGACTCATCGCAGGACACAACAAGGGAAGTGATCGTCTCAGGTTCCGGAACTACTATGTCGATATAAAGAATGGAACCCTGACGTTCCATGTTGAAAGTCACCGAACCGTTAAGAGGAGTAGTATGGACCGAAGCCAGGAAATCATAGGCCGACAGATGGGAATAACTGCCGTTGCCGTCCTGAACCTGACCGGAATAATCCAGAAGGATCGTCTCGTTATCACGATGGTAGTTCCAGACGCTGAAAGGATAGTAAGCGGCATAGGAAGCATTGTTCCTCAAAGACCAGCCGCCACCGTCAAACGATGCACTGGTAGAGCCCTCTGCGGCTGAAATAGGGAACTCGACCTGATTTCCCTTGTTCGGGAATATGCCCAGAGTGTCACCGATTACCCAATTGAATTTCAGAGCCGAGCCGTTCTCGACAATGGTAGCCTTCGTCTGAGACATGACGGTAACAGGCTCAAAAGCAATGGACTCAGGACCGACTACATTTATAGTACGGACCTCACCGCCCTGCTCCTGATTGAATTGGCTCTCTTCAACACAGGATGACACTGACAGCAACGCAAGTGCTGATAAGAAATAGATAATCTTTTTCATAAACATATCTGTTATTTGATTTAAAAGCAATTGAGACTATTAGTCCGGATTCTCGACTCCAGGACCAACGACTGAGCCTTCCACATCAATACCGAAAATTCTGTCGGCGTAGGCACTCCAGCCTTGTGTCGTCTTGTAGGCTTCAAGAGATTCGTTAGGAACGTAGATAGGACAGTTGTTGGTATTATCAAATGCGCCATCACCGATTGCAAATGGTGTCTGGATATTAACATTGATTTTAGTTAAATTATCACAAAGAAAAAAAGCTATGCTGCCAATTGAACTCACACTGGATGGAATTGTAATTTCAGTTAAACCGGTGCAATAAAAAAAAGCAGAAGAAGATATGTCAACAAGGCCTTCATTCAGTATTATTTTTGTCAAGTTAATTCGCTGATCAAATGCAAATGAAGATATACTCGTAACATTTTCAGGCACAATGTAAGTTCCTTCTCTACCAGCAGGATACTCTATCAATGTCTTTCCTGTATGATCATACAAAACTCCATCTATATCCTGGTAGATAGTATTAGCTGAATCCACAGTGATTTCTTGTACATTGGAACCAGAAATCATATATCCGATTGCTGTGACTGATGCAGGAATATGTATGCTGGTTAATTCATCACATGATAAAGCATACCGGCCTATTTCAATAAGACCTTCTGGTAAATCCACGTCAGTTAAATCAGCCCCACTAAACGCACTTGATTCTATAATTCTCAAAGTTTCAGGTAAGTATATGTAAGTCAAGTTATTGGAAGCATAAAAAGCATAACTACCAATTGTTGTAACTCCATCAGGAACTGAATAATATGAATCAGGCTTTGCACTCGGATAACAGATCAATTTTGTCATTGCCTTGTCAAACAACACATCATCCTGAGCACAATAATATTGGTTATCTTCATCAACAACCATTTCTGTAAATCCACAATAATAATAGAAGGCATGATGATGAATATATGATACATTTTTAGGAATACGAATAGTCTTTATAGACTTACAACAGAAAAAAACATTGCTTTCGATTACTTCAAGTGTTTCCGGGAAAATGATATCGCATAGTTTATTGCAGTTATAAAAAGCACATTCTCCTATTCTTTCTATTGTATTCGGAAGTACTACATTCTGAAGTTTCTCGCAAGACATAAAAGCATAATCACCTATTTCACTCAGGCCGGTAAAGTATTGTAACTCCTCGAATGCAGTGAACTGATTTGGGTTTTCACTCGATGCTCTGAATACTGTTCCCAGATCCGTCACTGCCGCAGCCTCCTTATAACTCAACTCGCCGTCACCGTTGGTGTCCCAGTTCTCGACACAGATACGCTTCACTTCCGCGTCTGCGAACTCGATGTTCACCGGAGTGAAGTCATCTGAGAAACGCAGGAAGGCGGCCTTGCCCTTGTTGACGACGCGGGAGGTTACAGGAGCGCTATAACTGCCGCTTTCTGTAACCAACGTGGCAGTCACGACCTTGTCGCTGAAGTCCAACGGCTGGACAGCCATATAGGCACGGACAGTCTCATTGGCAGTAGTCGTTGCAGTATTGATGAAAGAGAGTGTAAGGGTCTCGACTGTCTCGACAGGAGTGACGACAGGAGATGAACCGGATATGTCAAGAGATGCCTTCTCAACAAAAATGGCCTCATCGCAGGACACTACAAGGGAAGTGATCGTCTCTGGTTCCGGAACCACTATGTCGATGTAAAGAATGGAACCCTGACGTTCCATGTTGAAAGTCACCGAACCGTTAAGAGGAGTTGTCTGGACCGAAGCCAGGAAATCATAGGCCGACAGATGGGAATAACTGCCGTTGCCGTCCTGAACCTGACCGGAATAATCCAGAAGGATCGTCTCATTATCACGATGATAGTTCCAGACGCTGAAAGGATAGTAAGCGGCATAGGAAGCATTATTCCTCAAAGACCAGCCGCCACCGTCAAAAGACGCACTGGTAGAGCCCTCTGCGGCTGAAATAGGGAACTCGACCTGATTTCCCTTGTTCGGGAATATGCCAAGAGTATCACCGATTACCCAATTGAATTTCAGAGCCGAGCCGTTCTCGACAATGGTAGCCTTCGTCTGAGACATGACGGTAACAGGCTCAAAAGCAATGGACTCAGGACCGACTACATTTATAGTACGGACCTCACCACCCTGCTCCTGATTGAATTGGCTCTCTTCAACACAGGATGACACTGACAGCAACGCAAGAACTGCTGCAAAACGGATCAATGATTTCATATTCACTAACTGATGAATTCCTCTTCACAGGTACCCAGATGAAGAAATAAAAAAAAAGAAAGCGTGGCACCTGGTTTATTTAGTTGAACGGGTCGTAGGAAACCTTGCATATAAATAAGCCAAAGCACCACGCCGTAATCCACGAGTGAATACGACGAGGCAGTCAGCCTATTCTCTATGCTATTCGAATTTCCTACGTTCGTTCAACGAGAATAAACTACACTTTCGTGTTTTTCAGTATTTATGGCAAATTTATAAATAAAAATTCAGACTATGATAGATTTTAATAAATAATCCCGAAGAAAGTGCATGACATCTTCAGGATTATCCATATATTAAAAACGGAATTCTGAGCATAAAACGACAATCCTTGCAAAGGAATCATGCGTTTTTTCTGCAAGGATTGTAAACTGATATATCATTATTTATTAAAAAGGTTTTATTCTGAATACTGTTCCTTCGCAAGAACGATCCTGTAAAGGTTGCAGCCGATGAGGTTGCCGAGGACTATACAGATATATACCGCAATGATTGACAGGAAGTTGGCCTTCCAGAAAGCAAGAGGTACACATAGGTAGTAGAAGGCATCGGCGACGCAGTGGGTGAATCCGCAGACTATGAAGAGAGGCACGCCGAAAAGCAGAGGCATATACTGCTTTTTCCTAGCGAAATGTACCGCCGTAGTCATTATGAAGCCGCAGCCGATTCCCAAGAGTCCGCAGCGGATAGCGCCTGTCCGGAGCCGCAGTTCGAGGATGTTCTGAGCCGCATCCTGAATGGCGAGCGGAGACACGCGGGAGAGCAATGCCACACACAGGCAACCTATGATATTCCCAAGTAGTATCAGGAACAGTGATCCGACTTCATTCTTCCTGATGAATCCTGCCGTACCGGTATACAGTTTCAAGCCATATCCGACGACAGTAAGAAGTCCGAATGAGAAAAGGACCGCTCCGACAAGGGAGCCGTATGCCTCCGACTGGACTCCCGAAGCAAGAAATCCGAAACCGGCCGTACCTATGGCGATGCCGGCAAATATTGATGAACGTAAAAGTCTTATCATTGGTCAGGATGGTTAACGGCTGCAAATATACATCATTTACTGCAATTCCTCCGCCTCCGAAGAATCAACCTTCGTGACATCAGTCACATTCAGCACCCCGGCACTTACCGTAAACTTAATATTGTACCCTGCGAACGAAAGTCCGTAAACTCTCTGGGAATCATCATGATAGGACGGACGGGGATCCAGACGGAGGACTTCCACAAGCGACGGAATCTTCTCCCTTTCCGTTATCCTTTCAGAAAGTTCAGTCGGAAATACAACTTTCAGAGAACGCTCGTCAAGGGCGTCAACATAACCGCAGACAGCCTCCGGGCGTGAATCGGAATACCTTATATAAGGTTTTATGTCATATATAGGGGTTCCGTCCATAAGGTCGGCTCCGCATACGGTTATGACCGGTCCGGACGATGTATAAAGATCGATGGAATCTATCTTCACGCACGAAAGTCCGAGAGGATTCGGTCTGTATGGCGATCTTGTCGCAAATACTCCCATATGGGAATTGCCACCAAGACGCGGAGGGCGTACCGTCGGCTGCCAGGCATCTGTGCTGCGGTTGGCCGAGAACTCCCACACAAGCCAGATATGCGAAAAACCGTCCAGCCCCCTCAATGCGTCAGGATTGCGATATTCCGGCTCAAAAACAATCATTCCCCTCAATCCTCCGGCCAGTCCGCTCTGCCTGGGAATGCCGAATTTCTCAGGAAAATCAGTATGTATATATGCTATGGGCTTTATTTCCATAAATTGAAGAAAGAATAATGTCAGACAAAAATAATATTTATCTTTGTCATAACGATACATACTTTCATAATATGAAAAGAATTTTCATCATGCTTACGGCGGCATTAGCCTTGACATGCTGCGATGCGACTGACATAATTCCGGACGAATACGATCCGGACAAGGAACAGGGTACACAAGAACCGGAGCCGGAACCCGAACCCGAGCCCGAACCGGAGCCTGCCCCGGAAGGCATCAAGGCCTTCACTGCCGCAGATACAGGAGACCCTGGAATCGCATACGTATGGGATGAAAACGTGATTCCGGAAATCACCATCCATATGACAAAGGACGAATGGAACAGACTTCTCAAAAGGTATGACGAGTTCTCGCACAATGTCGACTACTTCCATGCCGACTTCACCTATAAAAAGGGAGATGAGACCATCTTCATCGAAGACGGAGGCGTGAGGTTGAGGGGCAACACTTCCCGCAGACGTCCGGAAGGAAACGGAGGGCAGAATCACAATTCCGTATCTCCTGACTGGCATCATTGCCATTTCGGCATCAACTTCCGCAAGTTCCACAAAGACTCCGACCACACTATCAAAGGCATCAGGAAGGTCAACCTCAAATGGTTCAAGGACGATCCTTGCTATGTGAGGGAACTCTACTGCTACGACCTTTTCCGCCGCTACGGAATATGGACAAGTGCATTTTCGACATATTGCCGCTTATGGCTTGATATTGAGGGAGATGCAGAGCATGCATATTACGGAGTATACAACATGATCGAGCCTATCGACGACGAATTTGTGGAAAGAAGAGTTGAAGGAATGTTCGAAAACGACAAGGGATATCTCTGGAAATGTGTATATGGAGAGGGCGGAATGGCCGACCTCAGCAGCACCGACGACTGGAAGTTCAACTGGGACCAGGACAACGGAGTCAACTACACTTATGAATTCAAGGGCGATGAAGAAGATTTCGCTTCCGCAAAGGAACAGTTGAAGGATTTCATACTGAAACTGAAAGGCAAGGGAGAGGACAGTTTCTATAAGTGGATAAATGAGGTCTGCGATGTGGAATTCATGCTGAAGACATATGCCGTGAATGTTGCCGTAGGCATGTGGGACGACCATTGGAACAACGGAAACAATTTCTATCTGTATTTCAACTCCACAGACAAATATGACTACAAGGTATATTTCCTTCCATACGATTACGACAACACACTCGGCACAAGCCTCAACTGTGGAATTCAGAGCGATTCAGGCCGCCAGGACCCTTATCAATGGGGAAAGAACGGTCTTCTGATGAATAGGATGATGAAGTTTGACGATTTCAGGGAAATGTACAGAAACGCCCTGCTCGAACTCATCGATCCTGCGAACAGCCTGTTCGACATGGACGCAAGCGTCTCACGCATAAAGACATGGCAGGAAAAAGTATCTCCTTATGTCAGCAACGACACAGGCGAGGACATGAACATATATGACGCCCCTGCTTATTGGGGCAATCATGGGGAATACCGCCTCATGGACACGGGAAGCAACAATTTCTTCCGTGTCAAGGCAGAAACAATCAGGAAAATGAAATAATTACTCCGTATAGAACTCTATCATGCGGGCGATGGCTCTCTGGCATACAGGACAGAAGGCATCGGCCGCATTTGTCTTCATACGGCAGTCCGGGAACGGACGGTAAACGCCCTTGGACTGGTAGCCTGCCCCTTCATATACGCCTACGACGGACATCGGATCCTTTCCTTCAGAAATATCCTTCCACAGATCATTTCCGTATGGAGCGGTAGGGACAGCGACTACTTTCGGGAGCATATCCTCCCATTTTGATGGAAAATCAAAGAGAGTCGTGATATTCTGTTCCCATGGTTCGCAGTCCGGATAATAATACTCCACAAACTGGTCATCATAGTAATATTCGTCCGCGAGGCCGGCAAAACTATGGCCGAATTCATGAACTACCACCGGCTCGAAAGCAGGATGATGAGCAGTTGTCAAGGTGTATGAGTTATATATGCCGCCACCTCCGTAAGTGTCTGTATTTGCAAGGATTACAAAATGTTCATATGGAAGGCCGCAGAGTCTGTCATGCATCTGGCGCAGACGGAGAGTGGTCAGATAACGGTCCATATAGAACGTGTTGAAATGAGAACCGAGAGCGGTTTCCTTCCACACACCTTCTCCCGGCACGCTCACTCCGCTTTCCTGCGAAGGAAGGGCGACGGCTATGAAATTGAATCTGTCCGACATGCTTGCAAACGGTTCATGAGAGAGTATGGCCTTCATCGCCTTTTCAGCATCCTCATAGAAGAGTCCTGCCTCCGATTCCGTATAGCCTTCGGCAACTATTGCAACATCAATCTTTTCTTCCGGAGAACCGCTCTTAAGAAGATATTTATGTGGTGCAGGTTCACGCACGACACGACGTATAAGTATGTCGGAAGGATCCACCACGTGACTCATGGAAGCAGACACATTTCCCTTGAAATCATAAAGTTCCACCTTCACTACGGCACGTGAGGAAGGCATCGGAAGAAGAAACACATTTTCGAAGGCCTTGCGCACATAGACAGCCTCTTCAGTTGCCTGCCATTCCTGGAAAAGAGTGGAGAAACTCTGACGGTAAAGCACTTCACCGGAAACAGGATCAGTCATGCTTATCTGTCCGTTTCCTCTGACAGGGATGCTGTCAAGATTCACCCTTCTGCCTGCCCAGCCGTCAAAGCAGGACAGTTCGTCAAGAGCGATTTCCTGGGTCTTGTCCGTACCTGAAAAGATATAATCCGCCCTCAGGGTCATATCCTGAGCGTTCAGTCCTACGATGGACAGCAGAGATAAAAGTGAAAGGAAGATATGTCGCATGATGTTATATTTTCGCAGCGCAGTTGATTCCGTCCAAAGCGGATGAAACGATACCTCCGGCATAACCGGCACCCTCGCCGCATGGATAAAGTCCGGCCACCTGAGTATGTTCGAATGTTTCCGGATCGCGAGGTATACGCACCGGAGAAGATGTACGCGACTCCACACCAAGAAGAAGAGCGTCATTGGTATAATATCCATGCATCTTCTTGTTGCCGATCTCCGGGAAGGCATATTTCAGTCTCAAGGAGACATGTTCAGGCAGAAGTTCATGAAGCGGAGCATTCACAGCACCCGGATGATACGAAGTCTGAGGAAGGCCAGAAGAAGGAATCCTTCGACAGAAATCCATCATTCGCTGAGCCGGAGCCTTGAGCGAACCAGTATATTCGAACATCTTCCTCTCCACATCCTTCTGGAACTGAAGCAATGCCAGAGGGCCATATTGTGCATATTCAGGGAAATCCTCAGGTTCTATCTGAACTACCACGCCGGAATTCGCCCATTTGGAATTTCGCTGTGAATTGGACATGCCGTTGAGAACAAGTTCTCCCTCGGCGGTTGCAGAAGGGACAAGAATTCCTCCCGGGCACATGCAGAAAGAGAACACTCCCCTCTCAAGCACCTGAGTCACAAAGGAATACTCCGCCGTAGGCATATATGGCTGATACTTGCCATGATACTGTATCTTGTTGATCAGCGACTGAGGATGTTCAACTCGTACACCGAGGGCAAATCCTTTGGCCTGAATCTCCCATCCCTTACGGTCGAACATCTCATATATGTCTCGCGCAGAATGTCCGGTCGCAAGAATCACCTTGCGTGAAGTGTATACTGTACCGTCAGCAACGCTCACGTCGAATGAGCCGTCTCCTCGCTTGACGATATCGGTGACTCGTGAGTCGAAATGATATTCTCCGCCATGCTCTGTTATGCATTTGCGGATGTTCTCGACAACTATCGGAAGTTTGTCGCTTCCGATATGCGGATGAGCATCGATAAGGATGGACTCGTCTGCGCCGAATCTCACCAACTGGTGAAGCACTTCTCGGATATCTCCCCTCTTGGATGAACGTGTATAGAGTTTGCCGTCTGAAAAGGTGCCGGCTCCACCTTCGCCGAAACAATAGTTCGAATCAGGATTCACAACGCCTTCACGCGAGAGTTTCGCCATGTCGAACTTTCTTGCATGAACGTCCTTTCCTCTCTCTAGGATGACTGGCTTATAACCCCTCATCAGAAGGCGAAGGGCAGCGAACATACCTGCCGGACCTGCACCGATTATGACAACCGGCTCTGATGAAGATACATCCTTATACTCTTCGAGGACATACTCAGGCATGACCTCATCAGGCTTATACACTTCGATCCTGTATCTGTACAATATGTCATTACGGGCATCTATCGACCGACGCATGATACGATATTTGAGTTGCGTCTTCATCTTAGGAGACACGCCCAAAGCCTTTACAGCGGCTGTCTGCACCTCATCTGCAGACAGTTCCTTTCCCAATTTGCAGGTTACTTCTATCTCTTTCATAGGCAATCAGATCAGAATTCAGCCAGACGTGAAACCGGTGCGACATCGAGTGATGCCCTTTCGCCGTTCATATAATGGAACCATCCGGCAATTGCTATCATGGCTGCGTTATCGGTAGTGAACTTGAATTCCGGCAGGAATGTGGTCCATCCCCTCTTCCGTCCCTCTTCCTCTATCCTTGCGCGAAGTCCGCTGTTGGCAGACACACCGCCGCCGATGGTGATCTGGCGTATTCCGGTCTGCTTTGCAGCCTTGATGAGTTTGTCCATAAGTATGTCTATCAGGGCCTTCTGGAAACTTGCGCAGATGTCGGCCTTGTTCTTTTCCATGAACTCAGGATCCAATGCCATCTGGTCACGCACAAAATACAGCAGTGACGTCTTTATGCCGCTGAAACTGTAATCCAGGCCTGGAATATGAGGCTTCGAGAACTTGTACTTGAGGGGATCTCCTTCCTTGGCGAGCCTGTCCACGATCGGACCGCCCGGATATCCGAGTCCCATCATCTTTGAACATTTGTCGAATGCCTCGCCGACTGCGTCATCTATTGTCTGTCCGAGAATCTCATATTCCAGAGGGCTGTCTACACGCACTATCTGCGAGTTACCTCCCGAGACAAGAAGACAGAGATAAGGAAATTCCGGCTGACGGTTCTCCTGGTCATGCTGCTTGATGAAATTCGCCAGAATATGGCCCTGGAGATGGTTAACCTCAACCAGAGGCTTGTCCAAAGCCATAGCCAGACCCTTCGCAAACGAGGTGCCCACCAGCAATGATCCCAGAAGGCCCGGGCCGCGTGTAAACGCTATAGCGGTGATATCTTCCGGCTTAATGCCGGCCCTTGTGATCGCCTCGCTTACCACAGGCACTATGTTCACCTGATGGGCACGTGAAGCAAGTTCCGGGATGACACCTCCATATGCTTTATGGACATCCTGGCTTGCCAGGACATTTGACAGCAGGTAGCCGTCCTTGATGACGGCAGCCGATGTGTCGTCACACGATGATTCAATTCCTAATATTATATCTGCCATGTTTTCCTACTTTGACGCGGGCATGTTTTATGCTTTAAAGTCAGGTGCAAAAATACGGATTTTATCCGATATTTTTACTATTTTTGCAAGTTGGACATCAATAAACTTTCAAAGCCATAAAAAGAGCGTTAAAAATATTCTGGCTTACGACCGTAGCGATAACGGCAGCCATCCTGGCAGGGATACTGGCACTCCAGTTACCCCAGGTGCAGACGTTCATAACCAAGAAGGTCGTGGAAAGCATTGATGACAGACTGGATGCCGACATAAGTTTCGAAAAGATCCACCTCAAACCGTTCACTACGCTGATTATCAAGAATGTGGCGATTGTGGACAGGAATCCGGCCTCCGATTTCCATAACCCGGCAAGTGAAAAGATTGACACATTCTTCAGAGCGGATTACATCATTGCCAGATTCACCCTCAACGGTCTTCTGCGTCAGGAGGGCATCCACATCAGGAAGGCATACATCAACGGAGCCCAGATGAACCTTGTCCTGGAGACTAAGACAAACGAGGAAGGGGAAACCAGAAGTACGGATAATCTTTCAAGGATCTTCCGCCTGAAAAAGTCGGAGACTCCTAAGAAGAGCGAAAAGGAGATCTTCCATATCGCAGACGTCCACATCGCGGACATGGGTTTCCTAATGAAGAACTATAAGGAAAATCAGACGCCATATCACGGAGAAATCAACTGGAACGACCTGGATATCAGGAACATCAATCTCAAGGCCGAGGAACTCATGTTCAAGGCCGGAATCATGTCCGGAGAGGTTACGGAACTTTCTTTCATGGAAAAGACCGGATTCGACTGCAAGTCGATAACAGGAAAGGCACGTGTCGGCAGGGGCAAGACAATCGTGGAAGACCTCAGGATCATCGACGAATATTCCAATCTGTCCCTTCCTCTGTACATGATGAGTTATGCCGACATCAAGGCATTCTCCGACTTCATATCCAGCGTGAAGATTGACGGACATATCAATGAGAGCATCCTGGACTTCAGGACAATAACCTATTTTGCACCGCAACTGGACGGCAACTGCCTCAGGGCAACGATATCCGGCACTGCATCCGGCTATGTGGATGACTTCAACATCATCAACCTGAAGATAGCATCAGAAAGCGGAGGATTTTCCGGTACGGTCAACGGCACCATGAAGGGAATACCTGACATCGAAAACACGAGCATAGACGCCAAGGTCAGCAGGATGCTGCTTACAAGCGACGGTATAGGACGTTTCATATCGGAATGGATGAGAGAAGGGACTCTGGACATCAGCAGGTATGCCAAAGGCATCACTTTCATGGCTGAAGCACAGGCAAAAGGCCTTCTTAATGACTTCAAGGCAAAGGCTGACATCAGTTCCCTTATCGGAAAACTCAATGCCGACATAAGACTGACTGATGTGATTTCCGAAGACAAGCCCCTGAAAATCGGAGGAGACATAAGTACCGTCGACCTGGATCTCGGACGGATCATAGGCACCGACTTCATACACCAGACCACCCTGAAGACAAGTCTGAACGCCACTTTGGACGACGATCCTCAGGCAGACATCCATTCTCTTCATGTTGAAAGGCTGAATCTCAACAGATACGACTACACTGACATAAGGGCCGTAGGCCATCTGAATGGTAATTATTTCAATGGAAACATCCTATGCCGCGACCCTAATCTGAAATTCACGCTCATGGGTCTGGTAGCGTTGTCTGCCAAAGAGAAAGACGCAGCATATGGATTCGAACTTAAGGTCGGAGATGCAGATCTCAATGCCCTCAACTTTGACAAACGAGGCAAGTCACATGTCAACCTGACTGCAGACGTCAATTTCAAGAAGTCAAAGGAAGGTAACCTTGAGGGAAAGATAACAGTCAATGACGTCATGCTGCAGAATGACCTCGGCACATATGATATCGGTGACATTAATCTGAGTTCAAAAAACACCGATCGGGAGCACGTAATCACCTTCAACTCCACTTTCGCGGACGGAAGATACAAGGGAACGGCACCTGTGACAAAGTTCGTAAAGGACCTGAGGGACATTACGCTCAAACGCGAGGCTCCCGCCTTGTTCAGGGACACTGCTTCATATTGGGGTTCAAACAGTTACGACATCGCATTCTATTGCAGGAATTCCACAGACCTCATGTATTTCGTGAAGCCGGGATTCTATATTTCCGACACCACATCATTCAAAGTCAACATTACGGAAGACGGGATCATGTCCGCCTCACTCAGATCGCCGAGAATTGCGTTCAGGAATCAGTTTCTCAGAAACATCGATGCCTCATTCGACAACCGTAACCTGCAACTCAAGGGAGTGATGACATGTGACACCATCAAGGTATCCACCCTCAATCTGATAAGCAACAGATTCGAAATCCTGACCCATGACAACCACATCGGACTTAGTTACAAATACGACAACAACACGGAAGAAAGAAACAGCGGAGAGTTTGTCGTAAGAGGCGAGTTGAAACGTGACAATGAAGGTCTGGGAATGGATGTGGATATAGCGCCGTCAACTCTTTATCTCAACTCAAGGAAATGGAACATCCTCCAGTCCCGGCTTCACATCAAGGGTAAGGAAGTGGACGTGGAAGATTTCATAATGCAGAGCGGCGAACAGGCCATAAGACTGTTCGGAAAGACTTCCGCCATGCCTGACGACTCACTGACGCTCCAGATGGAAAGATTCGACATATCAGTGCTGAATCCTCTTCTGGGTTCTGATTTCGGAATCAAGGGTATGGCTTCGGGACATGTACGCATGCTATCCCCTATCAGCAACAAAAGCCTAAGGGCAGACTTGCTCTGCGACTCGACATACATAGCCGGAGAGCGTCTTGGCATTCTGGAAATCGGATGTGAATGGAATGATGAATTCAAACGATATGAACTGGACGTGAACAACAGCCTCAACGGAGGCAGAAGCATATCTGCTCTGGCGAAACTGGCCCCTGATTCACGTATCATGAGCACAGAGATCGACCTTGAAAGGTTCAACGCCGCTTATGCGGAACCTTTCCTCAAAGAGATCTTCAACGAAATGGACGGATACATTTCCGGCAAGATCATGCTTGAAGGCCCTCTCGACGGACTGACCATAAGCAGCGAAGCGGCAAGGCTCGACAGCGCGATGCTTCAGGTCGCATATACCAATGTGCCTTATTTCGCCGACGGACCGTTCCATATCGACGACAACGGAGTATATTTCGACGACATCAGCATACGTGACAGATATACCGGCAAAGGAACCGTCTCCGGAAGCATCAACTGGAACAGGTTCAGGAACATAACTTTTGACACCAGGATCAAGGTTTCCGACATCGAGGGAATCAATCTGGGAGAAAAGATGAACGAAAGTTTCTACGGCAACATCTTCGGCACAGGAAACATATCGATAACCGGTCCGGTAAATGACATTGTCATGAACATCGATGCCGTCACATCCAGAGACGGCCAACTTCACATACCGGTCGGAAATCTGGGCACCGCAAGCGGACCTACCAATCTCCTGAAATTCAAGGAACCGGAAAAGAAGGTATACATTGACCCGTATGTGACAATGATTCGTGCATTCGAGAAGAAGGAGGCCGAGGAAAGCGACTTCACAGTCAACCTCAGAGTGAATGCCTCTCCTGAAATCGAAGCGTTTGTCGAGATCGACAAGGCAAGCGGAAACGTATTGTCTGGACGAGGAAACGGACTTATCGGACTCGAAGTAAGCAATGATCTGTTCAACATAAACGGAGAATACACACTTACAGGAGGAAACTACAGATTCGCAGCCTTAGGACTTGTGAGCAAGGATTTCCAGATCAGGGAAAACAGCAAGATAACCTTCGGCGGAGACATAATGGACAGCGATCTGGACATTACAGCGACATATGCCACCAAGGCTTCACTCGCTTCACTTCTCGCCGATTCCACATCGGTCGGCAACAGAAGAGACGTCATATGCCTGGTTCATATCACCGACAAACTGAGCAATCCTGAACTTGATTTCGACATCGAAATTCCTGACCTCGATCCTATGATCAGTTCGAGAGTGGAAAGTGCTCTGAGCACAGAAGATAAAATGCAGAAACAGGTTCTGTCACTGCTTGTGACCAATAATTTCCTTCCAGAGGAACAGTCCGGCATTGCAAACAATTCGTCAGCAATAGTCACAGAGGCGCTTGCAAACCAGTTGAACAACATTTTCGAAAAACTGGATATCCCTCTTGATTTCGGTCTGAACTATCAGGCAAACGAAAGAGGTAACGACATGTTCGACGTTGCGGTAAGGACACATCTGTTCAACAACCGCGTGATAGTGAACGGCAACATCGGAAACAAGCAGTACAACAGCGGCAACACCCAGTCGGATGTTGTCGGTGACCTTGACATAGAGATCAAACTCGACCGGTCGGGATCATTCAGAGTCAATCTGTTCTCACACTCAGCAGACCAGTATTCAAACTATCTTGACAACTCGCAGAGAAACGGAATCGGTCTTACATATCAGACCGAGTTCAACAGCCTGAAACAGTTCTTCAAGAACATGATCATGAAAAAGGAAAAGAGAAGAGAAGCGAAGATGGCTCAGGAGCAGGCTATGATTGACGGAGAGAAGGTCGAGATAAAAGTGGAACCGGAAAACAAAGAAAAAAATGGCAGAAAATAAAGGCAGACTTTACCTGATTCCGTCACCTCTTGGCGAGAATGACCCGTCTGAGGTGATTCCCGCACCTGTCCTGGAATCTCTTCAGGGGTTCAGGACATTTGTTGTCGAAGAGGTCAGGACGGCCAGGAGGTACCTGTCCCGTGCAGGACTGAAAGGCAGGATAAGCGAACTGGAGTTTCATGAACTCAACGAACACACTTCACAGGAGGTGATAGAGAGTTATCTGAAACTTTTTGATGACGGCAATGATGTCGCGCTGATATCTGAGGCCGGACTTCCGGCTGTCGCCGATCCGGGAGCGCAACTTGTTGCATTGGCACATAGAAATGGTATCGAGGTTATCCCTGCCGTGGGTCCGTCATCGCTCATGCTTGCCCTCATGGCATCAGGTCTGAACGGTCAGTCATTCGCTTTCTGCGGATACATACCGGCAAAGACGGAAGAAAGAAGAAACAGGTTGCGCACATTGGAGAAAGTGTCAGGGCAACTTCGTCAGACACAGATACTAATAGAGACTCCTTACAGGAATGATTCTCTGTTTGCCGACATCCTTTCGGTATGCGGAAACTCTACAAGGGTATGTGTCGCGGCAAACATCACAATGCCAGACGCATATATCAGGACCAGGAAAGTATCAGAATGGAAGAAGGAAGGGCTTGTCATCGGCAAGAGGCCTTGCGTATTCCTGATTTTAGCATAAACATCATGAAGAAGATTGGAGTCATCGAACTTGAAGGAATGGAATTCAAGGCATACCACGGATGTCTGGAACAGGAGAAAGTAAGGGGCAATTCGTTCACTGTGGATTTCCGCGGTGAACTGGATCTTTCGGCTGCTGCTGAAAGCGATAATCTTAACGACACTTTGAATTACGGGGAGATATATGACCTTGTTGCAGAGGAGATGTCGGTTCCTTCCGAACTGCTTGAAAACGTGGCTGGACGTATCGTCAAGGCGATAGAGAGGCAGTTTCCGCAGATCTTGAGTTTTTCTGTGAGGGTGTCGAAGAAGAGGCCGCCGGTGGAGGGGGTGACACAGTGGTCCAGAGTGACTTTATATCATTGATTGTTGACATGGTTCATTCTCCAGCGACCCCCGCCTTCGCTGCGCTCAGGCACCCCCTAGCCGGGGGTGGCATGTCGCTTTCGAATAAACCATATCAACAATAAAGAGGCATAAATATATGACAAGAATAGCGTTTATAACGTTGGGGTGCAAGTTGAATTATGCGGAGACTTCGACGTATGAGAGGAAACTTCTGAGGGAAGGGTTCGAGGCTGTGCCGTGGACCAAAGGAGCGGATGTTTTCCTGGTGAACACTTGCACTGTAACGGAGCATTCGGATAAGAAGAGCCGTAACATAATAAGGAAACTGCACAGGCAGAATCCTGAGGCAATGATTTTTGTGACAGGATGTTACGCCCAGTTGAAAAAGGCCGAGATCAAGGCTATCGAGGGCGTGACATGTGTCTTCGGCGCAACGGAGAAGAGCAGGATTGTGCCTGAGATATTGTCGAGAGTCAAAGGTAAGGATTGCAGCGGACATGAGACCGGTACGTTCTTCCCGGCATATTCAAGCGGTGAGAGGACAAGGTCTTTCCTTAAGGTTCAGGACGGCTGTGACTATAAATGTCATTACTGCACCGTGCCTTATGCACGTGGGGAAAGCCGCAATATTCCGGTAGCCGAGATAATTCCTCAGGCTGAAGCGATTGCCGCTGAGGGCATCAAGGAAATCGTGCTTACAGGTGTGAATACCGGCGATTTCGGAAGGTCGACCGGTGAGACTTTCTTTGATCTCATCAAGGCATTGAACGATGTTGAGGGCATAGAGAGATACAGGATTTCATCCATCGAGCCGAATCTTCTCACAGAGGAGATGATCGACTGGATCACTTCCGGAACGAAGTTCCTTCCTCATTATCATATTCCTCTTCAATCAGGCTGCGACACCATACTGAAAGAGATGGGAAGGCGTTATGATACTGCTGCATTTGCTCATAAGATTCAGTATATCAGGAAGAAAAGCGAGAAACCCGGTGGGCCTAAGGTATTTTTCGGCATTGATGTCATAGTAGGATTTCCGGGAGAGACTGAAGAACTTTTCATGGAAACATACAACTTCCTCAAAGACGTCATCCGCCCAGCCTTCATACATATCTTCCCATATTCCCGTCGTGCCGGTACGCCTGCCGCCATCAGGAAGGATCAGGTGCA
Source organism: Candidatus Cryptobacteroides sp. (assembly GCA_045539115.1). GTDB lineage: Bacteria > Bacteroidota > Bacteroidia > Bacteroidales > UBA932 > Cryptobacteroides. The sequence continues at coordinate 4,565 of JAZQES010000004.1, read as the reverse complement.
GGATTGTGTGAAGACCAAGAGGGTACAGATGCTTGAAGATCTTTGTGCAGATCTTCACCAGGAGTTCGTGGAATCCAACAAGGGAGTCGCAGAGAAGGTGCTGTTCGAGAGTACCGACAGAAAGGGTATGATGGAGGGATACAGCGGAAATTATATCAGGGTCAGCAGGGAGTATGACAAGGAACTCATCGGAAATATTGTTGACGTTATATTGTAATAAGGATGAAAGAAGGGAATAAGAAGGCAAAGTTGACGTTTCTTGGGACCGGAACTTCGCAGGGAGTGCCGATGATAGGATGCGGATGCGAGGTGTGCAGGAGCAGGGATCCGAGGGACAAGAGGCTCAGAGCAAGTGTCCTGGTCGAATATGAGGGGATGACCATACTTGTGGACGCAGGTCCAGATTTCAGGCAGCAGATGCTGCGTGAGGGAATTTCCCATGTCGACGCCATCCTTCTCACCCACAATCATAAGGACCATACAGGTGGTCTGGACGACATAAGGGCGTTCAATTACATCGAGAAGAAGGCCTCTGAAATCTATTGTGAGAAATATGTCGAGGATTCGCTGAGGCTGGAATATTCATATGCCTTTGCCGAGAAGAAATACCCCGGAGCCCCGGAATGGCACGTGCATAATATTGACGATAAACCATTTACGGTTGCCGCAGGAGGCCCTTATGAGATTCTGTCCTGGGAACCGGGAAAGGGATATATCCATACATTGGCCGGTGAAAACGATCCGATAAGAACGGCTGAAATAATTCCCGTCCGAGGCATGCATTACAAACTTCCCGTACTTGGATACCGCTTCGGTAACATCGCCTATTGTACCGACATGAATTTCATCCCAGATGAGGAATTTGCGAAACTGGAAGGGCTTGACCATTTCATCATAAACTGTGTGAAATATGGCAAGCATATCTCGCATTACTCCCTCGAAGAGGCTGTGGAAGTGGCCCAGCGCGTCGGAGCAAGACATTCCTGGCTCACTCATCTCTCACACCAACTTCCGCCATACAATGAACTCGCCTCCGAACTTCCGGAAGGCATCCTTCCTGCATACGATGGACTGGTAATAGAATGATTTCCTAGATATTATCCGGTGGAGGCACGGTTCCGTCATCAATCAGACGACGTAGGATCGTGATATAGTCGGAAGATGCCCCGAAATGCCTTGCAAGGCTATCAAGTGAATATTCCCCTGACATTTCATCATTAATGAAAGCGACAAGTCTGTCTGCCAGATCACCGGGACCGGCAGAATTTCTCTGCGATGAGCGGCAGATGTCACAGGTTCCGCAATCCGCACTTTCCTTCTGGCCGAAATATTCCAGCAGATAAGAACTTCTGCATACATCTTCTTCACTGATGTAATCTATCATCTTCTGAATCCTCTCGTTTGCAGAGGTCTTCAGCAAGTCATAGCGTTCAGGATCAAGATTGACATTCTTAGGGCGGAGCCTTTCGTGGTGAAGGAAAAGGACCGTAGCATGATCGTTCGGTATATACTTGATCACATGTTCCAATGACAGCCTGTAAAGAAGTTGACGGAATTCCGGAACTGACACGCCTATACGTGAGGCAACATAATCTTCATCTATCGGAACAGGATATGAAAAGAGGCCAGTATAACGTCTCATCAACGTTTCCAGCAGATTAAGCATCTTAGGATCAGGGAGTTCCACATCATAAAGATCATTACGGTCGACCATGATCTGCACCTTTGTAGAGATGTCGACATCTTCGGACAAGGTCCAATGTCCTGTCCTTTCCAGATATACTATAGAATAATATGCCGCCTGACGCTGCAGTTTGAAATGACGGCAGAATTCATCAAGATCGAATTTCAACTGACGGCCTGCACCTGTGTCGTATGGAATTTCATAGAATATATGGACCTTATGATATATGTCCTCTACATATTCAAGAGAAGGGAATGAGACCGTGGCAATCTGACGGAGACGTTTTGTGTCGGTTCCGTTCCAGAGCAGAACCGCGAAACTTCTCTTTCCGTCACGCCCTCCCCTGCCCGCTTCCTGGAAATATGCCTCAGGACTGTCCGGGATATCGAAATGCACGACAAAACGTACATCAGGCTTGTCGATTCCCATACCGAAAGCATTGGTACATACCATCACCCGGATCTTGTCCTTCTTCCACTGTTCCTGCCTGTCGGAACGGGATTCAGGCCCCAGGCCTGCATGATAGAAGGAAGAAGAAATGCCGTTTGAGGTCAGAAATGCCGCTAATTCCTCGGTCTTCTTACGGCTTCTGACATACACTATGCCCGTACCATCGACACCGCTGCATATGTTGAGAAGTTGTCCCTGCTTATCCTCGCACAGACGTACTATATACGAGAGGTTCGGGCGTTCGAAACCGCTCTTTATCAGACACTTCTCTCCAAAGCGGAGTTTCTCCATTATATCATCCGCTACAGCAGGAGTGGCAGTGGCAGTCAGAGCGATGACGGGGGCATCTACAATCTCGCGAAGACGTCCTATCTGAAGATAGTCCGGACGGAAATCATATCCCCATTGGGAGATGCAGTGAGCCTCGTCGACGACGATGAAACTCACATTCATTTCCTGAACATAGTTCTGGAAAAGAGATGTCCCTAGACGTTCAGGAGAAACATATAGAAACTTGAAATCGCCATATGCGGCATTGTTGAGAGTGAGTTCCACCTCACGGCGTCCCATTCCTGCATTGACGCAGAGCGCCTTGATGCCTCTGTCGTTAAGATTCTGGACCTGGTCCTTCATCAGGGCTATGAGAGGTGTGATGACAATGGCTATGCCCTCCCTCATCATGGCCGGCACCTGGAAGCATACGGATTTTCCACCTCCGGTAGGAAGTATAGCAAGGACATCCTTTCCGTCCAATGCAGTCATGACTATGTCTTCCTGCTTAGGGCGGAACGAATCATAACCCCAATATTCACGGAGTATTTCTATGGGATTTCCGTTACCTGTATATGCCATAAGTCGCCACTATTATCCGGAGTTCGCCACACCCCTGCTCAAAGGCACAACAAATGTAGTAAAATATTCACTGCAGAGTTTGACTAATTGTAAAAAAAGTTTAAATTTGCACGGATATAAGAATTTAGTTAAACCTTAAATATTTTTATAAAAAATTATGAGCACAATTGATTTGACCAAGTACGGTATTACCGACGTGAAGGAAATTCTTCACAACCCGTCTTATGAGGTTCTCTTCGCTGAGGAGACAGATCCAAGCCTCGAGGGATACGAGAAAGGCCAACTTACAGAACTTGATACCATCAACGTGATGACAGGTATCTACACTGGACGTTCCCCTAAGGACAAATTCTTCGTAATGAACGAGGCAAGCAAGGACACTGTATGGTGGACTTCAGAGGAGTATAAGAATGACAACAAGCCTTGTTCTGAGGAAGCATGGGCAGACCTCCGCGCAAAGGCCATCAAGCAGCTCAACACAGCCAAGAAACTTTATGTAGTAGATACATTCTGCGGTACCAACGAGGCTACACGTCTTAAGGTACGTTTCATCATGGAAGTTGCATGGCAGGCACATTTCGTAAAGAACATGTTCATCCGTCCTACTGAGGAAGAACTTGCTAACTATGGTGAGCCTGATTTCGTATCATTCAACGCTGCAAAGGCTAAGGTTGACAACTATAAGGAACTCGGTCTCAACTCAGAGACTGCCACTGTATTCAACATCAAGACCAACGAGCAGGTCATCCTCAACACATGGTATGGCGGTGAGATGAAGAAGGGTATCTTCTCTCTCATGAACTACTACAACCCGCTCAAGGGCATCGCTTCAATGCACTGCTCCGCTAACACCAACATGGAAGGCACAAGCACTGCTATCTTCTTCGGTCTTTCAGGTACAGGTAAGACTACCCTTTCTACTGACCCTAAGCGTCTGCTCATCGGTGACGACGAGCACGGTTGGGATGACGAGGGCGTATTCAACTACGAAGGCGGTTGCTACGCAAAGGTAATCAACCTCGACCCAGAGTCTGAGCCAGATATCTACAACGCAATCAAGAGAGATGCGCGCCTCGAGAACGTTACAGTTGATGCAAACGGTAAGATCGACTTCGCTGACAAGAGCGTGACTGAGAACACTCGCGTATCATACCCAATCAACCACATCAACAACATCGCTGTTCCTTCAAAGGGTCCTCACGCTCAGCAGGTAATCTTCCTTTCTGCTGACGCATTCGGAGTTCTCCCTCCAGTATCTATCCTTACTCCAGAGCAGACTCAGTACTACTTCCTTTCAGGATTTACCGCTAAACTCGCTGGTACAGTGCGTGGTATCACTGTGCCAACTCCAACATTCTCCGCTTGCTTCGGTGCAGCATTCCTTTCACTCCACCCAACCAAGTACGGTGAGGAACTCGTTAAGAGAATGGAGAAGGTAGGTGCAAAGGCATACCTCGTGAACACAGGATGGAACGGAACCGGCAAGCGTATCTCTATCAAGGATACAAGAGGAATCATCGACGCAATCCTCGACGGTTCTATCGACAAGGCTCCTACCAAGACTATCCCTTACTTCGAC
>JAZQES010000003.1:0-2843 GCA_045539115.1 Candidatus Cryptobacteroides sp. | reverse complement strand
CCTGACACGGCGGCCAGAGACATCAAGCAACTTACTGAAGCCGGGATTCTTATACCTCAGGAAGGAAAATTCAGGAATGTTCCTTACGGAATAGTAATTTCAAAGGATTTGATTCTGACTCCTTGTCCGGAGGATGAGGAGGAATAATTGTCCAGAGGTCCTTAGAGGGTTCGACCTTTTGAGAGACAGGCTGGCTTTATAGGTACGAGCGTGGGACTTATCCTGTACCAAATATATGTTGATCACAAACAGACATTATAGCGAACATTATCCTGAATTTGTGTGTTTTCCTGTCAGAGTGACAGGCAAGGAGATCGTGTATATAGTAAACACGATGTAATCCATCTTTACACTTCTGTAAGAATAATTTACAGTAACACCCACCACCACATTTTATAAAAACTTGAACTTTAGCGAATTGCCGTTTATGGCACAGTGTATGATAACCGATTCACGATTAACCATTATTTATAACTATAACTACCGATGAAAAGTTACCTGAGATTCCTATCGAGAAATAAACTATACACCGCCATAGAGGTGGTGGGTTTGAGCGTGGCACTAGCGTTCGTGCTGATCATAGGCAGTTATGTGTGGCAGGAATACAGCATATCTCGTGAGAATCCGGACTACGAAAGAATATATGTTCCGACTCAAGCCTTGCCTTACGGCATATATGAACCGTTGAAGGAGCAGATTCCAGAGATTGAGAAGATCACATTCATTAATTCCTTTGATGACGAAATTATGGCGGCCAGAGATGAGAGATTTGCGACACGTGGTCTTGCTGTAAGAGGAGACTTTTTCGATATCTTTGATTATGAGTTTCTTATAGGAGATGCAGGATGTCTGGAATCCGACTCCGACATAATCGTCAGCGAATCATACGCAACCAAGTTGGCCGGAAAGCCCGAACAAGCAATGGGAATGCAGATCGTGCCGATAGATTATACTTCACAGGCATATACCGTCACCGGTGTGGTCAAGGACTTTGACTGCAACTATTGGAAATCCATGGATGTCATATGCAAGGGTGAAAGCCCTATCAATGACGGTCCTCAGAAGAATCCTATATTCACTCTGTCCGGGGTGACATTCATACAGGTTGCTGAATCGACTGAAGCGGAAGACCTGAAAGAAAAAGTAGTAACTATCTTCAAGCAACTGTGGGGTGAAAAGATGCCGGAAGACAGAATGAACCAGTTTGCAAGCCTGATCGGACTTGAGAGATTTGACAGACTTTATTTCTCAGGAAACTATATTGACAGTTATCTCAACATGGGAGATAAAAGTCAGATCATCATACTTCTAATCGCCGCCTTGCTGCTGGTTATATCGGCAGTCATAAACTATATCAACCTGAATCTTGCCTTGACAAACAAGAGGGCAAAGGAAATGGCGACAAGAAGTCTCGTAGGTGCAGACAAGACCCATATATGCGTAAAGTATATCCTGGAATCTATTGCATTCACAGCTGTCAGTGCTCTTGCTGCTGTATGTATTGCCATATCCCTTGCACCATATATCGGACAGATCATCAACGGACAGACCATTGCCATTCCGTTTAACGCTGGAAGCATCGCAATCTATGTCTTGTTCATTGTGGCGGTCGGAGGATTGTGCGGTCTCATTCCGGCATTGAACATATCCTCGATAAAGCCTATAAGTGTAGTCAATGGCACATACAGAAGGAAGAACAGGGTCAGTCTAAATAGGGCGTTCATACTTGTTCAAAATATACTTGCTGTTACCCTGATTGCATCTGCCATAGTGCTCGACATGCAGATCAAACACATGATCGATATGCCATTAGGAGCGGATATAGAGGACAAGTTTGTCATATCTACAGAGGTTGAGAGTTCTGGTGATGTGATACCTCTGATAGATGAGATCAGCCAACTGCCGTTCGTGAAGAATGTTGCCTTATCAAGAGGATACCCGACAGGATTGAGTTTCGGCACAATATTTCAGCAGGAGAGCAGTACAGAAATGCAAAGGGTCAATCTGCTCATCTGCGATACCGAAGCATTCGAGATGTGGGATTTCGAGATAAAGGAGAGTACCGGTGCGCCTCTCGCTCATTCAATATGGTTCACGGAGAATTTCTACAACTGTCTTGAAACCAAGGAAGCTGCCGAGAATCAGGCCAGGAAATGGAACGGCAATTTCAACAGCGTGAAAATAGACAATTTCGGTGGAGTACTTGGCAATATTGCTGGTGACAACGCTATGAATGAAAATGTCAACGAATCCATGGTAGCAGTTATAGTACTTCCACGAGAGGAGTTCGGACACTACAATAATGAGATTCTCATTGAAACAGATGAAAATCATGAGGCAGCAAAAGAAGCCTTCGAAAGGATATACAGAAAGTTCACTGAAGAATATGACGGAGTGTATATCGAACCTTGGACATTCGGTTATGTGGAGGATATGATAGTGAATGAGATCAGGGAGAATAATCAGACCATCACATTGCTGAAGATTTTCACAATCCTGTCTGTGCTGCTATCGATCCTCGGTCTTGTTGCCATGAGCACATACTTCGCTTCAGAAAGGGAGAAAGGTATTGCCATACGCAAGGTCTATGGAGGCACAATGTCAAGCGAGACAAGACGAAACATCAGCGAATACATGATCATTACGGTCTGCGCCAGCGTGATCGCGGTTCCTGTAGCATGCGTATTCTGTGAACGTTATCTTGAGGAATTCGCCTACAGGATAGAACTTACCGTCTGGCCGTTTGTGACCGCTGTGGCATTGGCTCTGGTCATCTCTTTGGCATCTGTACTTTGGCAAACGCTGAGAGCTGCACGAACCAATCCGGCAGAGGCGTTGAAGAA
>JAZQES010000002.1:0-2776 GCA_045539115.1 Candidatus Cryptobacteroides sp. | reverse complement strand
TGTATTAAGATAGTCCGAGAAGCCGAGCGTTCCCTCGCTACCGTTCATCTTCAGCAGTGCGAAAGCGAATGAGGCTCCAAGCAGTTCAAATACCATTGAAACTGTTGTAGATGTAGGCATTCCGAGCGAGTTGAAGGCATCGAGCAGGATGATGTCGGTAACCATCACTGCCAGGAATATATAAATCAGTTCGCTGAATGCGAAATGCTCCGGCTGGAATATCCCGTGGCGGGCGATATCCATCATTCCGTTGCTCATTGTCGCTCCGCAGAACACTCCGATGGCAGCCACGATGATGGCTGTGCGGAATTTTGCAGCCTTTGCTCCTACTGCCGAATTAAGGAAATTGACAGCATCATTGCTTACACCGACCCAGAGGTCAGAGACCGCAAGAACAAAGAGAAAGATCACAAAACATAAATAAATCCATTCCATATCTGATAATATTTGAATCTGCACAATCTTTCGGCCGCAAAATTACCCTATGGAGATTTCACGACTTTTGCAGATGCATTAAAGTTCTGATACAGACCTGTTACAAATCCATTAAAATTGATTTTTATGGGACAAGCATATCCAATAATGAGTAATTTTGCATCAAATCAGAATGGCTTATGACAACAGAAAGCATATTGATAGTAGACGATGAGGAGACCTTGTGCGAGGTTCTGAAGATCAATCTTGAAAACGAAGGATACGACGTCGACACGGCCTTGAGTGCAGAAGAGGCACTCAGTCTGGATGTCAGGAAATACTCACTTATTCTCCTTGATATAATGATGGGAGAGATCAGCGGCATCCGTTTGGCCAGAATGCTGAAATCAGATGTCTCGACAGCGGATATACCTATAATCTTCTGCACTGCGAGAGATTCCGAAGACGATATGGTCAAGGGACTCAATCTGGGAGCAGACGACTATATAACCAAACCATATACCGTCAGGAACGTCATTGCAAGAGTTAAGAGCGTTCTCAGGAGAACATCCGGACACAAGGTCGCTGACAATCCCAACAAGCTTGTAGTTGACAATCTGATTCTCGACCTTGACCTGAAGACATGCAGCGTTGACGGTGTGGAAGTGAAGCTGACAAAGAAAGAATTCGAGCTGCTGGCCTTCCTGATTTCAAACAAGGGAAAGATATGCTCCAGAGATCAGATTCTTTCGAATGTGTGGAGCGACGAAGTCATCGTGCTTGACCGTACAATCGACGTGAATATCACGCGCATCAGACAGAAGATCGGCAGTTATGGTTCATGTATCATCACAAGAGCAGGTTTCGGATATGGATTCAGGAATTAATCTTTCTTATCACAAGAGGCTTTTCACACTTCTGATGTCATTTATATGGATTATCGTGATATGTTTCATGATATTCCAATATTTCCGCGAGAAAGATGTAAAGTCAGACAGCATCAACTCGCAGCTTCAGGTATGCAACAAGAACATAATCAGAGCGCTTGAGGATGGAATTTCCTATGAAGCAGGAATTTCTTCATGCTTTTTCCCGTTTGAGGATGTGAGGGTAACCGTTGTTGACCTTGACGGCAATGTGGTTTTTGACAGTAAATATGATGCTCATTCCCTTGATAATCACCTTACACGTCCGGAGATCGGTTCTGCCTTGACAACCGGATCCGGCTATCATATCAGCAGACAGTCCTCAAGTGACGGCAAGCAATATTTCTACTCTGCGACCATTGGGCAGGACATCGTCGTCAGAAGTGCAATTCCCTACTCTGCTTCCCTCAAGGACGTCCTTAAGGCTGACTGGACATTCCTGTGGGTCCTGATCGTGATCAGCATAATCGTAAGTCTTGCCGGTTACTTCTCTTCACTCAAACTTGGCAAGACGATAGAACGTCTGAATCAATACCGCGAGCAGGAGAATGCGCTCAAGGAAGAACAGGAGAAAAACAGGATAAAGAGACAGCTCACCAATAATATAAATCATGAACTCAAGACCCCTGTTGCGTCGATTCAGGTCTGTCTGGAGACCCTTCTTTCAGGAATATCTCTGACTGAAGAAAAGAGAACGGAACTATTGGAGCGTTGCTATGCCCAGAACAATCGTCTCCGCCATCTGCTTGAAGACGTTTCTCTCATTACCAGACTGGAGGATGGCAGCAGCAGTATCGAGCGTGTACCTGTCGTTATCAACGACTTGCTGGATGAGATAAAAGAAGAGTTTACCTTCATTCCTGATGAAGACAGAATGCGTCTGACGATCGATTTCAATGAGAGAGTCGTGGTTGACGGAAGCCTCTCTCTCTTAGGATCAATCTTCAGGAATCTTACAGAAAATGCAATCTCCTATTCTGAAGGCCGGACAATTCATATCGCATTGGTGGAAAACAATCCGAGGTACTGTAGAATTATATTTGAGGATGACGGTATCGGAGTTGACGAGAAGAATCTCCCGAGACTTTTCGAGAGATTCTACAGAGTGGATAAAGGTCGTTCCCGAAGCAAAGGAGGTACCGGCTTGGGTCTGGCCATAGTCAAGCATGCCGTCATGTTTCATGGCGGAACCATCACAGCCTCTAACCGTCCGGATGGAGGATTGAGATTTGAGTTTACGCTTGGAAAAGTATCGGCATCAGTGCTCTGAATTTCTACCGATAAATTCACATTTATCGGTCTGTACTTACATATAGTCTAAAAGAGAAGCCTTGATCTGGTACCAACTTCCAAATCAAGGCTTTTTGCGTGTCAGCAAAGTTACATTTTTTCTTTGAATATCGTCAGAAGTTAGGAGGGGTTGGGAGGGGTGCGTC
>JAZQES010000001.1:0-19638 GCA_045539115.1 Candidatus Cryptobacteroides sp. | reverse complement strand
GAACCCCCGACCCTCTGCTTGTAAGGCAGATGCTCTAAACCAACTGAGCTATGCTCCCTTTTGCGGTGCGGACGGGACTCGAACCCGCGACCCCCGGCGTGACAGGCCGGTATTCTAACCAGCTGAACTACCGCACCAATTTGTTCAGACTTATGCGTTTTTCTTGAACGCGGATGCAAAGGTACGCAAAAAATCGGAACCTCCAAATTTTTTGCGTACTTTTTTGCATTTTTTTTATCATTTGATCTCAATTTCCCTCTTTTCGTCTTCTGCCTTAACCTTCTCCAATTTAGGTATGACGACCTTGAGGACACCATTATTTACCTGAGCCTCAATGTTTTCTTTGTCTGCATTGTCGGGGAGAAGCAGAGTCTGGCTGAATTTTGAATAAGAAAACTCTTTTCTGAGGTATCTGCATTCTTTTTTATCATCTTCCTTTCCCTTGCATCCGCAATCCTTCTTCTCCATTTCGATGACGAGGTTGCCGTCCTTGTTGAGATGTACCTTGAAATCATCCTTGCACATTCCCGGTGCTGCGACTTCCAGTTTGTACTCTTTCTCGTTTTCCAATACATTCATGGCAGGTGCGGTACCTGTCACTTTTTCCAAAGCCTTGTTTTCAAAGAAATCATTGAAGAAGTCTGTAAGGCCATATTGACTGCCGAATCTTCTTGCTGGTAACATAAATTTATCTCCTATCTGTTAAATTGTTTATATAATCATCATCCCATACCGGGATGCGTGCCATGAAATATCAATATCCAGACCATTTCTAATGCAATAGTGGAGTAAATTTCTTATATTTGTAGGCTGCCTCAATCAAAGGCGGACTTTGTTGATGAAAGAAGAAGGAAATATTATAGTAAGGAGAGCCAAGGTCAATAACCTTAAAGATATAACAGTGGAGATCCCGCGTGGGAAATTTGTCGTGGTTACCGGTATATCCGGATCAGGCAAGTCTTCACTTGCATTCGATACCCTTTTTGCTGAGGGACAGAGGCGTTTTGCTGAGAGCCTTTCTTCATATGCGAGGCAGTTTCTCGGGCGTATGTCCAAGCCGGATGTGGAACTTATCGAAGGCATACCGCCTGCTATCGCCATCGAGCAGAAGGTGAACACCAGGAATCCACGTTCGACAATTGCAACAAGTACGGAAATCTTCGATTATCTCCGTATCATCTTTGCACGTATCGGACGTACATATTCTCCTGTGACAGGCGAGGAGGTGAAATGCCATACCGTCAATGATGTGATGGCGCATATATTCGAAGGTGATGCATCTGCTGCCTATATTCTTTCAGACATAGGCTGGGCCGTCAGGACGGACAAGGTGGAACTTATGCTTCAACTCAAGGAGGAAGGATATACACGTTTTTATACCGACCGCGTGGTCCGTATCGAGGAAGTCATGCAGATGTCTGATACTGAGGAGTATCCGTCGGAACTGTATCTGCTGGTAGACCGTGTGAAACTCCCTCAGATGAAGGATTTCCTGCCGGTGAACATGGACCAGACAGACTGGGAGGACCTTCAGACAAGGCTTCATTCATCAATTGACACTGCATTCGACAAAGGTGACGGCTGCATGCTGGTCAGAAAGGACCTTTCTGCCGGGGGAGTCTCTCTGAAACAGTTCATAAACCGTTTTGAGGCAGACGGAATCGAGTTTGCCAAACCTGATGAATATCTGTTCAGTTTCAACAGCCCTCTTGGTGCCTGTCCGGTGTGCGGAGGTCTGGGACAGATAATCGGAATCAGCGAGGATCTTGTCGTGCCTGACAAGAGTAAGACAATTTATGACGGTGCGATTGCATGCTGGAGAGGCGAAAAGATGGGATGGTTCAAGGACCAGATCGTGCGGAATTCTTCCAGATATGGCATTCCTATCTTCGAGCCTTACTGCAATCTGAGTCAGGAAGTAAAGGATATCCTGTGGAAGGGACGTGCTGCCGAGACCGAGGAAGATTCCATCATAGGACTTAACGAATTCTTCAAGTGGGTCGAGTCAAACCGCTACAAGATCCAGTACAAGTATATGCTGAGCCGTTATTCCGGCAGGACCGTATGCCAGGAATGCGGAGGAAGCCGTCTGAGAAAGGAGGCCCTATATGTGAAGGTCGCCGGCAAGACCATCCATGAACTTCTCTGCATGAACGTCAATGACCTCCTGACTTTCCTAACTGACATCAGCCTTACCGAATATGAGCATAACATAGTGGCGAAGGCCATTGATGAAATAGTGTCGAGGTTGAAATATATCCAGGATGTCGGCCTCGGATATCTCACCTTGAACCGTACATCCAACACATTGTCCGGTGGTGAGAGCCAGAGAATCAATCTTGTCACCGCTTTGGGAAGTTCTCTCGTCGGCTCTCTATATATTTTGGATGAGCCGAGCATAGGTCTGCATCCTCGTGATACAGAGAGACTCATATCGGTCTTGAAGAGACTTCGTGACATCGGAAACACCGTGGTAGTGGTGGAGCATGACGAGGAAATCATGAAGGCGGCGGATCTTCTCATCGACATAGGGCCGAGAGCGGGAATCAACGGTGGAGAAATTGTCTTCCAGGGCTGTATCGGTGACAATGTCCCTGACGAAGTGCGTGAAAGGTCTCTGACCTTGCAATATCTTGACGGAATCCGCAGCAGATATGTCCGCAGCAAGCGCAGTTGGAATTACCATATCAAGGTGGAAGGCGCCATGGAGCATAACCTCAAGGATATAAATGTCAAATTCCCTTTGGGAGTGCTTGCTGTGGTGACCGGAGTGAGCGGAAGCGGAAAGTCGTCGCTTGTGGGAGATATCCTTTATCCTGCATTATATCGTGAGATAAACCATACCGGATCTGCTCCTGGCACGTTCAGAGGACTTTCGGGCAATATTGACCGCATAACCCAGGTCGAGTATGTGGACCAGAACCCGATAGGAAAGAGTTCGCGTTCAAATGCAGTCACATATCTCAAGATTTATGACGAGATACGAAAACTTCTGTCAGATCAGCAGTATGCAAAGATAAACGGTTATACTCCTTCGCATTTCTCGTTCAACATGGACGGCGGACGCTGCCCTGAATGTCAGGGAGAAGGTTTCGTGAAGATAGGCATGCAGTTCATGGCTGATGTCTCCATGGTATGTGAAGCATGCGGCGGAAAGAGATTCAAGCCGGATATACTCGAAGTAAGGTATAAGGAAAAGAATATTGATGACATTCTGAACATGAGCGTGGAAGAGGCGATAACCTTCTTCTCTTCGCAGAATGATCCTGTTGCATCAAGGATTGCCGAAAGGCTTCAGCCGCTGGTGGATGTTGGCCTCTCATATATAAAACTCGGCCAGAGCAGCAGTACGCTTTCCGGAGGTGAAAGTCAGAGAATCAAACTTGCTTACTTCCTTTCGATGAATGACAACGGCTCGAAGACCAGGAACCAGAAGATCATGTTCATATTCGACGAGCCTACTACCGGACTTCATTTCTATGACGTCGAGAAACTTCTCAAGTCTTTCGACGCCCTGCTTGCAAAAGGACATTCCATCATTGTCGTCGAACATAATCTGGATGTCATCAAGGCTGCTGACTGGGTGATAGACCTCGGGCCTGAGGCAGGAGACGACGGCGGACATCTGGTCTTCGCGGGAACTCCGGAGCAACTTGTTCATTGCGAGGAATCCCATACTGCATGTTATCTAAGGTAGATTCACTTCGATTATAAAGAGGGCGGCATCGTTTACGGGGTCGCCCGCTTCCATGTATATAAGCCCCCTTCCGGGACCGGTAAGAGTAAGGACTGCGCCATGTCCGTCTTCATCTATCTCATAGTCATATATGCCTCTGGCCTTGTCTTCCTCCATATATTCCTGCCCTACGTCGAAGGTGGCGTATTTTGGCGAAAACTCACACCATATGTGCACTTTTTCTCCTATGTCGCCTCTGATATATCCCGATGGATAGAAGGCGAATCCGCTGGGATTGACATTCAGCAGGCCGGTCTTGTCCACTCTCCAACTGTCTTCTGACAGTCCGTCGTCTTCCGGTGAGACGGTGATATGGTAGTGGCAGTTGCGTTCTATATCGAGATTGTTCCTGTCCTCACCGAGATAGAACCTGTATATGAGGCATTTGTCGTAACTGTATTTTTCATCGGATTTGTATTCGATTTCCATTTCGATGTAAGAACACTTGTCTTTTCTGGAATCATTTTCATCGAATACCTTTCCGCTGTCATCGGATATATCGTCGTCCATCTCTCCCTGCATGTTTTCCAGCATATACAAGGATACTTCTCTGCTGATACCTTTGCCGTCATTGACGTTAAGGTCTGAAGCGTCAAGGGCATCGTGAAGGAATCCTACAGGGAAGCAGTCATCCTGACCGCGTACGCTGCTTTCTGTGAATACCTTGGCACGTCTCGGACAATTGCCTATCCTGACGGAGCGAACTTTCATTGTCACGTTTTCTGAAAGTCTGCTCCTGTCCATCCTGAGGCTTATCTTGGCCATGAGACGCGTCAGAGGCAGTGTGATCCTGCTGTCGCCTTCGATCTTGATGTCCCTCATCGCATACATGGGAATGCCCTCCCTGTATTCGTCAGGATATGCCAGATGGCATGTGAGTTCTTCCAGTTCTTCGATATCGTCGGCATATATCTGTCTACCGAAATTGCCACATGCACAGAAAGTGTAAGTCACACCTTTTAGAAGACGTACCTTGCATTCTTCAACGTCTCTCCCTTTGAGCCACAGACATTCTTCCGCCTCTCCGGCGGGATTGAATATCATTATGCTGACATCCTTTATCAGATCCTCGTCCGGGGCGGCCGCCTTGCTCATGAATCCTGCATTTCTGAAACTTATGGTCACTTCGCTCATGTCTTCGGGAATGACCTTGTCCATGCATCCGCAGACCAATGCCGCAACTGCCTGTAATAAAATGACCTTCGTCAGAAGCCTACAGTGTAATCTTCCTTTTCGTTCCATTCTTCTTCTGTAATTATGATTTCCACTTCGTCTGTCTCGACCGGTATGTCCGGATCATCAGTGCCTTTTCTCGTTATCACTATGTCGAATACATAACTTCTGCCTCTTTCCACACCTTTGCCCTGTCTGCGGTTGATGTTTATCGGCCAGTAATATGTCGTTCCTCCAACCTTACCTTCGAGGACAAGCCTTGTGACGGGAGTGCCGGGACTTTCTTCTTCGGATGTGTTAGGATAGCAGTAGAGGTGTATGTCGGTAAGCATGGCCGTTTTCCCGATATCACTGCTCAAGTGCCTGACAATCATGCTGCTGTCAGGGAATGCCGCGATGTCTTCGCTGTTCAGATGACCGGAATTGATTATCCTTCTGGGGCTCATGCCGTCTTCGTCCAGAAGTCCTGCTTCGGCATTCACATTGGTAAGATAGACTTTCGCATCAGTTATCTTTTCCCCGTCATATGGCCTTCCGGTAAAGTCGCATCTTACTGATCTTAGCACAATCTCGCTGCTGAGAGGACGGAGGATGGCTTCTGTTACATCCGCCCGCTTATGTCTGTCGTCCTTCGGAGATATCATTGCAATTCCTGTCATGACGGGAGAATCCGGACATTCATATTCAAGGTTGAACACAATCTTTTCAAGGGAATGCCATGACCTTATCCATGGCCATCCCCCTGCATCCATCCCGCTGTTGGCGCATAGGAACATTATCCTGTCGCCATATCCTGAAACTACGCCCATATCCCATTTTTCAGGCCTTTCGATTCTCTGGTAACAGTCAAGAAGCCGCATTTCGTCATCTGCAAACACGAAGATATCCAGTGTTTTCACATCTGCCCCAGGACTTTTGGTAATGCTGACCGCTGTCGCCGTCTGTCCCGCAGAACTATCCGGAAACTCTGCGGAACATCCGTACAGCAAGGCCGGGAGAAGAATCAGCAATGTAGTGCCCAGAACGGGATGAGATGAAAACGAGCAAAATAAGAGAGTGTTGAGTAACGTGTAGATGTACTCCCGGCCTGTTTTATTTGTGTGTGTCATGATCAGAAGATATAGTTGATTCCAATTTCGATTCCGTTTGTCATGTCTGCCGCCTTCAATGATTTCCCGTCCAGGCAGACTTCGAACCCTAGATTAAGGCATAATCCTTTCCATAGTCTTATGAGATATCCTGCTCCTGTCGTGAAGCCTGTGCCGATGTTTTCTCCAGTCATTATCCCTGTGCCTAGATATGCCCCATCGAATGCTCCTGACGGCCAGTATCTGAAAGAGATGGAGCCGATATGGCCAGTTTTGTGTTCTTCCGTCCCGTCGTGCCGGCTGTCATCTCCTGAAAGCAGCATGTCGTGGAGCCTCTCTTCCTTGTCAGGCGACTCATGGCCACGGAAAGGCAGTATTCTTGCTTCGGCTCCGGCCGACCACTTTCCGCAGAAAGAATGCATGACCGTTATTCTGAAATCGCAGACGGTCACTGCGTGAAAAATATCCATCCCTATCATGGCTTTCCCTCCGATATGACTTTGCCCCCAACATGCTGTCCCTGCATAAATAAGGCAGAAAAGTCCGATTATGCGTTTCATTTTTGATTGCAAATCTATGCTCCGTCGATCGGAAAAATGGCAGATTTAAAAAAAGAAAAACGGATTTTTTCTGTTTTTATATGTTCATGTCATTTTTTTTATGAATGTTATAATTTGTTTTAAACGATTTTAGCGGTTTGAACAGCCTCGGCATATATGATGTGAGCAAAAAATAATATATCTTTGAAAGATATATTGCATAAGGATTATGAAGAAGAGCAGATTATTCAGGAGACTTTTTGTCAGACGGCGTCACTTTGTGCCGATATTCACCCAGCAGGCGACATTCCTTCAGCATGCCTCCGAGGCTTTGTGTGCCATGACGGAGACTGTGGAGGCTCCAAGATGGCGTCAACTGGAAAAAGAAGTCAAGGCCTGTGAAGTGCAGGGAGATGCACTGCTGTCGGAGTTCCATGAACAGTTGTATGAAAATATCATTATGAGCATACGCCGAAGCGACATGCAGACCATCGCCATGAGTATCGATGATTTCCTGGATCATATAAACGATTCTGCAAAGTCCATTCTTCTGTATATGCCGGTAAGGATTGACCAGCAGATAAGGGACCTTGCCAATTATATTAATGCCGAGGCTGACGCGGTCAAGGAGATAATGAACCTTCTTGCTGATATGAAAGGGAATTACAGCCAGATCGCCGTCCAGTGTGAAAGGATCACGGAACTGGAGCATGCGGCCGATGATGCATTTGCTGATTATATCGGTTATATATTCACAAACGAAAGCAATGCGATAGAGGTGATGAAGTATAAGAATATCGCAGAGGCTTTCGAGGCTGCCACTGACTCAGCCAAGCATGTGTCTGACCATGTTCGTAAGATCCTTCTCAGATATGTCGATTAGCAGTTAAATTGCTATATTTGCAAGATTTTTAAGAGTTATAAATTTCGGACGGTCCAGTTGACACGCATAGCATTCATACACAATTCGTTTCCTGCCGGAGGTGCAGAGAGGGTGACGGTCGATATCGCCAGATATCTGAGCGCCTTCGGAAATTATCGTGTGTTCGTATATGCTTCCAGAGTTTCAGAATCCTTGATGCAGGGTGATATCAAGGAACTTGTTACGGTTCGTGTCATACCGTCCCCGGCGATGCCTTCGAAAAGGGCGGACGTTGTCGGGGAATATGTCGTTTCTGACGGAATTGACATACTGGTGCAGACCGGTAAATCTCTTCATGGAATAGAAGATATCAAGAACAGGACAGGATGCAGGACGGTTCTGGCATGTCATGGAGAGCCTTTCTGGCAGCGTCATGCCATCATGTATCGCAGAAGAAAAGGTCTTGTCCGCCGTCTGATGTGGCATCTGTGGAACAGACGCAGGTTCGAAGACGGGTCACTGGCCATGAAGATGGCGATAGAACGGACACGGAGAGATTATATGATGAATGATGCCTATACGGTGCTTTGTCCGTCATATCGTGATGAGGTGGTGAAGACATTGGGACTTGATCCGTCCTCGGCACATATATATCCTATCGAGAACTCGGAAAGGATTGTCCCGGATGTCTGCTATAACAAGGAAAAGGTATTCCTCTTCTGTGGTAGATTCGAACGTTGGTCGAAGCGTATCGACCGCCTTTTGCGTATCTGGGCTGCTGTCGAGCCTCGTCTTCCGGATTGGAAACTGGTGCTTGTGGGTGACGGCCCTGATTCCGGAACTCTGAAAAGACTTGCCCGGGACCTTCATCTGGAACGTGTCTCCTTTGAGGGCATGAAGAATGATGTTGAAGGATATTATCGCAGGGCCTGGGCTGTATGCATGACTTCGGAAACGGAAGGATGGCCTCTGGCATTGACAGAAGGACAGGCACATGGATGCATAGGTGTGGCGTTCGGATGTACGTCCGGTATATATGAGATACTTGCTCCGGAAGAGGAATGCGGATTTGTCGTGCCTCCGTTTGATGAGGAAAAGTATGCCGAGGCTCTTGTCAAGGTGGCTTCTTTGAGTGAGGAGGACAGTCTCCGGATCAGAATCAACGGCGTCCGTAAGCGTTCCGGATATACTCCTGATATGATTGCAGAGAAATGGAAAGCGCTCTTTGATACGCTTTCGCAAGTGAAACATTAACAGTGGGATATGATCGAATATAATCCAGAAGGTTCGTTGTTGCGTACAGATCAGTTGGAACTTGTCAAGATGCTTCAGGTCTTCTCTGACATATGTGAGAAGAACGGCATAAGATGGTGGCTCTGTTCCGGCACATTGCTTGGGGCTGCAAGAAATGGCGGTTTCATCCCTTGGGACGATGACATTGATGTATCGATGTTGAAGGAAGACTACAGGAAATTGGAGAAGGTCCTTGCTGCCATGGACAGTGACGAGTATTTCTTTCAGAGCATTGACACTGATCCTGAATATGTAAATATCTTCGGCAGATTCCGCAAGAAGGAAGGCGGCCGTAATGTGACTGCGGACCCAAGGACAGCATTCTATAAATACAAAGGAATCGGCTTCGACATATTCTGTATAGAGAAGTCAAGCAGGTTTGCTGCCCATATGGCAAAGACTTTATATTTCGGTACGCAGAAGTTTACATTGCATATGAAGAACACTGCTGCAAGGCAGTCTGCAATAAGGTTTGTGAAGGCATTGAACCGTCTTGTACTGATCCCTTTCTGCCGTCTTGTCGGCCTTGTCAATCCGAAGGGGCAATATCATTACGAACTGGGATCGGGATTCTACAAGAGCCCGTTTTACTTTGATGACATTTTCCCGCTCTCCAGGATTACTTTCGAGGGGGTGGATTTTCCTGCTCCCGGCAATACTGATGCTTATCTGACAAAGATTTATGGAGACTGGAGAAAACTTCCTTCGGAAGCCAGCATAAGGAAATCCATTCATTGTCAGGATTATATAGATGAAATATTTGGAACAGAGGAATAGCATATGGATGTAGTAATTACCTATGTCAACGGAAATGATCCTGTCTGGAAACAGGATTATGAGAAATATACGAATGTCCCCGTCATGCAGAAGCGTTTCCGCGACTGGGGGACACTTAAATATCTGCTCAGGGGCATTGAGAACAGGATGCCTTTCGTAAGGAATGTCTATCTTGTGGTCTCACATCCTTCCCAGGTGCCGGAATGGGTTGACCGGAAGAATCTTAAGATTGTCCTTCACAGGGATATAATCCCTGAGGAATTCCTTCCCACATTCAACTGCAATCCTATCGAGATGCATCTTCACAGGATTCCTGGTCTTGATGAGGAATATCTCTATTTCAATGACGACATGTTCCCGGTGGGGGACTGCAAGCCGGAAGATTTCTTCCGCAACGGACGTCCGGTAATAGGATATTACAGACATTTCATTGCAGGAAACATGTACAAGAAGATATGCCGTAATTCAGACCGACTTGCCCGCAAGGCCTTGGGCTTGAAACCGTCATTCTTCTTCACGCGTCCTCAGCATATCTGTTCCCCTATGCTGAAGAGCCAGTGCGCGGAACTTTATTCCATGGTTGAAGAACAGGTCCGCAGGACATCTGCCTCACGCACCCGTACTGAAAACGACCTGAATCAATATCTTTTCCTTGACTACATGAATTATAAGGGCATGGTCATAAGGGAAAAGATTTCCAACAAGCATTTTTCGGTATCCGTGGCTTCACCGGAGAGTCTCGAGGCTTTCCTTCGCAAACCGGACCGTAATCTTGTGTGCATCAATGATGTGCATCTCAGTGAAAGCCGTTATGAGGCTCTTCATGATGCCATTCTGAATGCATTCGAATCAGTATTCCCTATAAAGTCGAAATATGAGAAGTAAGATGGACAAGCCTGTCGTGATATCTCTGGTCGTTCCGGTCTATGGGGTGGAACGTTATATTGTCGAATTTGCACGTTCGGTATTCGGCCAGTCATATCCTCATATCCAATATGTCTTTGTCAATGACGGGACGAAAGACCGTTCCATTGAGGTGCTGAATGAACTGATAGATTCGGAATTTCCGCACCTCAGGTCTCATGTCGTTATCGTGAATAAGGAAAATGGCGGTCTGCCGGCTGCCAGAAAGACCGGAATGGAACATGTGACAGGAGATTATGTCTATCATGTCGACCCGGATGACTGGATTTCTCCCGGTTCATTCGAGGCTATCGCTGAAAAATGTGCCGAGTCGGATGCGGATATAGTCTATTTCAACTATGTGAAGGAATATGAGAGCCGTTCGTCCGTGAAGAAGGAACGTGAGTATGACATAAGTCAGAAGGACCTGTATATCAGGAATATGTATAACCATCGTGCTTTCGGCACTCTCTGCAATAAATGCATAAAGAGAAGCCTGTATGAGAATAATGGGATACATCATCCGTTGTATCCTTATGCGGAGGACTGCTTCCTGTCGGTTCAACTTGCAGGATATGCACGAAGCATGGCTTATCTTGACATGGAGGTATATCATTATAGAAAGAACAATCCTCATTCCATCACACGCCAGGGCAGAAAGAGGCGTAAGGAGGAATATGCGATGAACTTTCTGAATCTGTATGAACTTTATAAGGATAAACCTCTCGAAAGCAATCCGGTTGCGGTTCTGACAGATGATATCCTGATTCAGGCAGGCTGGTATTCGATTGCATATGGCCTTGACCTGTTCAACAGGTATCCTTACCTTGCGGGAGAGATCCTCAAGGCTAAGATAAGGACCGGATCGGATGTGTGGCTGCCGATGCAGTTATTTGTGAAACTCATTGCTTTTTTCAAAAAATAAGAAGAACATATGCAAGCGATAATTCTTGCCGCCGGTATGGGCAAGCGTCTTAAGGAACTGACGAGGGATAATACCAAATGTATGGTCAAGGTCAACGGAGAGACTTTGATAGACAGACTGCTTACCCAGTTGTCGGGCTTGGGACTCAACAGGGTAGTGATAGTGGTCGGCTATAAGGGAGATGACCTGATCAGCCATATCGGTGACAGATATTCCGACAGACTGAATATAGAATATGTCGTGAATCCGATTTATGACAAGACCAACAACATATATTCTCTTGCTCTGACCAAGGACAAACTGATCGAGGATGATACACTTCTGATCGAGTCGGACCTGATTCTCGATGACAGGATGTTTTCTCTCATATTGGAGGATCCGTATCCGAATCTTGCTCTTGTGGCAAAGTATCAGACATGGATGGACGGTACTATGGTCAGAATCGATGAGGATAACAATATCGTGAATTTCGTCCCTAAGAAGGCATTCAAGTACTCTGATGTAGATCATTATTTCAAGACAGTGAATCTGTATAAGTTCAGCCGCGAATTCCTTCAATACAAGTATATACCTTTCCTTGATGCATATTGTTCTGCACTGGGCAATAATGAATATTATGAACAGGTTCTGAGGGTCATCTGCATGCTGGATAACTCGGAACTCAAGGCTCTTCCGATATCGAATGAAAGATGGTATGAGATAGATGATGTCCAGGATCTGAACATTGCTGAGGCGCTTTTCGCATCGGACGAGGAACATTACAGACTTTATACCAAGCGATTCGGAGGCTATTGGAGATTCCCCGGCATGCTTGATTACTGCTATCTGGTCAATCCTTATTTCCCTTCCAGACGCCTTAAGGATGAGATGAGGTCCAATTTTGATTCTCTTCTCACCGAATATCCTTCCGGCATGTATGTAAACTCTCTTCTTGCCGGTAAATGTTTCGGAGTCAGCATGGCTCATGTCGTGCCGGGCAATGGCGCGGCGGAACTGATCAAGAGTCTCATGGAGAGGATAGAGGGACGTCTCGGACTGATCTATCCTACTTTCGAGGAATATCCTAACAGACTTCCGGAGGACAGACTTGAGATTTTCGTTCCGGAAACAGATGACTTTCATTATACTGTGGACGATATCATCGAATATTTTTCCATGCATAGGACTGAGAATCTCCTGCTTATCAATCCTGATAATCCGTCAGGAAACTATCTGTCGCAGAAAGACGTGTTAAGATTGGCATCGTGGTGTGCCGCTGAAGGGATACGCCTTGTAGTAGATGAATCGTTTGTGGATTTCAGTTCAGATTTTCCGGACAACACTTTGCTTCATGATGATATTCTCGAGAAGTATCCGGATATGATAGTGATCAAGAGCATTTCGAAATCTTACGGTGTCCCAGGTCTCAGACTCGGTATTCTTGCTTCTGCAGACAAAGACCTCATTTCTTTCATAAAGAAGGATGTTTCCATCTGGAATCTTAATTCCTTTGCAGAATTCTTCATGCAGATATATACAAAATATGAAGGGGATTATCGTAAGGCAGCAGTCAAATTCCAGAATGAGAGGGCATGCTTCAGAAAAGAACTGATGTCAGTGCCGTTCCTTCGTGTCTTCGACAGTGAGGCCAATTATTTCCTATGCGAGGTGCTTCCTCCGTATGATTCCCACAATCTGGCTGTCCGTCTTCTCAATGACCATAATATCCTCATCAAGGATTGCAGTACGAAGAAGGTTTTCGACGGCAGGAACTATATCAGGATCGCTATCAGGAACAGGGAAGATAACAGTAGACTTGTTGAAGCATTGAAATCACTCTGATATGAATACAATCTGCATATGTGGAGGGGGTTCTCTCGGACACGTGATATCCGGATGGCTTTCTGCAAAAGGTAAGGCGAAGGTCAATATCCTGACCGGGCATCCTGAGTGTTGGGATACATCCGTTGAGGTTACAACTCCGGAGAATGATATCTTGTCGGGTACATTGAACAAAGTCAGCAGTGATCCGCATGAAGTTCTTCCGTCGGCTGATGTCGTCCTTTTCTGCTATCCGGGCTTCATGATCGCGTCGGAACTGGAACGCATCAAACCCCATATCAAGCCTGCGGCATATGTCGGAAGTGTCTTCTCTTCCACCGGCTTCTTCTTCGAGGCACGAAAGATCCTGAAACCGGACCAGCCTTTATGGGGCTTCCAGAGAGTACCGTTCATAAGCCGTGTAACTGAATATGGCCGTTCCGCCTCTCTGCTAGGCTACAAGCCTTGTTATCATATAGCAGTTGAGAATGTGGCCCCGGCTGAAAAACTTTCATTTGCAGACCTTGTCTCGGACTGGTTCGAGCGTCCTGTCATACTATTGAACAATTACTTTGAAGCAAGTCTTACAAACAGTAATCCATTGCTTCATACATCCAGATTGTACACCATGTTCGGCGGTAATAATGAAGGGAAAGTCTATCCTGAAATGGTAGAATTCTATGGGGAATGGACGGAAGCGGCAGCGGATATGCTGATAAAGATGGATGAGGAATTCTTCAAGGTTCTTGACAGGCTGCCTGTATCAGAAGAATATCTTCCAAGGATATTGGACTACTATGAAAGTCATGATGCGAAGTCCCTTGCCGCAAAACTCTCCTCTATCGAGAGTTTCAAAGGAATAGACTCTCCGATGATAAAGACCGAAAGTGGCTGGGTTCCGGATTACAAGAGCAGATATTTTACCGAAGATTTCCCTTATGGCTTGAAATATATATGGCAACTTGCGAAACAGCACGGCATCCATACTCCTAATATAGACAAGGTGTATTCCTGGGGCATTTCCAAGATCTGATCATATAAAGCAAGAGGCTGACCATAACGGTCAGCCTCTCTTATCATTACGCTCCGAAGTTGTCGTAAAGGATGTTTCCCATTATTGCTAACTTGTTGATTTGCAATGTAAAAGCCCTTGTGTTAAAGTTGTTGGGTAACAAACTGGTAACAAAAAGACCTAAAAAGGAGTTTTCCAAGGGCTTGTATTGTTTATGCAGCAGTACCGTTTTCGTATAGGTATTCAGGTGCGATGTCTGCACCATTTGACCAGAATATTGTACCATCCAAGCCAAACTGGATGAACATCTTTTCATCTTTTAGTTCTTCAAATGCCGGATACTTTAGAAGAGGTGTCAAGTCCACAGTCTTTTTTTCTCCGGTGCTGAATGTGCAGAGCAGGATATATCCGCCCTTGTATTCAACATCTGTAACTCTTAACATCATAATTGTACCTCCTATCTGTTTACTTTAGTTATCCTTTCGCCTCTCTGGGCTTTATCCCAAATCTCCATAATTTCAGACTTGTTAGCATCTATGAACTCATTTACTAAATGCACGATCCGTGCCTTTGCCCGTCCTTCAACGATTCTGTCCTCTATCGTAATAGTAAATTCTCCGTCCGCACTTCTGACGTGAATATGTGGAGGATTGTGATCAAAGGCATAAATGTATATCAATATGCCCTGTAAAACATAGATTGCTCCCATAGTCTGTTACCCTTTTGTCAAGGCAAAGATAGTTTTTGTTCATGATACTTGCAAATTGCTCGGTATAAGATGTGTCCTATACTTTTTAATTCTTTTCGTTAACGAGGTCTTCCCAGTAAATCATTTCCATTCCAAGATACTCTGCTGCTTTTGTGCCATTGCCATCATCGTTGGGCACTACTATTAAATGGTCCTTCTGAACAAAATAGAATTCTTCATCTTTGCTAATTTTTGCAAAAATCCAATAATAATAGAGTCTTTTGCTTCATTGTTACTATAATTTGTTACCCGATACAAAGATAGTGATTATTTCGATACGAGTAACAAAAATATAATAGACAATAATAGTTATATAGCAACTAATAATAATACTATCATAAAACAAAGAAACTCACTGAATAACAGTGAGTTTCTTATTGTGTGTTTGCCAATGTTTATTACTTGGCTATTGTCTGATTTTACGCTCCGAAGTTGTCGTAAAGGATGTTCTCCGGTGGTACTCCGAGTGAGTCGAGGAGGTTTACAACCGCTCCGACCATCATTGGAGGACCGCACATGAGGTAGAGTGCATCTTCCGGATTCTCGTGCTGCTTGAGGTATGTCTCGAACATCACGTTGTGAACGAAACCTGCAACGTATGGTACGCCTGCTGCATCAGCCTCTGGATCCGGTCTGTCAAGTGCAAGATGGAACTTGAAGTTAGGGAATTCCTTCTCGATTGCATGATAGTCATCGAGGTAGAATGCCTCCTTAAGCGCACGTGCACCATAGAAGAAGTTCACCTTGCGGTCTGTCTTCTCTGTCTTGAAGAGATGCATGATGTGGCTTCTCATAGGAGCCATACCTGCACCACCGCCGACGAAGATCAGTTCGGTCTCTGGTGAGAGATCCTTTGGAAGGAAGAACTCACCGTAAGGGCCGGAGATAGTGATCTTGTCACCTGGCTTGAGAGAGTAGATGTATGAAGAGCAGATACCAGGGTTTACATCAACCCACTTGCCCGCAGCCCTGTCGAATGGAGGAGTTGCGATACGTACGTTGAGTTTGATGATGTCGCCCTCTGCAGGGTAGCAGGCCATCGAGTATGCACGTACGGTAGGAGTAGGGTTGACCATCTTGAGGGTCCTGAGACCCATCTTTTCCCAATCTTCCTTATACTGATCGTCTACATCGATATCCTTATAGTCTACTGTAACAGCAGGTACGTCGATCTGGATATATCCGCCTGACTGGAAGTTAAGGTGTTCTCCCTCAGGGAGTTTAACCACAAATTCCTTGATGAATGTAGCCACATTGTGGTTCGAAATCACTTCGCATTCCCACTTCTTCACGCTGAGAGCGGAAGCCGGTACCTCGATAGACATGTCTTCCTTGATCTTCACCTGACATCCGAGACGCCAGTTGTTGGCTATCTGCTTGCGGTTGAAGAAACCTACCTCGGTAGGGAGAATCTCTCCGCCACCCTCTGTAACGCGGCACTTGCACTGTCCGCAGGCACCCTTACCACCACATGCAGAAGGAAGGAAGATCTTCTGTTCTGCGAGAGTCGAAAGAAGGTTTCCGCCAGGAGTCACCTCTACGATCTTGTTTCCCTCGTTGATGTTGATCTTTACTGTTCCTGAAGGTGTCAACTTCGTCTTGATGAAGAGGAGAAGTGCCACCAGAATGACTGTGACGATCACGAAGACGATCACAGCAAAAAGTATCGTTTGTGTCATATTCTTGTCCTCCTATATTAAAGTTGAATACCCATGAATGTCATGAATGCAATACCCATGAGACCTACGGTGATGAATGTGATACCAAGGCCTTTGAGTCCTGCAGGCACGTGTGAATAAGCCATCTTCTCACGGATTGCAGCAAGGGCAACGATGGCAAGCCACCAGCCGATACCGGAACCGAGTGCATATACGACAGGTTCTCCGATGTTGATGAAATCCCTTTCCTGCATGAAGAGCGAGCCACCGAGGATCGCACAGTTCACGGCGATGAGCGGAAGGAAGATACCGAGTTGTGAGTAGAGGTTCGGAAGGAATTTCTCCACTACCATCTCCACGATCTGTACGATTGCGGCGATGACTGCGATGAAGATGATGAAACTGAGGAAACTCAGGTCAAGGCTCGCATATTTCTCGCCCATCCATGCCAGAGCGCCTGGCTTGAGGATGTACTCGTTGAGGAGATAGTTTACAGGGAGAGTGATGAGAAGCACAGCGATTACGGCAATACCGAGGCCGTTTGCTGTCTTCACGTTCTTTGATACCGCCAGGTATGAACACATACCAAGGAAGTAGGCGAATATCATATTGTCGATGAAGATCGACTTTACAAATAAACTAATATAGTCTGCCATAATTTTCTTTAGTTATGTGTTATTATTTCTCCTGAAGGTCCTTCTGAATAGATCTCTGTACCCAGATGATGCATCCGAGGAGGATGAGCGCCATCGGAGGAAGGATCATGAGACCGTTGTTCATATAACCGAAATCGTAAACAGCCTGAGGGATTACCTGGAATCCGAAGAGCGTGCCGCTTCCGAGAAGTTCACGGAAGAAGGCTACAATCACGAGGATCATGGCATATCCGAGACCGTTTCCGAGACCGTCCATGAGAGATGCAAACGGCTTGTTGCCGAGAGCGAATGCCTCGATACGTCCCATCACGATACAGTTGGTGATGATAAGGCCGATGTAGACTGAAAGTGTCTTGCTTACACTGTATGCATATGCCTTGAGCACCTGGTCTACGAGAATCACCATCATGGCAACTACAACGAGTTGGACGATGATACGGATACGGTTAGGAATGGTGTTTCTGAGCAGAGAACAGATGAGACTGGAAAGGCCGGTTACGATGATCACTGAAAGTCCCATCACAAAAGCACCCTTCAACTGTACTGTTACCGCGAGTGAAGAACAGATACCGAGGACAAGGACAGAAATAGGGTTGCCCTTGAATATCGGATTCAAAAATGTTTCCTTAATGTTTGCCATATCTTATTCCTCCACTGTGTTTTCTGGTTCAACTTCTGCAACAACCTCTTCTACTGCAACCTCCTCGCAAGGCTCGTCGCAGCAGCATCCTGCAGCATTCTTTGCGAAATAGTTCTGGTAGAAACCGAACCACTGGTTGAGTGTCTTGCCGAGGGCCTGTGATGTGATAGTTGCGCCTGAGATTGCGTCAACTCCATTGTTCTCAGTCTGACGGTTAGCCGGCTTGGTCACTTCGAAAAGAATGTCACCTGTTCCGACCTGTTTTCCTACAAATGCCTCAGCGAATGAAGGCTCGTCTGCGATCTTTGCACCAAGACCAGGAGTTTCACCCTTGTGGCCGAAACATACGGCCTTGATGGTCTTGAGGTCGCCTTCGAAGCCGATATAGCCCCAGATAGGACCCCAAAGTCCTGCACCATAGCAAGGAATTACAGTGACTCCGTTCTTGAAGATATATACAGGAAGAGCCTTAGGCTCTGCTGTGATCTGTCTCTTGAGGGCAGAATTGTCATATACTTCGCAATCATCGGTGTCGAGGCTTCCCACCTTGTCACCGTTGATGTCAACGAGGATGGCAGCCTCGATCTCCTGCTGGTATGTGCCGAGAATATCTTCTCCAGTCACAGTCGCAGCGGTAAGGATCTGACTGATGGTGTCCTTCTTTACGTTGGCATCCTGAATAGGCTTGAGGAACATTGCAGCGAATGCAAGAACCGCAGCGACTATCACAACGAGGATAATCGAATATATGACTGTATATGTATTACTGTTTGTATTCATACCTATAATATATTAAGCGGTTTTTACTTTCTTTGCTCTTCTTTTGATAGAGCCTTCGATCACATAGTGGTCGATGAGCGGTGCGAATGTGTTCATGAGGAGGATGGCAAGCATCATTCCCTCTGGGTAACCAGGGTTCCAGAGACGTACTGTCACTGCGAGAGCACCAACGAGGAATCCGTAGATCCACTTTCCGCACTCAGTCTGAGCGGAAGTCACAGGGTCAGTTGCCATGAATACGGTACCGAAAAGGAAACCACCCATGACGAGTTGGTAGTATCCTGGAAGGTCAGTCGCTCCGACAGCATATCCGAGATAACCGATTGCAAGACCTCCGACTACTGATGAAACCATGATCTTCCAACTTGCAACGCCTGTCCAGAGAAGGATGACGGCACCGATGAGGATAGCGATCACAGATGTCTCACCGACTGAACCGGGTATTGTACCGAGGATCATGTCCCAGAGTCTAGGCTCGAGGTTGGCAAGTGTAGGGTCAGCAAGCGGAGTCGCTCCTGAGAAACCGTCCACGAGACCGTTACCAGCCTGGAATGCCACACCTTCGTTCATCCATCTCTCTACACCACCTGTCCAGACTGTGTCACCTGACATCTTGCTTGGGTAAGAGAAGAAGAGGAATGCACGTGTGAGGAGTGCTGGGTTCCAGATGTTCATACCAGTACCGCCGAATACCTCCTTGCCGATGATCACTGCGAATGCAACTGCGATTGCGAGCATCCAGAGCGGAACGTCAACAGGAACGATAAGCGGAATGAGCATACCTGACACGAGGTAACCCTCGTTCACTTCGTGTCCCTGGATCTGAGCCGAAACGAACTCGATGCCGAGACCGACAAGGTATGATACGATATAGAGAGGAAGTACCTTTACGAGACCGTAAAGAACAATGTTCCAGAAGCCCCAGTCGAGGCCGAATGCGAGGCTGTGCTGATAACCTGTGTTCCAGATACCGAAGAGCATTGCAGGAACGAGGGCGATCACAACCATGATCATGACTCTCTTCAAGTCGACGCAGTCCCTTACGTGA